>CAZRLC010000049.1:8421-10712 GCA_964600975.1 uncultured Ruminococcus sp.
TCCAAACTCGGAGGCGGTCTTTTTATATATCTTGCTTTATACTATTCTGATATTGAGGGTATCGGTAGAGGAGGTGGGAACAGTCTTGTTGGAGGAGATAACGATTACAAGGTCACCCTTCTTGACGATGCCTGTCTCCTGAGCTTTGAGCAGAGCCTGTTTTGTGATTTGGTCACTTTCCTTAAGCTCTTCGCCCAGCACAGCGGTAACACCCCATACAAGTCCCAGCTTGTTGCATACCTCCTTGGAGGTAACAACGGTGATAACGTCACAGTCGGGACGGTACTTTGCCATAGCACGGGCAACGTTACCTGTTTTACTCTCGACGATAATTGCCTTTGCGCCGATGTTGTCGGCTATAGTTTTGGCGGCATAGCAGATGTTCTCACGGAAAGACCCCTCATCTGCACAATGACAGAGTGCATCTCTGAGCACGTGGAACTCCCTGTGCTTCTCGGCTTCTGTACAGATATCACGGAGTGTGCGTACACTCTCTACAGGGAACTTACCTGCTGCGGACTCACCCGAAAGCATAACTGCCGAGGTACCGTCATATACTGCATTTGCAACGTCGTTAATCTCTGCTCGGGTAGGTCTGGGGGATGTAGTCATACTCTCCAGCATCTGGGTAGCGGTAACTACGTACTTACCTGCCATTACGCATTTTCTGATTAAGGACTTCTGAATTTCGGGGATTCTGATAAAGGGAATCTCAACACCCATATCACCACGAGCAATCATAATACCGTCGCTGATACGGATAATATTGTCAATATCGGTTACACCGCTTTGATTTTCTATTTTGGATATGATTTCTATATCATCATAACCAAGGCTGTCTATATAGTCACGGAGTGTGGATACATCCTCTGCACTTCTTACAAAAGAAGCGGCAACATAGGTTGCACCCTGAGCCAGACCAAACTCAATATCCTGTCTGTCACGAGCAGAGACATAAGGCATATTAATGTGATAATCGGGAATGTTTATGCTCTTGCGGTTAGAGAGTCTGCCACCCTGCTCAACAGTACATACTATCCTGTCAGAATGAGTAGACTTAACGCTCATTATAATTTTTCCGTCATCAAGGAGCATCTGCTGACCGATTATATTCGGGTCTGCTTTGAAAAGCTGTACCAGACGGGGATAAGAAATGCTGACGCCCTTCTCGTTACCCAGACAATCCTCTTTGTAAAATTCAAAGTCCTGACCGTTATTCAGTTCAACAAAACCATTCTCAAAGAGTCCCACTCTTACCTCGGGGCCCTTGGTATCCAGCAAAATTGCAATTTCCTTGCCACACTCGGCGGCAGCCTCCTTGACCATTGCGATGTTTTCCTTGATGTCGTCATAGGTGCCGTGAGACAGATTGATTCGGGCAACGTTCATTCCTGCCTGAACCATCTTTTTCAAGATTTTCTTATTATTACAAGCTGGTCCCAGAGTACAGATAATTTTAGTCTTTCTCATAAAAACAACTCCGCATCAAAAAAATTGCTCCAAAGCTTACAGGCGTGTGATGTACGCCCTGAAATCCTTACTTATTTATAATACCACAGGCAAACGGTTTTTACAACATTTGAGAAAAGAAAATATTATTTAACGAAATCTTTTTTGTAATTGCAGGAAACAACTTCAAATCATTCAGAAAATGCCGTCAATATATACAAAATCAGGAGTTTTTTGAAGGTTTTATAAAAAATATTGCAAAAACCTTCCATTTTCCTCTTGAAATCCCAAATATCTTGGGTTATAATTTCAATATGCTAAAAAGCGAATTTTTTGTGGAAGGAGCCGTGATACTATGGCACTTACAAATGAGTATCTCCTTGATTTATTGGAGAGAGTTAAGAAGAGAAATCCCGGCGAGCCCGAGTTTATTCAGACTGTTACAGAAGTTCTGACATCCATTGAGCCCGTTGTAGAAAGAAGACCCGACCTGGTAGAGGCAGGTGTTCTCGAGAGAATCGTTGAGCCCGAAAGACAGATTTTCTTCCGTGTTCCCTGGGTTGACGATAATGGCAAGGTACAGGTAAACCGTGGCTTCAGAGTACAGTTCAACTCTGCTATCGGTCCTTACAAGGGCGGTATCAGACTTCACCCCTCTGTTAATGCAAGTATCATCAAGTTCCTTGGCTTTGAGCAGACCTTTAAGAACTCCCTGACAACACTTCCCATGGGCGGCGGCAAGGGCGGTTCCGACTTTGACCCCAGAGGCAAGAGCGACGGCGAGGTTATGCGTTTCTGCCAGAGCTTTATGACAGAGCTTCAGAAATATATCGGTCCCGACC
>CAZRLC010000050.1:0-10082 GCA_964600975.1 uncultured Ruminococcus sp.
AACTTTATTGGTAATGTTGAGGGTAGAGATATTCCTGTAAACGGTTGCGATGTTCTTGTATGTGACGGCTTTACAGGTAACCTTATCCTTAAGACCTACGAGGGTGTTGCTATTGCACTTATGAAGAAGATTAAGGGTGTTCTCACCAAGAATCTTAAGAATAAACTTGCAGCTGCAATAATTCTAAAGGATATGAACGAACTGAAGAAACAGTTTGATTATAGTGAGCACGGCGGTGCACCGATTCTCGGTGTTCGTAAGCCTGTGTTTAAGGCACACGGCAATGCTGATGCTGCTACCTTCAAGAGTGCAATCAGACTTTTGATTCAGTATACAGAGCGTGATGTTATCGGTGAGATAAGCACAGCTTTGGATAAAATTAAGACAGAGGATTAAGATTATGACTGAGATACAGCAGAAAATAGGATATGAGTTCAAGGATGAAGCACTCCTTTCTGTTGCTCTGACTCATTCCTCTTTTTCTAACGAAGCAGGAAAGAATTCAGAGTGCAACGAGAGACTTGAATTTTTAGGCGATTCTGTTTTGTCTCTTGTTGTTACTAATTACATATTTCGCAATTTCACTCAGTTTCCCGAGGGAGACCTGACACAGCTGAGAGCATCTCTTGTATGTGAAAAGGCACTATATAGATTTGCAAAGCAGATTGACCTGGGTAAATATATTAAGCTTAGCCGTGGCGAAAAGCACGGTGGCGGAGCAGACAGACCCTCTATTCTTTCTGATGCCTTTGAGGCTTTGATTGCGGCTATTTATCTTGACGGCGGATATGATGAGGCTTCAAGATTTGTTATGGAGTTTATTGAGCCCGAGGTTAAAAACATCCGTCGCAAACCGGTCAAGGATTACAAGACAACCCTCCAGGAGATTGTTCAGAAAAATCCCGGAGAAAAGCTTGAATACAGAATGGTTAGCGAAAGCGGTCCCGACCATAACAAGCATTTTGTGGCTGAGGTACTTCTTAATTCCAACTCCATAGGTAAGGGTGGCGGCAGAAGTAAGAAGGAAGCCGAGCAACAGGCTGCACGGGCTGCATTGGAGTTGATGGGATATTAAGCGTTCCAATGTTTCAATATTTGTGCCTTTTGCAGGTTGTCCCAATAAGTGTAGCTTTTGTGACCAACACAGAATTACAGGAGTCATCAGCAAGACAACTCCCGAGGATGTAAAAAATACAATATCCACTGCATTATCTTCAGGCGGAATTGATGCTTCCGCCTCTGAGATTGCTTTTTTCGGCGGTAGCTTTACTGCTGTTGACAGAAAATATATGACTGCTTTGCTTCAAAGTACACGGGACTATATTCACTATTTCAAGGGTATCAGAATATCAACTCGTCCTGATTGTATTGACGAAGAAATTCTTGATTTCTTGAGGGGTTATGGCGTTACCTCTATTGAGCTTGGTGCACAGTCTATGTCTGATGAGGTGCTTACTCTTAACAGACGAGGACATAATGCACAGAGTGTTTACACCGCCTCAAAACTTATTAAGGATATGGGTTTTTCTCTGGGACTTCAGATGATGACCGGACTTTATGGCAGCAGTCGTGAATTTGATATTTACACCGCCAAAGAGTTTATATCAATAAATCCCGACACGGTTCGTATTTATCCCACAATTGTGCTCAAAGGAACTTATCTGGAGGAACTTGCCTCAGCAGGTGTATATAAGCCTCAGACTGTGGAAGAAGCGGTAGATTTGTGCTCAGAGCTTATTCCTATGTTTGAGTCCTCTGACATAAAGCTAATCAGAGTGGGGCTTCATAGTAGTGATACTATGGAGGATAGCATTATTTCCGGTGCGTATCATCCTGCATTTCGTGAATTATGCGAAAGCCGTATATATCTCAACAATATTATAAGAACTGTTAATATGCAAAATTACCGAAAGGGTAATATAAAAATATTTGTTCCAAGTCGTGATGTTTCCAAGGCTATAGGGCAAAAAAGAAATAATCTGACTGTTCTTCAGGGTATGGGGTATAACGCCTCTGTAGTTGGTGAAAGTACCCTTAATAATCGTCAGATAATAATACAGGAAGGCTGAAATTATGCTCCTTAAATCATTAGAGCTGCAAGGCTTCAAAACATTTCCGGATAAAACTAAATTAACCTTTAATACAGGTATTACCGCTGTTGTTGGACCTAACGGCTCAGGTAAAAGTAACATAAGCGATGCTATTCGTTGGGTTTTAGGTGAACAGGCTCCCAGAAGCCTTCGCTGTAAATCAATGGAGGATGTAGTATTCAATGGTACAACCGGCAGAAAGCAACAGGGTTTTGCCGAGGTTACTCTTACCATTGATAATGCTGACAGAGCACTTCGTTTTGACGGAGATGTTGTATCTGTTACAAGGCGTTACTATCGCTCAGGTGAAAGCGAATATCTTATCAATAAAACTCAGGTAAGACTCAAGGATATTAATGAGCTGTTTATGGATACAGGTCTTGGCAGAGATGGTTATTCCATGATTGGACAGGGTAAGATAGACAGCATCGTATCCTCTAAAAGTGATGACAGACGCGAGATTTTTGAGGAAGCGGCAGGTATTTCCCGTTACAGATACAGAAAGACCGAGGCTGAGCGTAAACTTTCTCGTACAGAGGATAACCTTGTACGACTCCGTGATATAGTTTCAGAGCTTGAGTCTCGTATCGGACCCTTAAAAACTCAGGCTAAAAAGGCTGAAAGCTTCCTTGAATATTCAGGCGAAAAGCGTGGACTTGAGATTGCTCTTTGGCTTGATACTCTAAACAAATCCTCAGGTGTTATCAAAGAACACGAGGATAAGATTGCTATTTGTGAGCAACAGTGTGCAGATGCAGACAAAGTAATATCTGAGGTTTCGGAGCAGTCAGAGGAGCTTTATTCCGAAAGCGGTCAGATTGCTGTAAAAATCGAACAGTTAAGAACCTTAATCTCTGAATGCGAAGCACAAATATCAGAGAAGCGTTCTGCTGTTTCTGTTGCCAATAATGATATATTACATAACAACGAAAGCGTTGAGCGTATCCGTCTTAATCTTGAGCAGATAGATGTATTTGCTGAGGATATTTTAAGAGATATTGATGAAAAACTAAAGCGGATAGAGGATATCAAAACCTCTATATCACTCAAACAAAAAGAATACGATGAAATGGCTGATACTCTCAACAATATTAATGTTGATGCAAGTCGTAGCTCAGACTCATTACAGGAGATTACTGCAGCAATTTCTGCATTAAGTGCTAAACAGGCAGACGCCAGAGTTACTGTAATGACCAGTGCATCCTCCATTGCTGAGCTTGAGAGCAGACAGACAGTGCTTACAGAGAATAAAGAGAAGCGTCAGCAACAGCTTCAAACCTTAAATTCAATGCTTGATGATTATAAGGTAAAGTTGGAGGCTTCTCAGCGTACTATCACTCAGATTACTAACTCTATAAAAGGTCTTGAGATGAAGCTTTCATCTAAGGAAGAGCGTCTTTCCGAGTTAAGAGATAAAGCAGATAAGCTGACTCTTGATGCAGGAGAAAAGGCAAGACGTGCCAAGGTGCTTCAGGACCTGGAACAGAATATGGATGGCTTCAGTAATTCTGTAAAGACTGTTATACAGGCTTCGAAGGCAGGAGCACTCAAGGGTATCAGAGGTCCCGTAAGCCGTATAGTAAATGTTCCCACAGAATATGCAGTTGCCATAGAGACTGCTCTTGGCTATGCACTTCAGAATATAGTTACAGCTACCGAAGAAGATGCAAAACGTGCCATTATGCACCTGAAACAGAACAAAGCCGGTAGAGCCACATTTTTACCCGTAAATACTATTAAGGGTAAAAAACTCTCTGAGCAGGGGCTTGATGATTGCTATGGCTTCATCGGAGTCGCCAGTGACCTGTGCTCTTGTGAAAAAGAGTATAACGATATTCTTCTTTCTCTACTCGGTAGAATTGCAATTTTTGAGGATCTTAACAGCGCCACCGTTGCCGCTAAGAAATACTCCTATAGATTCAAGGTTGTTACCCTTGACGGACAGGTTGTCAATGCAGGAGGTTCACTTACAGGTGGTTCCTTTGCTAAGAACTCAGGACTTCTGAGCCGTTCCTCAGAAATCGCAAAGATTAAAGCCGAAGCAGAGGAACTTATGAAAAAGGCTGAAAATGCAAAAGCCGATTATGTTGCAGCACAGGGTGAGACAGCATCTCTTGAGGCTCAGATTCTCGGCTTCAGAGGTGACCTTTCCAATACTTCTCAGGAACTTGCCCGACTTGAAGCAGAAGCAAAGGCTTGTGAAAATGAGCTGAGAGCTACTCGGGAAGCTATTGAGGAAATTGACTCTGAGTACGCTAATTGCTCATCCCGTATTGAGGCTCTTTGCACAGACAGAGACAATGCTCAGCTTGTTATCGAACGTTTCGCAGAAGAAATCAGTATTCAGGAGGAGAAGGCTTCTGAAATCAGCGGCTGCCGTCTCACACTTAAAGAAAAACGCGAGGAGCTTTCTCAGAAGCTCCAGCAGCTTCGTCTTGAGATCGTTACTCTTGAGAAGGATATTGAGAATCTCCGGTCTGATATTGAGACCTCCCAGACTCTTGGTAATAATCAGGAAACAAGAAAAGCTGAACTTCTTGTGGAAATACAGGAGCTTGAGGCATCAAATGTAGCAATAACAGAGCAGATTACAGTTTTTGAGTCAGAGATTAAGGCTTTGGAAGAGCAGATTGCTACCTCAAGACAGGATATAGATAGCCATACTGACCGCCGTAACGAGATTGAACGTGAAAACATCCGTCTTCGTCAGCTTGAAAAAGACAAGATGTCTGAGCGTGAACTTGCTTCTTCGGAACTTGCAAGACTTCAAGAAAGAAAGCTCAACGTCCAGAGCAGATACGATTCTATTATTTCAAAGCTTTGGGAAGAGTACGAGCTGACTCGTTTAGAGGCAGAGGCACACGCCGCAGAGATAGAAGACCTTACAACAGCCACCAAACGTCTCAACGAACTGAAGCAGAAGATTAAAGGCTTGGGTTCTGTTAATGTAGGTGCTATTGAAGAATATAAGGAAGTGTCAGAACGATACGAATTTATGTCCAAACAGGTTGAGGATGTAGAGAAGTCGAAGAAGGAGATTATTGCTCTTATAAGCGAACTTACAAAGAAGATGAAGGATTCCTTTATCGAAAGTTTCTCTCTTATCAACAAGCATTTCGGTACAACCTTTACTGAGCTGTTCGGTGGCGGTAGTGCTAAGCTTGTACTAACCGACCCCGAGGATACACTTAACAGTGGTATTGACATTTCTGTTCATCCTCCGGGCAAGATTGTTACAAACCTTGACGCACTTTCCGGTGGCGAGAAGGCTCTTGTTGCTATAGCACTTTACTTTGCAATTATGAAGGTTAGACCTTCACTGTTCTGTGTTATGGATGAGATTGAAGCAGCCCTCGACGAAGTTAATGTTGACAGATTTGCAAGATATCTGCGTAATCTTACCGACCAGACTCAGTTTATTACCATTACCCACCGTCGTGGTACTATGGAAGAGGCTGATGTCCTCTATGGTGTTACTATGCAGGAAGAAGGTATATCAAAGCTTCTTGAACTCAGAGCGACAGAGGTTGCCGAGAAGCTTAATATGAAGGCTACCTGATAGCTATTTTACTTAAAAGGAAGATATTATGGGATTTTTCAGTAAAATTAAAGCAGGACTCAAGAAGACTCGTGAAGCAGTTGTGGGTCAGATTGATACAATGCTTAAGTCATTTCGAAAGATTGACGAAGAACTTTTTGAGGAGTTAGAAGAGCTTCTTGTAATGGGTGATGTAGGTGTTCCTACGGCAGAGAAGATTTGTGATGAACTCAGAGATAGAGTTAAAAGTGATAAGATAACAGAACCCGAGGAGATTCACGCACTTCTTTGTGAGATTACCGCTGACCTTCTTCGTGGTAATCAGGAACTCAACATTTCCACAAAGCCATCTGTTATACTTGTTATAGGTGTTAACGGAGTAGGTAAAACCACTACTATCGGTAAATTAGCTAACGATTTGAGAAATCGTGGCAAGAGAGTTACATTAGCTGCGGCAGATACTTTCCGTGCGGCGGCTATTGACCAGCTTCAGATTTGGGCAGAGCGTTCAGGTGCAGATATTATTAAGCAGAACGAAGGCTCTGACCCTGCAGCGGTTGTTTTTGATGCTATTTCTTCTGCTAAGGCTAAGGGTAGCGATGTCATTATTTGTGATACTGCCGGTAGACTCCATAACAAAAAGCATCTTATGGATGAACTTGCCAAGATTAATCGTATAATAGACCGTGAGCTTCCTGATGCCGACAAGGAAATCCTCCTTGTGTTGGATGCTACCACAGGTCAAAATGCTGTGAATCAGGCTGTTGAGTTCAGAAAAGCCACAGGCATTACAGGTATCGTTCTCACAAAGCTGGACGGCACCGCCAAGGGTGGTGTAGTTCTTGCAATCAGAGACGGTCTTGATATCCCCGTGAAGTACATCGGCGTGGGTGAGCAGATTGACGATTTGCAACCCTTTGACCCCGATGATTTCTCAAAGGCTCTCTTTGACAGAGGTGAGTCTGATGACTGATTTTTTAATTGCAACCAATAATGCCCACAAGGTGGAGGAGTTTAAGAGAATTCTTTTGCCCTTGGGTATTAATGTTGTATCTGCCAAAGAAGCCGGTATTGACCTGGGAGATGTAGTAGAGGACGGAGAAACCTTCGCTGAAAACTCAAAGATTAAAGCCTTGTCAGCGTTTAGAAAATCTCATATGCCTTCTATTGCAGATGATTCCGGTATTTGTGTTGATGCTTTATCCGGTGCCCCCGGTATATATTCAGCCAGATACGGCGGAGATGATATTCCTCAGACCCAGCGTACAGCTTTACTTCTTAAGAATCTTGAAGATGTGCCCAAAGGACAGAGAGGTGCACATTTTATGTGTACAATCTGTTGCGTTTTTTCAGAAGATGACATTATAGAAGTGGAAGGAAGATGTATGGGTTCAATCGCATTTTCACCTGAGGGTGAAGGTGGTTTCGGATATGACCCTGTATTTATATACGAAGACGGTAGATGCTTCGGCTCTATTGAGGGTGACGAAAAGGATATGGTCAGTCACCGCGGTAATGCTCTTCGTAAACTTAAAGAAAAATTAATGATGAGAAAGGATGTGCTTTGATGCTTACCAGCAAACAACGTGCATATCTCAGAGGTCTTGCTAATTCCTACGATACAATTCTGATTGTAGGTAAGGGCGGACTCACTGACACTATATATAAACAGGCTTCTGATGCCCTTAAGGCAAGAGAACTTATAAAGGGTAAGGTGCTTGAAACCTGCGAGTATTCCTCCCGTGAGGCTGCGGATATAATAGCAGAGAACGTGGGTGCAGATGTAGTTCAGGTTATCGGCTATAAGTTTATTCTTTATAAGAAAAATTCTGACGAGCCTAAGATTAAATTACCTAAAGCAAAGGCATGAGGAAGATTGCTATGTTCGGAGGAAGCTTTAACCCTGTCCACAAAGGACACGTTAAGCTTATGTACAGAATGAAGGAACAGTTTGCTCTTGATAAAATATATATTATCCCTACATTCAGTACACCTCTTAAGGACAATTCACCTATGTTATCACCTCAGCATAGGCTCAATATGTGCCGCCTTGCTTTTGAACAAGCTGATGATATTATTGTCAGCGATATAGAAATTCTGAGGCAGGGAAGAAGCTATACATACGAAACTCTGGACGAGCTTTTAAGAGTTGAAGGTGATAGCGAGATGTTTTTAATTGTAGGTGCTGATTCCTTTATGCAACTTCCTTTGTGGAAGAATGCTGAACATATTTTTAATGTTGCTACAATACTTACTGTATGCAGAGGTGAATACACCGATTCAGACTTGCTTATAAAGGAACAGGAATATACTAAGCTTTACGGTGCAAATGTTAAATTTTTACATGAACCGATTTCTACTGTATCTTCCACACAAGTTAGAAATCTAATTAAACTTGGTGATAATTTCAGTCACTTGCTCCCTGAAAAAGTTAGCGAGTATATTATAGAGAATGGATTGTATGATTATGGAAATCAATGACTATTATTTACTTGCAGAAAAAAATCTTGGTGAACGCAGATATACCCATAGCTGTAATGTGGCAGACGTTGCTGTCAAACTTGCAAAAAAATACGGCGAGGACCCTGTGAAGGCAGAGATTGCAGGAATACTTCACGATATTACTAAGGAAACCGATAAGGAGACCCAGTTGCAAATCATACAGTCAGGTGGTATAATACTTGACAGCGTTTGCGAAAAATCGCCTCAGTTATGGCATTCTATAAGCGGTATGGTTTATTGCAGAGATACTCTTGGTATCACCGACATGGATATTCTTAATGCAATCAGGTATCATACTACAGGCCGCAGTAATATGTCCTTACTTGAAAAGATTCTCTTTATTGCTGATTTTATCAGTATCGAAAGAGATTATGACGATGTGGATATTATGCGTAGTGAGTGCGAAAAATCTTTAGAAGACGGGATGCTCTATGGACTTGGTTTTGTTATACCGGACCTTGTAAAACGCGGCAGGTCAGTCCACCCCGATGCACTCGGTCTTTACAATGAACTTATACTTGGAAAGTTATAAGGAAAGGATGTTTATTTTATGACAGCTTTTGAACAAGCAATAGAATCTGCAAAGATTTTATCTGATAAAAAAGGAAGAAACCTGTCGGTTATCAAGATTGGTGATGTATCCTCTCTCGGAGATTATATGGTACTTGCAACAGGTAATAACTCAACCCATGTCAAGGCTTTGGCGGACGAGCTTGAATTTCAGCTCAAAGGTATGGGTATTCCTGTACATCATATCGAGGGTCACCGTAGCGATTCCTGGATTCTTCTGGATTATACTGATGTTATCGTGCACGTTTTCTCTGACGAAGCCAGAGAATATTATAGTCTTGACCATTTGTGGCAGGACGGAGAAGTAGTAGATATATCTCAATATATTGACGAGGAAGATTAATTAGTAAATTATTTATGAGGAGGACTCATTTTGAAATATAATCATAAACTCACAGAGCCTAAATGGCAGCAGATATGGGAGGATACAGGTGTATTCGAGGCAAAGGATAATTCTGATAAAAAGAAGTTCTATGCTCTCGTAGAATTCCCTTATCCCAGCGGTGCAGGTATGCACGTCGGTCATATTAAAGCCTACTCAGGTCTTGAGGTTGTTTCCAGAAAGAGAAGAATGGAAGGCTACAATGTGTTGTTTCCCATTGGATTTGATGCATACGGACTTCCTACAGAAAACTATGCAATCAAGACACACATTCATCCCAGACAGGTTACCGATACAAATATCGCAAGATTTACGAGTCAGCTGAAGAAGGTAGGCTTTTCCTTTGATTGGAAAAGAGTAATTGATACTACCGAAGAGGATTATTATAAATGGACTCAGTGGATATTCCTCAAGATGTTTGAAAACGGTCTGGCATTTCGTGATAAGACTCTTGTAAACTATTGTCCTTCCTGTAAGGTTGTTCTTTCTAACGAGGACTCTCAGGGTGGTAAATGCGACATTTGTCACAGTGATATTGTTCAGAAGTCCAAGGATGTATGGTATCTTCGTATTACCGAGTACGCAGACAAGCTTCTTGAGGGTCTCAAGGATGTAGATTATCTTCCTAATGTAAAGCTTCAGCAGGAGAATTGGATTGGTAAATCCACAGGTGCTTTTGTAAACTTTACTGTAAAGAATACAGATGAAACCCTCAGAATATACACTACCCGTCCCGATACCTTATTCGGTGTTACCTTTATGGTTATGGCACCGGAGCATCCTATGCTTGATAAGTATAAGGATATGATAGTAAACTTTGACGAGGTAGAGAACTACAGAACAGAATGTGCAAAGAAAACTGAGTTTGAAAGAACCCAGCTTGTAAAGGATAAAACCGGTGTTAAGCTTGACGGTTTTGTTGCGGTTAATCCTGTTAACGGCAAGGAAATTCCTATCTTTATCTCTGACTATGTTATGATGGGCTATGGCACAGGTGCTA
>CAZRLC010000051.1:0-9821 GCA_964600975.1 uncultured Ruminococcus sp.
TGTGGACTGAATTTCATAATATGGTAAATAATTATTTTGACGGTATCACTCTGAGTGATTTGATGAAATGATATAGTGATAGTAAACACTTGAAAATGCCTGCACGGTATCAGCTTCTTTCTCTTCTTAGGGTTGCTTTGGATGAAGTCACAACGCTTACTGCTGACTCTAACTACGACAGCGGTTCCACCCTTGTGTGCTGCAAGGTGGATGTTTCGGGTCTTTCGTGGCTGTCTGTGGGTGATAGCCGTATATACCTGTGGCGTAGCGGCGGTCTGATTCAATTGAGCGGTGACCATGATTTTGCTCACGATTTGGACACAATGACCGTAATAGGTCAGCTGAGTATAGACGAAGCATCCCAAAATCCTCGCAGAGGTTCAATAACAAGCTTCATTGGTGCTGAATTCCCACGGCATATCAGCTTTAACTCTGAACCTGTTGAACTGCTTAGAGGCGACAAGGTGATTCTGATGAGTGACGGCGTGTATCGTTCTCTTAATAAGAGTGAACTGAATAAATGCCTTAAATCAAATGCAAAGAAAAGTGCCCTGCTCATTAACAAAATGATAAAGGCAAAGAATTTGAAACTGCAGGATAACTACACGGCAGTTGTAATAGAGATAAAGTGAAAAGTGAAGAGTTAATAGTGAAAAAGTAAAATCGACAAGTCTCACGGGAAACTTGTCGATTTTTGGTGCGGGTGACAGTGGTTTATTGTTAACGAAAATACTTACCTCGTATACTACGGTGTGCATAGTTCAGAACTATCATCATCGCAGCGGCTTAAAAACAGTCCACAGGACTGTTTTTACCTTCGAAATTTTCGTTCCAAAATTTTCTCGGCACAGCCTGTTCAAGTCCTGTCACCTTGCACTTGCTTGTAAAATTAAACAGAGGGTACCTCAATAGGGTACCCTCTGTTTAATGGTGCGGGTGACAGGACTTGAACCTGCACGGTGTTGCCACTAGAACCTAAATCTAGCGCGTCTGCCAATTCCGCCACACCCGCAAATATTATGTTTTGTCTTTGAGATACAAGTGATATTATACACAAAGTCCCCGCTCAAGTCAACCACGGATTTTTCTGTTAATAAAATTAAAAACATATCTCATATATAAATAGATATAATTATGTACATCAATGCTAATTGAATGATAGCAGCAAATAATAAGATAGAAAAAATAAAAGGACGTACAAGCCGCCCAACACTCTTATTATATCAAAATATACATTAAAAAGTCAATAGTCAGTATAAAAATGATTGTGCATTAATAACATTTTCTCTGTTTTATATTAAAAACTAATATGAGATTTATACAAAATCCCATCTTGAAAATACCCCTACCCTATGGTATATTATAGACAGAAAGGATGATACCAATGAAGAGGTAAACACCTTAACTGCAAAAGTTAGAATGTTAGGGTATGAATTAAATCCAAAAAGGCTTCATAAAACGGAATACAAAATAAAGTTATGACGAGTAATCTGCCTTCGGTAAGCAGGAAAGTCAAAGAGAAATTTAGCAAATCAAATTTTTTCAGACAAATAAGCCAGAGGATTTAAGACAGAAATAACATTGAAACTTAAGCATTAAGGAATGCCAAAAGACAAAGCTTAGTAAGAAAAGATGTCCGACACAAAAGTAAATCTCACTTACGAGATAGAAAAAAGACGAATGTGGAACAGGAAATCGAAAGTATGAAAAGCAAAGTCGAAAATCCGTAGAAACGTGAGGTAGCCAAAGATGTTAGATAACAAGAATGAACAGAGATGACCCTTGACTGATGTGTAAAGAAACACGGTCAAGGGTCATTTCTTTTTTTGCTCTTTTTACTCTTTTTCTGACATTTCTATCTTAGAATTTAGTTACCAGAGGTGCTACCTTTCTTGCAATTTTATAGATAGGAGTCTCCAGCTCTTTTTGTGCTTCCTTAAGGTTCTCTCTTATAGGTAGCTTCTGTGGGCAATGAAGCTCACATTTACCGCAACCGATACAGTTGGAAATAGCAGTTGAGGTCTTTCTGAGTGCGGTACACATTACATGCTCCTTCATAGCAGGAAACCAGCCCTCGGCGTATTTTCTGTTATACCTTGCAAAGGAACCCGGGATATCCACTCCCTTGGGACAAGGCATACAATAGCCACAGCCTGTACAGGCAACCTTCATCTTGGAGTTAATAGCAGAAACCACACTTCTCAGCATCCGGTCATCCTCCAAAGTTAGCTCCCCTACCGAGGTGTTTGATGCCGTTTCAATGTTATCCTCTACCATTTCCATAGAATTCATACCCGACAGCACCACAGTTACCTGAGGCTGACTCCAAAGCCATTTGAATGCCCACTGAGCAGGGGTATGCTGTACTTTGTATTCCTCAAAAATTTTCTTTGCTTCTATGGGCAGACGGTTTACGAGCCTTCCGCCTCTTAAGGGCTCCATAATCATTACAGGCAGACCCTTTGAACTCGCATACTCAAGACCTTGTCTTCCTGCCTGAGAATGCTCATCCATATAGTTATACTGTATCATACAAAAATCCCAGTCATAGGCATCTACAAGTTTTATGAACATATCTGTATTTCCGTGATAGGAAAATCCGATTTGTTTAATCTGTCCCGATGCCTTTTTCTCTTTAATCCAATCAAGGACACCCAGCTCTGTCATACGATTCCAGGCGGAGATATCCGTCAGCATGTGCATAAAATAATAATCTACCCTATCGGTTCTGAGTCGCTTCAGTTCCTCGTTAAATATCCTATCCATAGCCTCACGGCTCTTTACCAAATAATGAGGAAGCTTCGTGGCTATATACACCTTATCACGGGCATTGTTATTCTCCAGCACCTCACCTAAAAGTGCCTCGCTTCCGGGGTAGATATAGGCAGTATCAAAGTAGTTAACACCAAGCTCTATTGCCCTCATTATTTCTGCTTCGGCTTCCTTATAATCTATTTTTCCACGCTTGGTCTGAAACCTCATACAGCCAAAGCCCAGTACAGATAATTCGTTGCCGTATTTATCCCTGCGGTAATTCATATATATCCCTCTCAAAAGCAATCTGGTATTATGATAACACACAACATAAAAAAATTGAAGCCATACTTGAAAAAAGTTTGCAGGTAAATATAATGTTATATATAATTTATTGGAGGGCTTATGAAAGTTATAGCAAAAATTCGTACCGACTTCCCAACTAAATTCGGAATACCCAGACAAAGCGGACTTACTGACAGTGAGGGAGTCATAATATTTGAGCCTGAGTACAGACAAGAGGAGGCTCTAAGAGGGATTGAAGAATACAGCCATCTGTGGCTTATATGGGAATTCTCTCAGGTTAAGGACAAGCCCTGGTCCCCTACTGTAAGGCCACCGCGACTGGGAGGCAACAAAAGGGTGGGAGTATTTGCTACTCGCTCACCTTTTCGTCCCAACCCTGTGGGACTATCCTGTGTTAAACTTCTGGGGCTTGAGAAAACATCTGAGGGTACCGTGCTTCACGTTTCCGGAATAGACCTGGCAGACGGCACACCTATCTATGATATTAAGCCCTATATTCCCTACGCAGACTGCCGTCCCGACGCCAAGGGAAGCTTTGCAGAGGAGAGAAAATCCTACACTCTTCAGGTTAAAGTCAGTGATAAGCTCATAAGCCTTATCCCCGAGGATAAGCGTACACCTTTGATACAGACCCTGACTCAGGACCCGAGGCCTCAGTATATAGAGGACCCACAGAGAATCTTCGGCTTTGAATATACAGGCTTTGAAATCCGATTCAAGGTAGCAGATGGGATACTTGAGGTAGTGGATATCATTAAGGTTTAATTCTACTACAGAACAAAAATTACATTTCCGAGTTATGAAAAACTACTGTTTTTTCTCACTCGGATTTTTTTGCATAAAAATATTTGTTATTTTTTTAACACAAAGTCCCGATTATTACTGAATTTCCGATTTTTACTCTGTTTTTTTCCTTAAAAATCTGAATTTTAATGTAGACATTTTTGTCTTCTTATGTTATTATCATATTGTATGTAAAGTGACAGGGTGCGCCCTGTTGCCGATTCCATATTTTATTCCAATCTACAGGGAGGATATTATAATGCAAAAGAAAACAAGCTCAATTCCCTTCGCAGGTACACCTGAGCAGGAAGCTAAGCTTCAGGAAGTTATCAAGGCTCATCTGGATGACCCCGGTGCAGTTATGCCCGTTCTCCAGAAAGCACAGGATATCTACGGCTACCTTCCCCTTGAGGTTCAGGCAATGATTGCTGAGGGACTCAACGTTCCTATGGAGGAGGTATACGGTGTATCTACCTTCTACTCTCAGTTCTCACTTTGTCCCAAGGGCGAGTACACAATTTCTGTTTGTCTTGGTACCGCTTGTTACGTTAAGGGCAGCGGAGACATCTTTGACAAGTTCAGCGAGATTCTCGGTATAGGTTCCGATGAATGCACACCTGACGGTAAGTTCTCTCTTACTGCATGTCGTTGTATCGGTGCTTGTGGTCTTGCTCCTGTTCTCACAATCAATGAAGAGGTTTACGGACGTCTGACTGCTGACGACGTACAGGACGTACTTGCTAAGTATATGTAATCTGTTTATTGCAGTTGCTGATGCACTGCAGTGAAGAAATGTCAAAAATCTTCATTTACTAAACTAAAGGATGTATTCCTATGAAAATAAGTAAAATTCAGGAGCTGCTCTGTGCAGACGTTGCATGTTGTGAGGAAAATCTTGAGCATCATGTTTACTCTGCTTGTGGCAGCGATATGATGAGTGATGTACTTGCCTTTGTTAAAGACCAGGCAGTACTCATCACCGGTCTTGTTAATTCTCAGGTTATCCGTACAGCAGAAATGATGGATATGGTCTGTGTTGTGCTGGTACGTTCAAAGCTGCCTACACCCGAGATGATTGAACTGGCTGAGGAAAGCGGTATCGTTATCCTCACCAGCAAGAAGCGTATGTACGATGCCTGTGGCATTCTGTACAGTAACGGTCTGGTAGGTAACAAAGTAAGAGAATGAGCGACCAGATAACATTCCACTTTGATGTTGACGGGGAAGACTTTACCTCTGCGGGTCACGCATCCGTTCAGATAAAGAAAAACCTGAGGCAGCTTGGTGTTTCCCCTGACATTATCAGACGAGTTTCCATAGCTATGTATGAGGGCGAAATCAATATGGTAATCCACGCCAGAGGCGGTGACGCCGATGTGTCGGTTACAGAGGAATATATTGAAATCGTTCTCGCGGACCGAGGTCCCGGTATCAAAGATATCCAACAGGCTATGCAGGAAGGCTTCTCTACTGCTCCGGACAACATCCGTTCCCTCGGATTCGGTGCAGGTATGGGACTCCCTAATATGAAACGCTACACCGACTATATGAATATTGAGTCTACAGTAGGTGTAGGAACAACCATCACTATGAGAGTTAATCTCTGAGGATTTATCTCCTCTTACTATTTTGAAAGGCAGGTGCAGTCAAATGGATAAGTACGACCATTCGGTTTGTCTTGATGTTAATAAATGCATAGGCTGTACCACCTGTCTCAGACATTGTCCCACTCAGGCTATCCGAATCAAGGATGGTCACGCAGTTATCAATCAGGGCAGATGTATTGACTGTGGCGAATGTATCAGAGTATGCCCGAAGAAAGCCAAGAAGGCTGTATGCAACAAGCTTGAGGACCTGGAGGGCTTCAAGTATAAGATTGCACTTCCCGCTCCTACTCTGTACGGTCAGTTTGAGAATATGGAGGATGTGGACTACATTCTCGAGGGACTGCTCAAAATCGGATTTGACAACGTATTTGAGGTAGCTACTGCGGCAGAGCTTGTATCTGCCTACACCAGACTTTACCTCAAGGGTGAAAACATTAAAAAGCCCGTTATCAGCTCCGCTTGTCCCGTAGTGCTCAGACTTATCGCCTTGAGATACCCCTCCCTTACAGATAACATCATTCCTATGCTGCCACCTATGGAGATTGCGGCACGTATAGCAAGGGACAAAGCAAAAAGCGAACACCCCGAATTATCTGACGAGGATATCGGTGTGTGCTTTATCTCCCCCTGCCCTGCTAAGGTAAGCTACGTTAAAAACGGCTTTGGCTCATACAAGAGTCTTGTAAATACCGTTGTATCCATAAGCGATATTTACTTTGAGCTTCTGAACGCTATGGAGCACACAGAAAACCTGCAGCCTATTTCCAACTCAGGAAAGATCGGTATAGGTTGGGCAACCTCCGGCGGTGAAGCCACAGCCCTTATGAACGATGCCTACTTAGCGGCAGACGGTATCGAAAATGTTAACTACATTCTGGACCAGATTGACAATGACACCATTCCACCCTTGGAGTTTATCGAGCTTAACGCCTGTACAGGCGGATGCGTAGGCGGTGTACTGACTATGCAGAATCCCTTCATCGCAAAAGCTAAGCTTCAGACTCTGAGAAGATATCTGCCTGTGTCACAGAATTTCCTACCAAAAGAACAAACAGCAAAGGCTATCCCCGACTACTATTTCTTTGAGGATATGCCCACCTACTATCCTATATCCAGGCTCAGCTCCAGTATGTCTGAGTCTATGAGGATGATGGCAGAGATTCAGAATCTGAGGAAATCCCTTCCCGGCATTGACTGCGGTGCCTGTGGAGCCCCCAGCTGTAGTGCTTTTGCAGAGGATGTAGTCAAGGGCACAGCCACTATGAAGGATTGTGCTATTCTTTACCGCAACGAACTACTTGAACAGCTTCAAGAAAAGGATGATTCCGTTGACAGTTAACGACCTTTCGCAGAGAGAAGAATTCAAGGTTTTGACTCTTCCCTGCGGTGACAGAGAAATTGACGGTGTTTATATAGGCGACCTGCTCAGCTGGGTAATGGGCAGAGCAAACTCAGATAACGCCTGGATAACAATTATGTCTAACATCAACACCTTAGCAGTGGCAACGCTCACAGATGTTGCGTGTATTATTCTTGCTGAGGGCGTTGAGTTTGACGATGAGGTTAAATCTCAAGCCGAGGCAAAGGGTGTCAACGTTCTGAGTACCGATTTACCCGCCTTTGATGTAGCGGTACTTCTCAGCAAGTCCCTGTAAAGTTTTAGGTCCTATGAACAAATATTACTACGATTTTCATGTTCATTCCTGTTTATCACCCTGCGGTGACGACGACTCCACTCCCAACAGTATTGCCGGTATGGCCACCTTGTGCGGACTGAATGTGGTAGCACTTACTGACCACAACACCTGCAAAAACTGTGTTGGCTTCTTTGCAGCAGCCAAACGCCACGGAATAATCCCCATAGCCGGTATGGAGCTTACCACCGCCGAAGATATACACGTTGTGTTTTTGTTTGAACAGCTTGAGGACGCACTTGAGTTTGACAAAGAGATTGAAAAAAGACGAATTCTGTTTGAGAACCGTGCAGACGTCTATGGTGAACAGTTAATAATGGACGAAAATGATACTGTGCTTGGAACAGAAAAATATCTTCTGTCCAATGCTACAACCGTCACCGTCGAAGAATGTCCCGCCCTTGCAGAAAAGTTCAGAGGAATCTGTTATCCTGCACACGTAGACAGACAGGCAAACGGCATCATATCCACTTTGGGTACCTTCCCCGACATATCGGGATTCAGGTGCTGTGAGTTTCACGACGGAGACAAAATTCAGGAATATCTTGATAAATACCCTATTGGAGACAGAAAAATTATCGTAAGTTCTGACGCACATTTTCTGTGGGATATGAGGGACGAAAACAGATACTTCCTTATTGATGACGAGCCTTACAGTTCTGAGCTTGTAAGGAAGCGTATATTTGAACAGTTGAGGTGAAATTGTGAAGGAGATATCTCTTAACATTCTCGACGTGGCAAAGAACTCTGTGAAAGCAGGTGCCACCCTCACTGAGATTACCATTGAGGAAACAGAGGAAACTCTGACACTTATTATTAAGGATAACGGCTGCGGTATGAACGAGGAAACAGTCAGAAACGTCTGCGATCCCTTTTATACCACACGAACTACCCGCAAGGTGGGAATGGGAATTCCACTTTTGAAGCTGTCGGCTGAACAGACTGACGGACACTTTGATATTTGTTCAAAGGCCGAGCAGGAGCACCCCTATGACCACGGAACGGTGGTTACTGCCGTTTTCAATAAAAAACACATTGACTTCACTCCACTGGGAGATGTGGTCGGCTCGGTGGTTATCCTTATACAAGGAGACCCGCAAATTGATTTTCTCTATACACACTCTATGCCAAAGGGTACCGTTTCCCTTGACACAAGGGAGTTAAGACAGGTTCTCGGTGACGATGTACCCCTTAACACCTACGAGGTTATAGTATGGATAGAAGAAAATCTTAAAGAACAGTATTCAGAGCTAAGCTGATGCAGTTCTACTTATGAATCGGAATTAATTTAATTAATTTATATTTATATTCAGAAAGGAAAATATAATATGAAGTCTTTAGCAGAACTCCAGGCAATCAAGGAAAAAATGCAGAACAAGGTTGCACTTCGTGAAGGCTCAGGTGAAATGAGAGTTGTTGTCGGTATGGCTACCTGTGGTATCGCTGCCGGTGCACGTCCCGTTCTCTCTGCTTTCGTTGAGGAAGTTGCAAACGCTGACCTTACAGGCAAGGTTACAGTTTCTCAGACAGGCTGTATCGGCATCTGCCAGTTCGAGCCCGTTGTAGAAATCTACGAAGCAGGTAAGGAAAAAACAACTTATGTAAAAATGACTGCCGAAAAAGCAAAAAGGGTAGTCGAGGAACATATTAAAGGTGGCAAGGTTGTTTCTGAATACACATTTGCTGCTAATAATGCATAATTCGGAGGTATGATTTATGATTCGTTCACATGTTCTTATCTGCGGCGGTACAGGTTGTACTTCCTCAGGAAGCCTGAAAATTCAGGACGAATTCACAAGATGCATTGAAAATGCAGGATTATCTGAGGAAGTAAAACTGGTTCAGACCGGTTGCTTCGGTCTTTGTGCTCTCGGTCCCGTTGTTATTATTCATCCCGAAGGCACATTCTATAGCCGTGTTACTCCCGAGGATGTAGAGGAAATCGTTAACGAGCATCTTCTCAAGGGCCGTGTTGTTCAGCGTCTTGTATATGCTGACACAGGTAGCGAGGCTGAGGCTGAGGCTGTTGCCAATGTTTCACTTAACGATACCGCTTTCTACAAGACTCAGCAGCGTGTAGTTCTCAGAAACTGCGGTGTTATCGACCCTGAGGACATCAACGAGTACATTGCAATGGACGGTTATGCTGCTCTTGGTAAGGTACTTACAGAGATGACTCCTGATGAGGTTATTCAGGTTGTTCTTGATTCCGGTCTTAGAGGCCGTGGCGGCGGTGGCTTCCCCACAGGTCGCAAGTGGGCTCTCACAGCTCCTAACAAAGCTCCCCAGAAGTATGTAGTTTGTAACGCTGACGAAGGCGACCCCGGTGCATTTATGGACCGTTCCGTTCTTGAAGGCGACCCCCACTGTATTATCGAGGCTATGACTATTGCCGGTTACGCTATCGGTGCTACAAAGGGTTATGTATATGTACGTGCTGAGTATCCTATTGCTGTTAAGCGTCTTCAGATTGCTATTGACCAGGCTAAGGAATTAGGTCTCCTTGGTAAGGATATCTTTGGCTCAGGCTTTGACTTTGACCTTGAAATCAGACTCGGTGCAGGTGCATTCGTTTGCGGTGAGGAAACTGCTCTTATGACCTCTATTGAGGGTAACCGCGGTGAGCCCCGCCCCCGTCCTCCCTATCCTGCTGTTAAGGGTCTGTTTGGCAAGCCTA
>CAZRLC010000052.1:0-8958 GCA_964600975.1 uncultured Ruminococcus sp.
CGGCTTGGTGAGCCGTTACCTCACCAACTACCTAATCGGACGCGAGCCCATCTTTGAGCGATAAATCTTTGGTGTTGCTGCCATGCGACAACTACACGTTATGCGGTATTAGCGTCCTTTTCAGAACGTTATTCCCCTCTCAAAGGCAGGTTGCTCACGCGTTACTCACCCGTCCGCCACTAAGTAAAACAAGAAATTCCTGCCGAAGCTATCATTTCAGCGTCTTACTCCGTTCGACTTGCATGTGTTAGGCACGCCGCCAGCGTTCGTCCTGAGCCAGGATCAAACTCTCTAAAAATTGTATCTTAACACCTTTCGGCGTTAATATCATTTTCAGAGCTTTTGTGTCTGCTCATTTTTAACACTTGCGTGTTTACTCGATGTTTTTTATGTGTTCATCTTCACTGTAATTGTTTGAGTACTTTTTTCCTCAAAAAAATTACGGGTTCTCATTTCTTTGTTGTTCAATTTTCAATGTCCTTGTTCCGTCACAATCAACAAATCAACGTCGAGTTCTTTGTTTAACTTGTCGTTTATTTTGTGCTCTTTTGTGCGGAGCGTTTATTATTATATAGCAATCAACATTAAAAGTCAATACTTTTTTCGACTTTTTTTCGAAAAATTTTTCAGATAATTTTAACACCAAATAGTTGTGGTTTTGTGACACATTCAGCACAATATATAGATGGTTTTATCTTCGGAAAAAACCATATATAAATAGTATAGGGATATTGACCTGTTACTTTTCTTAATATATAATTTAATCAAGTAGAATATCAGGAGGGATATCATGTACGACACATCTACACCCTATACCCAAGAACAGCTTATAAACCGCAACCGACTATACATACGCTCCTTTCTCGGAAGTCCCTTGCTCATTACAGGGTTTATAGTTCTTCTGATTTCTTTGGTGCTTAATTTGTTGGTATCTCTTATACAGATGGGAATTGCTTTCACTACTATCATCGAAAGCATCAACACCCTTATAGAGAATAACACCGACGGTCCTCATATGGGATTTTCCGCCAAAATGGACCTTCCGATTAACAACATTCTGCTTCTTGTATCCATTCTTGTAATGTACAAAAGCTCCTGCAAACCCAAGAAAACTTCCGCTCCTACAACAGGCGTCACTATCTTCTGGATATGGACAATCCTCGCCCTTGTTTCTGATATAGGCAGTGCTCTGGCTTGTTTGCTGATTCCGCTTATACTATCTCTTATGATGTGGATAATAGCCTCTGTTGGCGTGGACCTGATGGCTCAGTTCGGAATTGAAAATGTTGCCGACAATATACTATATATAATATTGCTCCTGGTCTTTGTTGTGCTGGTGGTATATGCCACTCTGTACATTGTACGAGGCATCAACCGATTCCGCTTCGGATTATCAATGCGTAACAGCGTTACGTCCGAGACGCTTTCCTCCAAGGGTGCTGTGCCTTATGCCGTTACCAATCTGCTTATATCCGCTGTCCTGATTCTCAGTTCTCTGTTTATGCTGTGGCTTTCATATAATTACGACCTAAAGTCTATACTGAGCGAGATTGAGTACACCTCGCCCATTGCAGAAATACCCTTTGACACGGTATTCCTCTTTGCCGCTATGTCCTCTATTCTAACCTCACTGCTTCCTATATTTATGAGCATATTTGCACTTAAATACCATAGCCATATCTGTGCCGCAGGTACAAACGGAGAAAACCTGCCTGTCCCACCCGTAGCTTATGTTTCCGAAGCAGTGAGAAGCGTTGCAGAAGAGGCAGCAAAGGAACCCGCCTCCAACGAAACCGAAGCCGAGAGCGTTGACACAGAATCAACAAAACTGACTTCTGATGATACACTCAAAGCTCAGGAAAGCGTAACAGAAAACCCTTACGCGTAAAACTCCACACACCTGTAATCGAGACTGCTACTCAAACCGAAACTGCACCTGAGCAAAACATTTGCAGCTTGTGTGGAACTAACCCCGATTAAGCTATTATAAACAGTATAAAGAAAACCTCTGAGACTTTTACATCTCAGAGGTTTTGTTATAACTCAGATTATATTAGCCATAGAAGCTCTTGAACGCCTCAAGAATAGCCGCATCACGCTCTTCGTTCTCCTTGGCAGGAGTATACATCATAACATATCTGCCGTTATTGGAGAGAACTGCATCAACGGTACCCTCGTCAATACTCTCGGTAACTGTCAGCTTACCCTCGGACTCAATCTGCTTATAGAAGTCGCTCTCTTTGTCAGAGTAGCTGTAAAGCTCGAGAACCACGTTGTTGCCCTCAAAGGTATAGGTGAACTTGTATCCCTTGTCGGCACCAATCATATCTGCTCTCATCACCACAGGGTCGGTCATCTCGTCGCCTGTAGCCTCGGGAAAATCATAAGCATAACCTAAATCTGCGAAGTACTGACAAAGTCCCTCCAGAGTGTTGTCGTAATCGCTGTAAATTATGTCAGAAGTATCTGTAGGAGCAGTTACCTCCTGAATTTTTGTAGTGTTAGCATTAGACTTACAAGCACAAAGGGAAATCATAAGTACCACAGAAAGCAGCACCAGAGTGATTTTTTTCATATTACATTCCTCCGTTATCATTCTGTATACGCGAAAGCAAAAGTTCCGCAGGATTTATAATATCATATTTCTTTTTCTAAATCAATAGTGTATAATTAAAGTCAGGAGTGATAATTATGCAAAAACATTGTGGGCTTATGAGAGCCGCCATAGATAAATATCATATGATTGAAGAAGGTGACCGCATTGCCGTAGGAGTCTCCGGCGGTAAGGATAGTTTGGCACTTCTGGCGGGGCTTTCTGCCCTGAGGCGCTATTATCCAAAAAGTTTCGAGGTAGCAGCAATTACCGCGGACCCCTGTTTTCACGGTGTACCTACAGACTACTCGGCGATTGAAAGGTACTGCGAGGAAAATAATATTGAATATATTATCCGTCGGACCGAGCTTTACAAAGTAGTTTTTGAGGATATGAAGTCCCCGAGCCCCTGTGCTCTGTGTGCCAAGATGAGACGCGGCATACTTCACGATATGGCAAAAGAGCACTCCTGCAACAAGTTGGCGCTGGGTCATCACTCGGAGGATGCCGCCGAAACATTCCTGATGAACATTTTCTGTGGCGGTAACGTGTCCTGCTTCAGCCCTGTGACCTATCTGAATATCAAGGATATAACGGTAATAAGACCTATGATTTTCTGCGAAGAAGGTAAAATTGTGTCTCTGGCAGAGAGATATATGCTACCCGTAGTCAAAAGCGCCTGTCCCATGGACAAAAACTCCGAAAGAGAACGGACAAAAGAGCTACTTGCGGAACTTGAGCAACGTTATCCTGATATAAAATCCAAACTCCTCGGAGCCCTTGAAAGAGGTCATATCAGTAATTGGTAAAACGCTTAACATAAAAGCTCACACCTTGTTACAGGTGTGAGCTTTTCTTTAACCTATTACATATACTGTTACGTTGCGTCTGCCCCAGTTGACACACTCGCCATAGGTGGAGAAGAACACATCTACCAGCACAGAGCCACTCATAAGTGCTCCGCCTGTATCAACGGCGGTTGCATAGCCATATACTACGCTTCCGTCGGTAGAAACGATGTAAAGCTTTGAGCCATAGGGGATAACGTTGGGATTAACCGCAACACCGCCCACATACACAGGCACACCTGTGGCGGTTGTGGAGCCCTCTGCAGCATAATATGCCGTGGAGGTACCTGTCAGCTTCTTTGTGTAAGCTACCACATTGCCCTGTGCATCGGTAAAGGTTCCTGCCTCGTTGCTTATGGATGCACCGCCGGAGGATGAGGTCGAGGAATTGTTTCTGGGAACTCCTGTGCCGATAAGCTTAACCTGGTCTACCGGCTCACGGGTTACTTCCTCTGAAACAACCGTGCTGTCTGTCAGCACACCGTCAACATACTTGTTTTTGGAAACAATTGTTTTTTCGCCCTCTATACCATACTGGGTAATCTTTGAGGTGCCTGTCAGCATAGACGAGGTCTCTTCAGATACATATCCGTAATCAATGACCTCTATGGTAGTTTCTTTCCTGTACTCTACTCTCTGTACGGTAATGCTCATTCCGTCAGAAACAAACTCCTGAACAGAGGGAGTGACGATATCATCTTCACCCAGTTCAATTCCCAACTCAACGAGAAGCTCACCTACAGTACCCGAAGCTACAGTATAGGTATCCTTACTGCCGTCAACGGTAACCTCTACTCCGCACTGAGGAGCAATCTTTATAACCATTCCTGCTTCAAGAGGTGTATCAAGAGAAGGTGTTACCTCCTCATTGCCAACAAGAGTGATTCCTGCTTTAGAAATAGCCTCCGCAACTGTACCCTCGGTACACTCTGCCGCAAAGCGCTGTCCACTGTAGTCTATCTCTACCTGAAATGCTCTCACAATTGTAAGGGATATAGAGCCCTTGCCGTCTGTTCTGAGAATTTTGTCATTCTCGCCCAATACAATATCAGCCTTATCCAGAATAGAGTCGGTATATATCTGAGAAACCTGTGTGCTTTCGTCATCGGTTGAGGATATTTGTGCGTCTGCATTCTGAGCAAACACCACCAGTAGAAGAACTAAAAAAAGAGTAACCGCTGCTGCTATGGTTGTTCTGTTTTTACTGCCGAGTAAACTCTTCAACGCACATCACATCCTTTCTTAATATAATAGGGTAAAAGCTTTAACTACCCTGCAAGGGATTTTCGAAAAAACATTCCTGCAAAAATCCTGATTTGTCTTGCATTTTCGATTATACTCAAAGAAATGACGAGTGTCAAATTGTTTTGGGGTTCATTTTTGTGCAGTTTTCACAAAACATTTTGTAGAACTTAAGGGTGACCTGCGACTATTTTTCTTTATCGGAATTATGAGACCCCGAATATCTGTAAAATTAAACAGAAATCAAAAGTTACAGAAATGTAATAAAAAATGACACAAATGTAATTGCAGTTCCTGTTTTTTATCCTGTTTTTTAGCATTCTTGAAATTTGCTCTTTGGCTTATTTATGGGATTTTTAAGGGGGTAAATTCTCCAAAATAATACAAAAACCACCTGAAATACAAGAGAAAAATCCATAATAAAAACGCCTCTGACAAAAGAGTGCTGTCAGAGGCTTTGGCTTCGTAATTTTGAGTTTTTGCAGGTTGGATTAGTCGAAGGTGCGGTACAGTGCTACAACTGTACCCAAAAGCACAACCTCGTCAGAAATGATAGGCTCAAAAAGGTCGTTTTCGGGCTGAAGGCGGAAGTGACCGTCCTCCTTGTAAAAACGCTTTACTGTAGCCTCGTCCTCTATCATAGCAACTACGATATCACCGTTAGCTGCTACAGGAGTGCGGTGAACAATAACGATATCCCCGTCAAGGATACCTGCGTTAATCATACTCTCACCCATAACTCTCAGAGCAAAAAGCTCTCTGCCGCGACGCAGACCTTCTGATATAGGAATATAGGTTTCGATGTCCTCCACAGCAAGTATAGGCATACCTGCAGTAACTCTGCCCAAAACAGGAATCTGAGAGGTCTTTTCTGTTCCGCTGACCTTAATGCAACGGTTAAAACCCTTTTCTCTCTCGATAAGACCCTTTTCCTCCAAGGTCTTAAGATGCAGATGCACCGTGGATGTGGACTTGAGGCCTGTGGCGGCACAGATTTCTCTCACCGAGGGAACACGGGACTCCTGAGCACAGGCGCAAATATAGTCGTAAACTTTCTGTTGACTCTTTGTAAGGGGCTTCATATATAATCCTCCTTTAATCAAATTCTTTCATACAACTATACTATAACACACACATCTCAAAAAATCAAACATTTGTTTTATATTGTCCCATATTTTTTCATATTTTTTGCAATAAAAATTCAGAGTAGATTAACATCTTGTTCATCAAGTAAAAATTTAACCTGTTATAATATAAATGTACCCGATACAAACCGCAAGTGTACGGGTGCCGTCAACGAGAGATTGACGAATGTTGTTCTACCCTCCTCGTGCAGACACGGTCTGCACAGGGTCAACCTAAGCGATATGGGTATACCTAAATCTGATACCTTAACGTGTACCTATATCCTTAGGTTGACCCAGCAAGTGAAAACTTGCATCCCCTCATTTTTCCGAAGACACCGAGTAACCGCATACTCGGTGTCTTTGGTTTTGTGGGAAAAAATTACCTTAAATACCTTGCCTTTGTAGACATTTGCGAATGGTTGTGATATACTATAGAATAGGTTAATAGGGGATAGTAATAATATAAATTGAAATCTTTCCCGAAGCTTGACTTAGTTTGACAATCACTTCTTTTTTGAGAAAGGAATGACACATATGTGCGGAATTTGCGGATTCACAGGCGAGGTTGTAGACCGTAGCAAAACCGTGAGAAAAATGGCAGAGGTTATCACTCACAGAGGTCCCGACTCTGAGGGTTACTTTGAGGATGACCGCATCTCTATGG
Source organism: uncultured Ruminococcus sp. (assembly GCA_964600975.1). GTDB lineage: Bacteria > Bacillota > Clostridia > Oscillospirales > Acutalibacteraceae > Ruminococcoides. Next base: position 6,475 of record CAZRLC010000052.1, read on the forward strand.
GCTTTCGCCGTCTGAGTATTATTGACGTTGATGCAGGTCATCAGCCTATTTATAACGAGGACAAGACCCTTGTGCTGACCTTTAACGGCGAGATATACAACTACAAGGAGCTTCGTGCGGAGCTTATTGAGGATGGTCATACATTTTATACCGAAACCGACAGCGAGGTACTCATCCACGGCTTTGAGCAATGGGGTGAGGATATGCTCCAAAGACTTCGCGGTATGTTCGGCTTTGCTATATACAACACTCAGGACGGCTCTGTGTTTATTGCCCGTGACTTCTTTGGAATCAAGCCTATGCACTATGCGCTTATTGACAGAGAGCTTGTGTACGGCTCTGAGATTAAAAGTATTCTTGAGTATCCCAAGTATGAGAAAAAGTTTAACATAAAGGCTCTGGACAACTACCTTTCTTTCCAGTATGTTGTGCCTCCCGAGACCTTCTTTGAGGATATTTACTGTCTGCTTCCCGGACATTTCCTCTGGTACAAAGACGGCGAGGTTTTTACAGAGCGTTACTTTGAAGCAAAGTTTGAGCCTGACGAGAACCTTTCTGAGGCAGACGCAGTCAATATGATTGAGGCAGCTTTCGAGAACTCAGTAAACGCTCACAAAATCGCAGATGTTGAGGTTGGATGCTTTTTGTCCTCAGGCGTAGACTCAAGCTATGTTTCCACCTACTTTGCCGACCAGAAGACCTTTACTGTTGGCTTTGACTTCGGCGAAAAATACAACGAAATAAGCTGGGCAGAGCGACTCTCAGAAAAAATCGGTGTAGACCACTACACCAAGCTTATCTCCAGCGAGGAGTACTGGGATGTTATCCCTAAGATTCAGTACTATATGGACCAGCCTCTGGCAGACCCCTCCTGTATTGCTCTTTACTTTGTATCCAACTTAGCAAGTGAACACGTAAAGGTTGTTCTCTCCGGCGAAGGTGCCGACGAGCTCTTTGGCGGATACCAGGTATATCGTTCACCTATGAATCAGCGTGTATATCACAAGCTGGTACCCTACGGTGTTCGCAAACTTCTCCGCAAATTAGCACTTAAAATGCCTGATATCAAGGGCAGAGATTATCTTATCCGTGCCTGTGACCCTCTTGAAGAGGCCTTCATCGGCAACGCATTTATGTATGATTACGAAGAAAAATGCAACCTGCTCAAGGACCCCTCTATTGCAACCCGTCCTCAGGATGTGACAAAGCATTTCTACCGTCGAGCAAGAAAACTGGACGACGTTACCCGTATGCAGTATCTGGATATCAACCTGTGGATGGTGGGTGATATTCTTCTCAAAGCAGACCGTATGAGTATGGCAAACTCTCTGGAGCTTCGTGTACCCTTCCTTGACAAAGAGGTATGGAAGGTAGCATCCAGAATCCCCTCCAAGCTGAGAGTTAACCGCACCAACACCAAGTACGCTCTGCGTAAAGCTGCCGAGCGTCACCTTCCCAAGGAAACTGCCGAGAAGGAAAAGCTCGGATTCCCTGTTCCCACCAGAGTATGGCTCAAAGACGAAAAGTACTACAATGTGGTTAAGCAGGAGTTTATGTCTCCCACAGCACAGAAGTTTTTTAACATTGATGTTCTTCTGGGTTGGCTTGATGATCACTTTGAGGGACTTGCCGACACCAGCCGTCGCGTATGGACTGTATATGTATTCCTTGTATGGTACAAGCAATACTTTGAGGAAGTAACCGCTACCGAAATCAAAGAGGAAGTTATTGCAGAAACAGAAGCCAGTGCTGAAAACGAGTCTGTTGAGCTTCCCCAGAGTGCTCTGGGCGTAAGAGATACCGAGCGTCTGGATACACTTTTCGGTCTTGCTTTTGACGACGAGGACGGTGCAGGGGTAGAGGAAGAGGTTATAGCCCAATCCGACACCGACACAGCCTCAACAGATGCAGATACAATTGAAGAATAATAAAAAAGGTGGATACATCTTTATATAATAAACTAACGAAAGAGAGGTCCGCCAAATGAATATCTATGATTTTCCCTGCTCACTGAGCAGTCCCACGGCGGTTGCTCTCGGACGATTTGACGGAGTCCATACCGCCCACCAAAAGGTTATGGCTGGTGCAGTAGAGTGTAAATCCCAAGGACTTGTCCCAACGGTTTTTACCTTTTGCGACAACCCAAACAAGGCATCCCAAGGGCTCCTCTCCACCCACAAGGAAAAGCTCCGTCTTGTTGAGGCAACAGGCATTGACACCGTAGTAAACTGCAAGTTTTCTCAGGTTTGCGACCTATCTCCCGAGGATTTCGTTACAGAGGTTCTCCTTAAAAGCCTCAAGGCAAAAAAAGTCTTCTGCGGTTACAACTACCGCTTCGGAAAGGGTGCTTGTGCAGACGCCGCTATTCTTGCGAAGCTTTGTAAGGAAGTGGGCATCTCTGTGCAATGCATTGACGAGATTATGCTGGAGGATACTTCCGTTTCCTCCACCGCTATACGAAGCCTCCTGACCCGGGGCAATATC
>CAZRLC010000053.1:0-8807 GCA_964600975.1 uncultured Ruminococcus sp.
AAAAACTCCTACTCCGAGGTTGATTTGTGGAGTCCGGACTTGTTTGACGTTGAGGAAGAGAAGGTATCGGAGTATCTGGAGGGATATATTGATACTGCGGGTAAGATGCTTGAGCAGTCCGGAGATGCGATACTCGAGGACGGTACTGTCAGAAAAATAGCAAACAATGTTATGAGACAGTATACAGGTGTGTTTAACACCGAGACTGCCAATAAGATAGAACTGATACTTCAGACGGTGGCACAGAACCCCACAATATCTGCAGAGGCTGTGGTAGAAGAGGTTGCCGGAGTATTCAAGGACTATATAGAGAAGTATGGCTTCAAGGTAGACCCATATGCAGAGGACAGACAGGATGTAACGGATTATATTTTATCAATATATTTTTTATATCGACATACAATACAATAACAAAACTGTAAACTGTGTAACAGTGTAGATTCTTGTATTAAGGTTATTTACATGTTATAATAATATCAGTATTATTATAGGTCTATCTTACGACAGGAGATGATATGATGTCACTGTGTATAGGTTGTATGTCAGAAATAGGTCGGGATGTTGTTTGTCCTCACTGTGGATTTGACAATTCCCGGACTCAGTCGGCTCCTTTTTTGCCTTATGGTGCCGTACTTGACAAGCGCTATGTTGTTGGCAAAAATATTGAAACCAACGGTGAGAGCACACTCTATATAGGCTTTGATAGAGAAACTTCCAAGAAGATTCTCATCAGAGAGTTTTTACCCGCAGGTTATTATACTAGAACAGAAAATACAGTGCGTATTGATATAGACCCCTCCAAGCGTGAAATCTTCGACAGATTAATGTCCGAGTTCGAGCAATTCTTCAGCTTTCTTTCTACGCTTCGTGATATGTCAGCTATGAATGTTATCACCGATATCTTCAGAGCAAACAGTACCTGCTATGTTGTAGAGGAGTACGAAGACCTCATCTCTTTTGAAGAATACGTATCACGCAATAACGGCCATCTGGAGTGGGAGGTAGCCCGTCCTTTGTTTATGCCTGTAATCTCTCTTTTAGAGGCTCTCCATAAAAACGGCTATGGTCATTATGCCGTATCTCCCGCTAACCTATATATTACCACATCCGGTAAGGCATTGCTTCTCGGTTTTGCTACTGCCAATGAACGCAGACGCGGAACCCCCCTTAAGTCACAACTTTTCACAGGTTGTGCCGCACCCGAGCAGTACGAAGCAAGTTTCCCCATTGATAATATTACAGATATCTACGGCTTTACAGCTACACTTTTCTATGCTCTGACAGGTTCTTTACCTGCAAGTGCTAAGGAACGTCTTAATGACGGAGCTCTTTTGATGAGCACAGCTACTGTCAAGCGGTTACCTCCTCACGTTGTGTCAGCCCTTGCAAACGGCTTACAGGTCAAGAGGGAAGAGCGTATAATAGATTTCGGTGACCTTCGCTCTCAGCTTTCTGTTGCACCTACCGTTAAGGCTATCCAGGAGGAGATCAGCCGTACCGCCAGTATGGCAAACGCCGTCAAGCCCAAGAAAAAGAACTTCGGAATGTCTCCCATCTCTGTTGGTATTATTGTTACTGTTGTTGCATCCCTTCTCTTCTTGTGGATAGGTATGATAATTGTAGATAATACTGTTACAGAGCCTTCCGACCAACCTATATCAACCGAGCCTTCTTCTGAGGAAACGTTACCCTCTATAGATAACGAAGGCTGGACAGGCGCCACCTTAGGCAATTATGTTGGTGCAGATTTTGAAACCGTCAGTAACGAACTTTCTTCAAGAGGTATCGTAGTATATAAGTCTGTATATACAGACGAGTCAGACGGCTACTCCGATGTATACGATGAAGGCATAATTATGGCACAGAGCTTCCCCGAGGGAACACCTCTTGATGCCGAGCAGGGCTTTGCAGTTTCCTTCAAGGTCAGCAAGGGCTCCGCTATAGAAACCCTACCCGATGTTCAGGACACATCTCTTGCAACTGCTATTGCTAAGCTGACAGAGCTGGGATATGTAGTATATCAGGATAAGGAAACCGTGTACCACGACGAAATCGCAAAGGGTAAGGTTATCGGTTATTCTGATTACGAAGCAGGTGACGAAGTCGCTCTTGATTCAAAAATATACCTCGTAATCAGTGCCGGACCCGAGAATTCAGAGGAATAATTTATTGCAAAATAATAAGCACTTTTGATTTTTCAAAAGTGCTTATCTTTTATCTTATTTACTTCTTGTTCTTATTTTACTTTCTGCATGTTGAATCAGATTGAATAATGAACTTGACTGTTTGGGATATTCCTGCGATAATATTTCAGAGGAATATTCTGTTTTCTTCAGTACATCTGCATTTTTTGATTCTGTAATTTCATTAGTAAAGTACTGAAATCTTGTTGAGTATCTTGCCATATATGAGTCACAGAATCCTTGATACACACCTTTTTGTATAGAGAACATTGTCTGCTGATTCTTTTCATTTGCTGAGTACAAGGCTCTGAATACCTTATACACTCCCAGCATCAGATAATTTGATACATCAGAGGTAAGCTGCTTATTTTTATTGACTGCTAACATATCAAATATAATCGCCAGAGTGTTGCAGATGATTTTCTTGTTAAGCAACGGTACCATAGATCCGCTTCTGGTTCTTTCGGGTAAATCATCCTCTGCATCGGGAATATCCTCAAAATTCAGCTTCGCTCCCGAGCGTTCGGGACTTCTGCCAAGCAGAAAGTCACAGGATACATTATAATATTCTGCAATGCTCACAAGAAAGTCCAGACTGCATTCTCTTATTCCTTTTTCATAGTGGGATAGCAAAGCCTGAGAAATCCCCAAGTCTGTTGACACTTGTTTTTGACTTAACTTTTTCTCTTTTCTTAGCATTGTTATTATTCTGGGAAAATCCTTGTTCATATTATCAACCGCCTTTTCTATACAATTAGTATAATCATAATTTTACAATTTGTAAAGTAACCCAAGGAGAATTTATTATGAAATCCTATTATATTCATTTTATACGTCATGGTGCAATTGAAGAAACCGAAAAAGGTGCATATATAGGCATCACCGACCCCGACCTATCCCAAAAGGGCGTAGAAGAGCTTAAAACCTTAGACGAAACCCACAAATATCCTTATGCTCCTGTTATTTTTACAGGACCGCTGAAGCGTTGTACCCAGACCTGTCAGGTGCTTTATCCCAACGTCACCCCCATAATTCTTGAGGAATTTAATGAAATGAACTTCGGAAAGTGGGAGGGCAAGACCGCCGAAGAACTTCGGGGAGACCCTCTTTTTGAGGCTTGGCTTTCCGGCGATGAAAGAGCAACACCTCCAATGGGCGAGAGCAACGACGAATTTACAAGACGTATATGCCTAATGTTCCAGAGCTTAGTTGACGGTCTTATTAAAACAGGTACTACCGATTGTGCAATCATAACCCATGGCGGTATCATAATGACCCTCCTTGCTATATACGGTATCCCTCAGGCTAAGCCTTTTGATTGGGCTTGTGACAATGGATATGGATTTTCTATGAGGGTTACACCTATGCTTTGGCAGAGAGACCGTGTTGCCGAGGTTTACAAGCTTATTCCCGAAGAGAAAGAGGATGATTAAATGAAGCTATCCTATGACCTTCATACCCACATTCTGCCCTCATTTGATGATGGAGCAAGGAACACACAGGCTGCATTGGAGCTTATCTCTAAATTAAACGAACAGGGTATAACCAATATTTGCCTCACACCGCATTTTTACACTCATAAGGAGAGCGTCGAAGATTTTCTCAGCAGAAGAGATGAAGCCTTTTTTGATTTCAAGCCCTATATCCCCGAAGGAGTCAACATTAAAATAGGCGCCGAGGTTTTTGTTACACAGTACCTGTTTACTCAGGAGGCAGACCTTAAACCTTTGTGTATCGAAGATACTCCCTATATGATAGCAGAATTCCCTTATGAATCAGATTTCAAAGGAGAAAGCCTGAGCCATCTTCAAAAGCTTTTTAATATTGGAATAGTTCCGATTATTCCACACGTTGAGCGTTACCCGAATTTATTCAATAACAAGGCACTCTTAGATCAGCTCATCTATATGGGAGTAGTTGTTCAGAGTAACGCTGTGTCCTTCAGAGATTTTTTCAAAAGGATTAAACTTATCAACCTCATTAAGAATGGTTATATTCACGTCTTATCAAGTGATGCACATTCTATGACAAGGAATACTCCCGAGGCTTTTTCGGATGCTTTGGAGCATATCCGTAAAAAATGCGGACTTGCAAAAATCTATGAACTTCAAAATAACGCTTCTGCCGTTTTTCGCGGTGAACGACTATAAAGACATCGGTCATTTCCGATGTCTTTATTATTGCAAAATAATAGTAAAATGAAGTGATTTTGTTGATTAAGTCAATTAATTCCTGCAATTTTGCAAAATTATCTAAATAATCCTGCAAAAATCATTGAATTTTGATGCTGAGTATGTTAGTATATCAGAAGAAATATTTATGGAGTGTGTACTGTTATGGAAACACATCTTTTAGTCAGAATAGATTCAAAAATGAGTTCTCTCTCAAAAGGTCAGAAGCTTATTGCCGAGTTTATCGAACAGCATTATGACAGAGCTGCCTTTCTTACAGCGTCCAAACTGGGTGAGATTGTGGGTGTCAGCGAGAGTACTGTGGTTCGTTTTGCTACCGAGCTTGGTTATAGCGGTTATCCTCAGCTTCAAAAGGCTATGCAGGAAATGATTAAGGACAAGCTTACCTCTGTGCAGAGGATTGAGGTTACCGCCGCAAAGATTGGCGACGGCGATGTTCTTGACTGCGTCCTCAATCAGGATATCCAAAAAATACGTCGTACCTTGGAGGAAACCTGCCGTGAGGACTTCAATCGTGCAGTAGATGCCATTACCTCAGCAGAGCATATTTATATTTTCGGCACCCGTTCCGCCAGTTCTTTGGCAAGTTTTCTCGGCTATTATTTTGAGCTTATTCTCGGCAATGTTCATGTTGTTACCACCGCCAGTCGTTCAGGTATGTACGAGGCTTTGCTTCGTATCTCCGATAAGGATGCCATTATCGGCATCAGCTTCCCCAGATACAGCAAAACAGCTGCAAGTGCTATGGATTTTGCTTCATCCCGCGGAGCCTCTACTATTGCTATTACAGACAGTATGATGTCACCCTTGGCAAGTAGTGCAGATTCCGTGTTAATCGCCAGAAGCGATATGGCATCTGTAGTTGATTCCCTTGTGGCACCTCTTTCTCTTATTAATGCACTTATCGTAGCTACAGTTATTAAGAATAAAGAAGAAGTCAAAAATATTTTCGATACCCTGGAGACTGTATGGTATGAGCAGGGAGTTTACACCAGCAGTCATATTGTTGATAAAAAATAATGAGTAAAATTATTGTTATTGGCGGAGGAGCCGCAGGTCTTATGGCTGCAGGTACCGCCGCAGAGCTGGGCGCTGAGGTGCTCCTTTTTGAAAAGAACAAACGTATAGGCAGAAAGCTTTGTATAACAGGTAAGGGTAGATGCAATGTTACCAATAATTGCTCCATTAACACCTTTATCGAAAATGTTATTACAAATCCTCGCTTTATGTACAGTTCTATAAATAACTTTGACACCTCTGATACTATGTCATTCTTCGAGAGTTTGGGTGTATCGCTTAAAACAGAACGAGGCAACAGAGTTTTCCCTGCGTCCGACAAGGCGACCGATATAGTATCAGCACTTGAAAGATATGTGCTTTCCTCTGGTTCTCGGGTTATATCAGAAACCGTCATTTCAAAGCTTATTGTTGAGGATGGTCATATTATAGGCGTTGCAGATACCAAAGGAAGAACCTACACCGCAGATTCAGTTATAATAGCAACCGGCGGAGCCTCCTATCCACGGACAGGCTCCACAGGTGACGGCTATAAACTTGCAAGGAGTGTTGGGCATACCGTTATTGCACCTGAGCCTTCATTAATTCCTCTTGAATGCTTAGGCTCCGATTTGGAGGATTGCAAGGATATGCAGGGCTTGTCGCTTCGTAATGTGGGGGTTAAGCTATATAAGGACAACAAGGAGATTTTTGCCGACTTCGGTGAACTGTTATTCACTCATTTCGGTTTGTCAGGTCCTACAATCCTTAGTGCAAGTACTCTCATAAGCGATATGGACAAATCAGCGTACAGGATATCCATTGATCTTAAACCTGCTCTGGATTTTGACAAACTGGATGACCGTATTCTTCGTGACTTCGAAAAATACAAGAATAAAGAGCTTTCTAATTCTCTTTTCGATTTGCTCCCGTCCTCAATGGTTCCGGTTATATTACGCCGTCTGTCTGCACCTGTTGGTGTCAGATGCAACAGTGTCAGAAAAGAGGACAGACACACCCTTGTTAATTTACTTAAAAATCTTGAATTTAATATTACAGGCACAAGACCTATTGATGAAGCCATTATAACCCGAGGCGGAGTAAAGGTATCAGAGCTTGACCCTGCCACAATGGAAAGTAAAATCTGCCTTGGCCTATATTTTTGTGGTGAGGTTATTGATGTAGATGCCTACACAGGAGGCTTCAATCTGCAGATTGCTTTTTCCACAGGTAAACTGGCAGGAACTTGGTCTGTATATAACTCTTAATATCTCAAAAGATTATTTTTTTCAGTATAGGAGAATGGTTATGTCTATTGCAATTGCTATCGACGGCCCTGCCGGTGCAGGAAAATCAACTATCGCAAAAGCTGCTGCAAAGAAGCTGGGTTTTATCTATGTAGATACAGGCGCTATGTATCGTGCAATCGGACTCTATGCAGTCAGAAAGGGTGCTGTTACTACCGACAGAGAGCAGATAGTACCTCTTCTTAAAGAGATTACTGTACTCCTTGCTCGTGACGAGGAGAAGAACCAGCTGGTTCTTCTCAACGGTGAGGATGTATCCTCTCTAATTCGTACAGAGCAGGTGTCTATGGCAGCCTCTAATGTATCCGCTATCCCCGAGGTACGTGCATTTCTTTTGTCCCTTCAAAGAGATATGGCAAAAGAATACGACGTTATTATGGACGGCAGAGATATAGGTACAGTTGTACTTCCCGATGCAAAGGTTAAAATTTTCCTTACTGCTTCTGCAGAGATTCGTGCCAAGCGTCGCTATCTCGAGCTTATCGAAAAAGGTCAGAAAGCAGTATACGAGGATGTTTTAGCAGATGTTATCACTCGTGACAATAACGATATGAATCGTCCTATTGCACCCTTAAAACCTGCCGAGGACAGCGTAATTGCCGACACATCGGATTTAACATTACAGGAGTCTATCGAGCTGCTTATCGGAATTATAGAGGAGAGACGCAAGTGAAAGAAGTAAAATTCAGCAAACCCTTATATAAGTTCTTAAAGGGTCTTATATCTGTTGTTACCTGGCCTTTTTTCAGGACAAAATATACTAACGCAAAACAGATTCCTCTTGAAGGCAGATATGTTTTTGCATCCAATCATATTTCTGCATTTGACCCTATTCTTGTCGCTATAGGACAGAAGCGTTGTATTCGTTTTATGGCTAAAGAGGAACTTTTCCAGAAGAAGTTTCTCATCTGGTTATTTACCAAGATTGGTGCATTTCCTGTTCGCAGAGGCAAGGGCGACTGGGACTCCATAAACAATGCTAAGAATATGATTGATAACGGTGATGCAATCGGTATTTTTATCGAGGGTACCCGTTCCAAAACAGGTGAACTTCTCCGTCCCAGAAGCGGCGCGGTTATGATTGCTCACCAGATGGACTGCAAGGTTGTCCCTGTGTCAATTACTTATCGCACAAAGAAAAAGACCCTTTTCTCTCGCAGATATATCACCTTTGGTGAACCTGTAACTACCGAAGAACTAGGTGTTAATACCGGCTCACCCAGAGAGTACAGAGACGCCTCCAGAAAGCTTATGGAAAAAATCACAGTTATGTGGGAGCATGATAAGTATGGAAATAAAACTTGCTAATACTGCGGGTTTTTGCTTTGGAGTCAACCGTGCTGTAAAGATTGTCTATTCTCTTCTTGATAAGGGAAAGTCAGTGGCAACTCTCGGTCCCATTATCCACAACACAGAAATGGTTCGCGAACTCCGGAGCAGGGGAGTGGTAACAGTAGATTTACCCTCAGAGACTCCCGAGGGGTCAACCCTCGTTGTTCGTTCCCATGGTGTTACAAAAAGTATAATGGACGAAATAAAGGCACTGTCAATCGACTGTAGTGATGCTACCTGTCCTTTTGTGTCAAAGATTCATTCTATAGTTGCATCTGCGGATGAAGAAAAGAATAAATCTGTTTTTATAGCAGGTGACGCTTCACATCCCGAGGTACAAGGAATAATGGGTCATTGCAATATTCCCTGTTATACCTACAAAAATGACGAAGAGCTGACAGAATTGCTCTCGAATATTCCGGCTGAGAAATATAACACCGCTATTTTTGTTGCTCAGACTACTTTTAGTGAAAAAGAATGGAAAAAATGTTTCAAAACTATAAAAAAAGTCTGTACAAATCCAGAAATATTTGCTACAATATGTAGTGCTACGCATAGTCGTCAGGCGGAAGCCGAAAATCTGGCGAAGTGTTCAGAGCTGATGATAGTCATAGGTGACAGGAAAAGCTCCAACACCGCAAAGCTTTTTGAGTTATGCAGTAAGGTTTGTCCCAACACCTTGTGGATAGAAACTGCTCACGAACTTTCTCCGGAAAGATTAAGCAATGTCTCGTCGATTGGCGTAACTGCGGGAGCTTCCACTCCTGCAAGGATTATAAAGGAGGTACTGGATAAAA
>CAZRLC010000054.1:0-8751 GCA_964600975.1 uncultured Ruminococcus sp.
CGCCAACAGGGACTCGAACCCCGGACCTACTGCTTAGAAGGCAGTTGCTCTATCCTGCTGAGCTATTGGCGCATATGCTGCCTTTTTTCAGACAGCTTTATTATTATATATTACCCGCTATTTTTTGTCAATACTTTTGTTATCGTTAATTGCACAAAGAAAAAGTCAAAAAACGCCCTAATTTTTAGCTATTAGTTTTTAAGAGCCTGTAAGGGAGCAGGAATTCTGCCGCCTCGGTTTATAAATACTTCGGGTGAGCCCTTTCTCAGCTTCATAATAGGGGAGTAGCCGAAAAGTCCGCCGAAATCCAGGCACTCGTCATCCTTCTTGCCTATAGCGGGAATGAGCCTTACGGCGGTGGTCTTTGTGTTTACCATTCCGATAGCAGCCTCGTCTGCGATAATTGCGGAGATAACCTCTGCTGTGGTGTCGCCCGGTACAACAATCATATCAAGTCCCACAGAGCACACAGCTGTCATAGCCTCCAGCTTTGTGATGTCAATGGCACCCTGTTCGGCGGCGGCAATCATACCTGCATCCTCAGAAACAGGAATAAATGCGCCTGACAGTCCGCCAACGTGAGAGGAAGCCATAACGCCACCCTTCTTGACAGCATCGTTAAGAAGTGCCAGAGCTGCCGTTGTGCCGTGGCAACCGCAGATTTCCAGACCCATTTCCTCCAGAATATGGGCAACAGAGTCGCCTACTGCAGGAGTAGGAGCAAGTGACAGGTCCACAATTCCAAAGGGAACACACAGACGCTTGGAGGCTTCCTGAGCCACAAGCTGACCCATACGGGTAATCTTAAAGGCGGTTTTCTTGACTATATCTGCAACCTGAGACAGGTCTGCCTTATCATCAACCTTGCTCAGTGCTGCTCTTACTACGCCGGGTCCTGATACACCTACGTTTATAACGCAGTCTGCTTCACCCACACCGTGGAAAGCACCTGCCATAAAGGGGTTATCCTCGGGAGCATTGCAGAAGATTACAAGCTTGGAGGCACCTGCACAGTTGTTGTCCTTGGTAAGTTCTGCTGCCTTAAGCACAATGGGGCCCATCATCTTTACCGCGTCCATATTGATACCTGCTTTTGTAGAGCCGATATTTACAGAGGAGCAAACACGTGAGGTCTCGGCAAGTGCCTGAGGGATGCTCTCGATAAGAGCATAGTCACCTGCAGCAAAGCCTTTCTGAACCAATGCAGAGTAACCGCCAATGAAGTTGACCCCCAGAGTATCTGCGGCTCTGTCCAGAGCATAGGCAAACTTGATGATGTTCTTGTTTTGACAGGCGGCACCTACCATGGCAATAGGTGTAACCGAAATACGCTTGTTAATAATGGGAATTCCGTATTCTCTGGAGATTCCCTCGGCTGTGGGCACAAGCTCTGATGCATAACGGCAGATTTTGTCGTACACCTTGTCACAAGCCTTGTCGATGTCGCTGTCTATACAGTCCAGCAGAGAAATTCCCATAGTTACAGTGCGAACATCAAGGTGCTCGTTGTCTATCATATTTATGGTTTCAAGAATATCTTTTGTTTCAAGCATGGCACTGCACCTCAGATTTTATGCATACTGTTGAAGATATCTTCGTGCATAATATGAATCTTGGTGCCGATTTCGTCACCTAACTTGTCAAAGTCCTTGCCCAATTCCTCAAAGGAGGGGGCGGTCTCTTTCTCAAACTCCACCAGCATAATCATAGCAAACAAATCCTGCAGAACGCTCTGTGTAACCTCAAGGATATTAAGGTTACGCTCAGAACAAGCACAGGATACCTTTGCGAGAATGCCCACGTTGTCCTTTCCCAGTACAGTAATTACTGCTTTCATCTTTCATATTCTCCCTTCATCAAATGGGCACTGTTGCCCGTATAAAAAGATAACCTTGTGTTATCTTATTTGAAACAATCGTGATTATTTATCAGTTCACATAGGTATTCCTTAAGCTCCTCGCCGATTTCGGGGTGGTCAAGACCAATCTCAATAGCTGCCTGAATCATACCGAATTTGTTGCCGATGTCGTATCTTGTGCCTGTATACTCAACTGCTGTCATACCGCAGGTTGTAGCCAGTACCTTCATAGCATCGGTGAGCTGAATCTCGTTTTTAGCTCCCGGAGGCGTTTTGTCAAGGATATCAAAAATCTCAGGAGGAAGTACACATCTTCCGAGAATAGAGTATAAAGAGAAGATATCCTCATCCTTTTGCGGCTTTTCTATCATATCTGTACAACTGAATATGTTGTCCTTGATGTTATCAACCTTAACGCAGGAGTAGTTGACGATAGCCTTTCTTGATACAGGCTTGATACCGATAACTCCCTTGCCGTATGTACCGTAAGCTTCGATAAGCTCCTTTGTAGCAGGGGCATCTCCGCCAACTACAACATCATCACCGTAAAGAACCGCAAAGGGCTCGTTGCCTACAAAGCTTCTTGCTTTGCTTATAGCGTGTCCCAGTCCCTTAGTCTCAATCTGTCTTACATACTGGATGTTTGCCAGAGAGTGCAGATGGCTGATACTTGCAAGAAGATCCTCTTTGCCGTCATTCTCAAGTATCTGCTCCAGTAAAGGAGCCTTGTCAAAGTGATCCTCAATGAAGCCCTTGCCGCGATTAGTTATAATAAGAATATCAGTAATACCTGAGGCTACGGCCTCTTCTACAATGTACTGAATTGCAGGTTTGTCCACTATAGGAAGCATTTCCTTAGGCATAACCTTTGTTGCGGGTAAGACTCTGGTGCCCATTCCGGCCGCGGGGATAACTGCTTTTGTAATTTTCATTTTTTTCCTCCGTTAATTCCGATTTCCTCGGATATTAATGTAAGTGTTTTATTTGTAGATTAAAAGAAAAAGGGTATCAAATTCAGTGCAAAATAAGATATAACAAGGCTGATAGCAAGAGTGGTGTTGACACCGCCCTTGGTTTGCAGGGTAGCGTCGGCTTCCTCTTTTGTAGGAGCCTCAGATTTGATTTGTGTAATTTTCTTCATACAGTGCTTATAGTACCATCTGTGACCGAAAATGCCGCAGAGAATTCGGATTGCAAGTTGGAACAGTCCCGAAAAATAGCTGATGCCGATTGCTATAAGCTCCTCCATACTCAGCTTTCCGAGAAACTCAAGCATAAGAGAAAAAGTGTTTTCTCCGGAAAGAAGAGGGGAGTTGTAGGAAATGTTGCTCAGCTCTGTGATAAGCTCACCGTAAAAGGTGTTTATATAAAGCTGAGCGCCAATTAAAATCGCCATTGCAATGGTGATGATAGTACCCAGCTTGTACATTTTTCTGTACAGAAGCCAACCGCCGGAGAAAAGAAAGCCCGATAAGGTAAACCGTGAACGGTTGTGATTTTTAATCTGATGAAAAAGTCTGGAGTAAAAGGGCGAGTTGTTTTTAGTGAATTTTGCCACCTCGCCGACTGTGACTCCGTCACCTACTTCCTCATCTGCCTTGAGTCCGCCCATAGGGTCAAAGGCAAAGGTTTCAACATGTACTCCCTGAGGAGGAACCTGATTGCGGTTTGGCTGATTGTTCGCAGAGTTTTGTTCCTCTGTGTGTCTATCATAGGGTGAAGGCGGAGTATTCTCCACAGGGGTGCCACAGTGGTTACAGAACCTGCTGCCGGGAACAAGGTCTGAGCCACAGGTAGCACATCTGAGAGTGTTATCCGTGGGCATACACTCTTTGATTTTTTGCTCTTGATAGTAATTCTTGTAGTCAAATCCGTCCTTGTGCTTATCCTCAAAGAAACAACGGTCCTCTTGCTCGTAGCAATCCCTGTGGTGGGGTGCTCCGCAAACGGGACAAACCACTGTGTCGCTGTCTTTATCAAATTCTTTTTCACATACAGGACAGGAATGATTATAATAATCCATAATATCACCTTTAGCTATTATACCAAATATTGTCCGTTAAATCAACACAATAATTTGTTATTAATATATTTATATTTGTGTTTACATTTTACCTTGATTGAGGTATAATTTAATAAGTTTATTTTATAGTGAGGTAATATTATGCTTCAGTTTGAAGAACTTAAATTACGTCTGGAGGCTTCACGCCCTGATATTGACGATTATGCAGATGCTTTGGGACTTGCACAGATGCGCTCCCAGATTCAGCAGCTGGAGAATCGTGCTACAGAGCCGGGCTTCTGGGATGATATTGAAAATTCACAGAAGGTGTTAAAGCAGACCTCCGACCTTAAAGCAAAGGTTGAAAAGTACGAGAGGCTTGATACTATGTACTTTGATGCGCTGACACTTATAGAACTTGCCGACGAGGAAGAGGACGAATCCCTGTATGACGAGGCTCTCTCTGAGGTAGAGGCAGTAGAAAAGCTTCTTGCTTCTGCAAGACTTGAGACCCTCCTCACAGGTGAATATGACAAGAACAACGCTATCCTTACCTTCCACGCCGGTTCAGGCGGTACAGAGGCACAGGACTGGGCACAGATGCTCTATCGTATGTATTCCCGTTGGGCTGCCGCCCACGGCTTCAATGTTAAGGAAGTAGACTACCTTGACGGCGACGAAGCAGGACTCAAGAGTGCGGTGCTTCTCATTGAGGGCGAAAATGCCTACGGCTACCTTAAGAGCGAAGCCGGTGTACACCGTCTTGTCCGTGTATCTCCTTTTGATTCTGCAGGTAGACGTCACACAAGCTTCTCTTCTCTGGAGGTTATGCCCGAGATAGAGGAGGATACCTCTGTTACAATTCCTCCCGAAGAAATCAAAATGGATGTTTACAGAGCCTCCGGTGCAGGTGGTCAGAAGGTTAACAAGACCTCCTCGGCTGTTCGTCTTACACATATCCCCACAGGTATAGTTGTGGCATCACAGGTTGAGCGTTCTCAGTATCAGAACCGTGATGTGGCTATGAAGATGCTTATCTCCAAGCTGGTAGAAATCAAGGAGCAGCAGCATCTGGAGAAAATCTCCGACATCAAGGGCGTCCAGAAGGAAATCACCTGGGGAAGCCAGATTAGAAGCTATGTATTTATGCCCTACACTTTGGTTAAGGACCATCGAACAGGCTTTGAAATGGGTAACGTAGGTGCAGTTATGGACGGTGAGCTTGACGGATTTATTAACGCTTACCTCAAGGGCCTCTCTACAGGCGAACTGAATACTACAGGCAATGCCTGATAGCTTTCTCACTCTAACCAAAGGAAGTATGTATATGAAATATCTTGTAATGCTGTGTGACGGAATGGCTGACGAGCCCAGTATAGAGCTTCAGGGCAAAACCCCTATGGAACTTGCCCACAAACCCTGCATAGATTCTCTTGCTTCGGTATCCGAGGTAGGAAGCTGCAAGACAGTAGCAGACAGTATGTCTCCCGGCTCAGATGTAGCCAACTTGGCTGTTCTCGGCTATGATGCCAAAAAGTATTATAGCGGACGCTCTCCTCTGGAGGCGGCATCCATCGGCATTGACCTTAAGGACACCGATGTTACCTTCCGTTGTAATCTGGTGACTCTTTCTGACGAAGAAAACTACGCCGATAAGACCATCCTTGATTACTGTGCTGACGATATCTCTACAGAAGAGGCAAAAGTCCTCATAGAGTATGTGCAGGAGCATATGGGTACAGAGGAGTTTACCTTTTACTCAGGTGTTTCTTACCGCCATTGTCTTGTATGGGATAAGGGCAACAGTAAGCCCGGCAGACTCACCCCTCCTCATGATATTACAGGCAGACCAATTAAGGAATACCTGCCTACAGATGTAGCCAAGGAGAAGCTTCTCCCACTTATGGAGCGTAGTTTCGACCTTCTGAAGAATCATCCCGTAAACCTTAAGAGAATATCCGAAGGTAAGCGTCCGGCAAATTCCATATGGCTCTGGGGTGAGGGTACAAAGCCCCTGCTTGACAGTTTCGAGAAGCTTTACGGACTCAAGGGCAGTATGGTTTCTGCTGTGGATTTGCTTAAGGGCATAGCTATATGTGCCGAGATGACCAGTGTTGATGTTGATGGTGCCACAGGCTATATCGATACTAACTTTGAGGGTAAGGCTCAGGCGGCGATATCTGAATTTGAGAGGGGACAGGACTTGGTTTATATCCACGTAGAGGCTCCCGATGAGTGCGGCCACAGAGCAGAGCATAACAATAAAGTTCGCTCTATTGAGCTTATTGACGAAAAAGTGCTGACTCCTGTTGTTAATTATTTAAGAGAAAGCGGTGAGGACTTCTCTGTTCTGGTATGTCCCGACCACCCCACACCTCTTATAACTCGTACTCACTCACGCACAGCTGTACCTTATCTGATTTATCGCAGCAATAAGAAGCTCAGCGGTGTGGATAAATTCACAGAAGCCGAGGCTCGGGCTACAGGTGTATATATCGAAGAGGGCTACACCCTTATGTCGCATTTTATCGGTTAATATCATATTTATAAAAATAGACAGTGTTCGCTTTTGCACACTGTCTTTTTTTATAAAAAGTTTACAATTTTCTATTGAATCTTACTTTGTGCAATGATATAATATACTAAACAGAATAACTGTTTAGAGAGGATGAAAAATATGAAATTTATAAAAAAGACGTTATCAATCGCCCTGGTACTGTTGATGCTTTTGAGCATTTGTGCAGTATCGCTCAGTGTTTCTGCGGCTGAGACAGAGGTTTCACCTGCAGGATATTTCGAGGATTATTATGAATCCCCAGATGATTTATATGACGATGATGTGAATTATTACACTATCTATGGTGATTGTGATCAGGATTCGGTTCTTACTATCAAGGATGCAACCCTGATTCAGAAATCTCTGGCAGGACTCGTAGAGTTTGACGAGTACGTGCAGTATCTTGCTGATACAGATGGCGACCAGTCTGTTACTATCAAGGATGCTACTGCAATCCAGAAGGCTATTGCAGGTATCACCAACGGTGTACCTATGCATACTGTCTACGAGTATAGCGAGGGTATGGAGGTTTCTGCTATAGGCTATGGCTGCGCAGAGGTAAATATGCTCGGCTTAGAAGAGGGATATTATGATATCTCAGTATTTGTTGCTGACGAGTCCGAAATGTGGGCAGAGATCGTTCTTATTGACAGCAATGGTGTATGTGTAGCACAGGGTGAATACATTTCTGCTAACTTGGAAGCAGGTGATTATAAGCTTATCGTTTCTAACTGGAGCGAGATAGAGTATATAGCACAGATTTATGCTACTTGGTATGCAGAGTTTCCGTTATTTAACCCTGATGATGCTGTAGTTCTGACTGAAGAATTACAGAGTATAACTGCCTCTGCAGAAGGACATGTGTTTAAGGTTGAGGTTCCCCAGGGTGACAGCAGCGTGGTAGTTTATACTGATGGCGAAGCCCCTATGCTTAATGCAGTCGTTTTCGATAGTAACCTTACTATGGTATCTGATGTAAGTATTTTGGAAGACTACGATACAGGAAATGTGTTTGTACAGATTTATGCTGATGAATACGAGACTGACTATTACTATGTATTCTTATATCAGGTAGGAGAAGGCACTGATTACGAGGTGTGTGTAACTACATATGCTGAACTGATTGAAAGTCTGGCAGTTGAGATAAAACTCAACGAAGAATACGCAGTCTCTGAAGAATATTACGAAGAAGACTATGGCGATTATGTAGAATCCTATTATCTCCTTACAGACATCTTGAAGTTTACACCTGATGAGGACGACTACTACAAAGTCTCCGGAACTTGTGATAATCAAATGTCGGTTGCCTATATTATCTCTTCAGACCCCGAATTTACAGACTTCGTTTATTTCAACTATTATTACGAAAGCTTCTTTGATGTAGAATATCTTGAGGCAGGAGTTACCTATTACATAGTTGTCGAAGGATTCCTTTTCGGCGATGGTGATTTGAATGTTTTAATCACCAACTCTAACGAAGCAGAGTACGACGAAGCTCATGCTAATGATTTCATTGAAGACGATAATACCGGAGACGACTATTATCAGGAGATACCCGAAGACTGCGATACTATTTCAGCAGGTGAGACTGTAGATATTTCTATAACCGAACCTTATGATACAGTATATCTTAAACTGGTAGCCGACAAGGATGGAGAACTTGTTATTTATTCTGATGGCTCTTCAGATGCTTATATTAATATATATGACGGCATTGGAGAGTGGATAGGTTATAGTGATGATATCCTGGCACTGGATTCCTATGATTTCGCAGTTATCGGTGATGTCGAGGCAGGAGAGACCTATTATATCGCTGTCGCTTCATGGAACGAAGCAGACGAATTTACCGTTACGGTTGTTAATGCCGAGGATTATGTTCCTCTTGTCTGATTACTTTCAGAGAATAGCAAAAAGCCGATTGGGTTTAACCCAATCGGCTTTATCTTTTGTGTTACTCAATCATATATCCAGAGCCTGTTCCAACGCAGTTGCTAACTGGTCGGGACAGGAGGTAGCTCTTCCTCCGCAACGTATACCCTTGAGCCTTTCAATTGCATCATAGGCATTCATACCCTGAACCAGAGCGGCAACGCCCTGAGTATTGCCGTGGCATCCGCCCAAAAAGGCAACCTCTCTGATTGTATCTCCGTCCAAGTCAACGGTAATCTGGCGTGAGCATACGCCGTGGGTAGTATATGTGTATTTCATAAGGGGGACACTCCTTGTGGGGCAAAAGCCAATAATAAGTAAAAAATAAACCCGCTGATAAATTCAGCGGATTTTGGAGCGGATGACGAGGCTCGAACTCGCTACCTCCACCTTGGCAAGGTGGCG
>CAZRLC010000055.1:0-7893 GCA_964600975.1 uncultured Ruminococcus sp.
ATATTATCTTCTTCTGGGTTGCCAGAATGATTTTCAGCGGTATGGAGAATATGGGCAAACAGCCCTTTGATACCGTATTTATTCACGGCATTATCCGTGACGAGCAGGGCAGAAAGATGAGCAAGTCTCTCGGCAACGGCGTTGACCCTCTGCTTCTTATAGAGCAGTATGGTGCCGATGCACTCAGATTCTTCCTTGCAACAGGTAACTCACCCGGAAACGATATGAGATTCTCTGACAAACGAGTTGAGTCCTGCCGTAACTTTGCCAATAAACTTTATAATGCCAGTCGTTTTGTTCATATGAACATCGACGACCATGACGTTCCCTGCTCACTTCCTGAGACGCTTACCACAGAGGACAAGTGGATAATCAGCGCAGTCAATACTGTGGCTAAAGAGGTAGCAGATAACCTTGACAAGTTTGAGCTTGGTATTGCAGTACAGAAGCTGTACGACTTTATCTGGGACTGCTATTGCGATTGGTACATCGAGCTTACCAAGTCCAGACTCCGTGAGGAGGGCGAGACCGCAGACAACGCTCGTCGTGTACTTACTTGGGTGTTGGAGAGAACTCTCAGACTTCTACATCCCTTTATGCCTTTTATTACCGAGGAAATCTGGCAGACGCTTCCCCACGAGACAGAGGGTGAGACAATTATGCTCCAGAGGTATCCCGAGTATGACGAGGCTCTCCACTTCCCTCAGGAGGCACAGACTACAGAGAAGATTATGGAGGCTATTACCGCTATCCGTACCCGCCGTAATGAGATGAACGTTCCTCCCTCAAAGAAGGCTAAGGTTTATATTGCCACCAAGAATCAGGACACCTATACTCAGGGTGCAAAGTTTATAGTATCCCTTGCTTCTGCTACCGAGGTAGAGATTGCAGAGGAGTTTGAGCTTGAGGGTGCGGTAACAATCGTTATTTCTGATGCAAAAATTTACATTCCTATGAACGAGCTTGTTGACAAGGAAGCAGAACTTGTACGACTTCGTAAGGAGTACGCCCAAGTAGAGAAACTCCTCCAGCAGGACGAAGGAAAGTTAAATAACGCAGGATTTATGGCTAAGGCTCCCGAGGCTGTTGTAGAGAAAATCAAGGGCCAGGCAGCAAGAGAGCGTGAGAAGCTCCAGCTTATTCAAGCAGCCATTGACGCTTTGCTCTGATAATTTTACGAATTCTTCGAGGTATTTTATTACAAATAAAAGGTCGGCGTAAGCTACTTTACGCCGACCTTTTTATATTAAAGGAGTCTTTAAGGACACAGAATTTGCTTAATTTTATCAGTCCACTCTCTCGTCGCCCCAGAAGAACAGAGCAACTGTACCGGGACCTGTGTGGCTTCCGATAGTAGTGCCAATGGTGTAAATCTGCACCTTGCCGTTAAGGTTAGGGAAGGTTGCCTCTACTAAATCGGCCACCTCTCTTGCGTCACCTTCACAGGCGGAGTTACACATAAAGCACTTGCCTGAGTATTCTAAGCCACCCTCAGCGTGTTCTTTCATACGCTCAACCATCTCAGCAATAACCTTTTTCTTGCCTCTGATCTTTGTACGGGGAATAAGCTTACCCTCGTTGCTGACATTCATAAGGGGGCAGATGTTGAGCACACCGCCGATAAAACCACTTGCCTTGGAAACTCTGCCACCTCTTACAAAGTAGGTAAGGTCGGTGGTGAAAAACCAATGGTGAAGCTTAAGCTTGTTGGCCTCGAACCAATTATAAAGTTCCTCGATTCCCATTCCCTCTTTACGGAGGTCACAGGCAGTTTCAATCAGAAGTCCCAGACCTGCAGCAGCTGCAAGGGAGTCTACCAGATAGATAGTACGCTGGGGGAACTCCTTCTTCATAGTTTCGATAGCCAGTCTTGCGGAGTTAGAAACACCTGAAAGTCCTGAGGAAAGGCTGACGTGGATAATGTCTTTGTCCTCCTTAAGGAGCTCTCTGAAGTAATCAGCAAAATCGTTTTGATTCAGCTGATAGGTACTGGTAACAGCACCCTGCTCCATTGCCTTGTAGAACTCCTCGTAAGAGGTGGTCTCGCCCAGGTCGTCGACGTAGGTCTTGCCGTCCATCATATAGGGGGTGCAGATGTATCTGATGTCAAGGTCCTTCATTTTTTGTGCTGAAAAATCTGTGTAGGAACAGCAGCTGATGATGTAATCGTAAGCCATAATAATTGCCTCCAATAGTTTGTTTTGATTAGTTTTATGTGGGTTAAACGGCACTCATCGTTGCCTTGAGTGTACAGTATAGTGTGTGACTGCAAGGTAAGTTTTAACAAAATTTGTATTTGTAGGACGCCCTTGCACTTAAGCACCTTCTGCCACATTTTACATTCTAATTATAGCTTGGAAGTTGTTGACAAGTCAACATACTGCTGGTGGACGGACTCTCTTTCTTTTTCTATGGATTATACTATAGGGGACGGCACTCTACTCACAGTAGAGAAGCCAGTGTTTATGCCGGTTTTGGACGTGCAAGTACAAGCAAAAGAAACGTTGATAAGGTCAACAGACAAAAATCAGTCGCATCATAGTTTTTTTAAGAATACAAGCTGACTGTTGCGAAGATAGTCGCTTTGTGTTATGATGATTTTTAAGGCAACAATAATTTTGACAAAAAAATACCGCAGTAAAAACTGCGGTATGGGTTGTGGATATTAAGTTATCTTAAAACCAAGGGCATTATTTTCTCGAAGTCTCCGTCCATAATTATTCTTGTGCTGTGGATTTCCTCGGTAATCGGCGGAGAAATCTCCTGATGTATATACAGAGTCTCAATGCCGAACTCATAGGCACAGCGTATGTCGGAGACACAGTCGTTGCCAATCATAATGCTCTCGGATTTTTCCATGGGATTGCGGTCAAACAGAATCTCAAAAATATGAGGGTCGGGCTTTTTGCACTCTACATCGGCACTTATGATGATGTCGTCAAAGTATTTGTCGATACCGAGCATCTGGATTTCGGGTACTGTGAAATCGTGCTGAGCATTAGAGAGAATATAGAGCTTTTTGCCTTTTTTCTTCAGAGCTTCCAGTAGCTCGATTACACCTTTGTACAGTCGGATGTGCTCTGTTGAACAGCAACGGAAAGCGTTAGCGGTAAAGGAAGCAACCTCGTCAGAAACCTCAACACCCTTGTGAGCATATAAGCCCTTGAACACATTGGTAAGGTTTATATCCACGTGTCGCCTTTGTGGATGAGCCTTTTTGACTCGGGATTTTTCAGCCGAGCAAAGCTCTTTGTATTTGCTCTGAAGCTCGTAGGCGGTATATCTTGCACCTTTGTAGCCGTAAAGGAGTACCATCTTGTCCCAAAGCTCGGGGGTATCCTCGTCGGTACGGACGTCTATGAGGGTGCCGTACAGGTCAAAAATATAATTCTTAAACATAAAAACACTCCGTTTTTCGATAAAAACTATTATAAGTTATATTATACCATATCGGTTAACGAATAAAAAGGCTTTTATTATCAAAAACGCGAAAAACATTCACTATTTTTTTACAAAGGATAATTAAAGAGAATTTGATAATATACGACAACACAGAGGTGTGCATAATGAGAAAAAAGGAAATCGCAGCACTTGCCGTAGAGGCACTTAAAAAAGAATACCCCGATGCTGTATGTTCGCTGGACTACGAGGACCCCTTTCAGCTTTTGGTAGCAACAAGACTTGCGGCTCAGTGCACAGATGCCAGAGTGAACCTGGTAACTCCTGAGCTTTTTCGTCATTATCCCGACGCTGAGAGTATGGCAAAGGCAGATGTGGGACATATAGCAGAGCTTATACATAGTTGCGGATTCTATCGCACAAAGTCTCAGGATTTGATTGCTATGTCTAAGGCTATAATAAACGATTTTGGAGGCAAGGTGCCTGATACCCTTGAGGAACTTGTAACCTTGCAGGGAGTTGGCAGAAAAACCGCCAATCTGATTGTGGGGGATATTTACCATAAACCTGCAGTAGTGGTGGACACCCATTGTATCCGCATTACAAGACGTCTGGGGCTTCACACAGAAAAGGATGCCGCAAAAATCGAGAAAATCCTCAGAGAATTACTTCCTCCTCAGGAGTCCAACGATTTTTGCCACAGAATTGTTCTTCACGGCAGAGCCGTGTGCAAGGCACCCACACCCCGATGCTCAGAGTGTGTAATGGAAGGCTTTTGCAAGAAGAATAATTAAAATTCTGTAAATTGACTATTTTTACACCATACTGTATCATATGTATGTAATTTATAATAAGGTAATGGTCGCGTTTCAAATATCTGCGGCTTAATTTACGAGAGGAGGAAAGAGCTTGGTATTTTCCAGTCTTACATTCTGGTTTTTCTACCTGCCTGTGGTATTGCTTATTTACTACGCAGTACCCAAAAAGTTACGCAACATAGTGCTTTTTGTAGTGAGTCTTGCGTTCTATGGCTGGGGAGAGCCTGTGTATATACTTCTGATGCTCTTAACTATACTTGTCAACTATGTGGCAGGTATGCTTATAGAAAAAGCCGGTGACAACAATCAAAGAAGAAAGCAGTGGCTTATACTCTCTGTGGTAGTCAACATAGGGCTTTTGGTATTCTTCAAATATTCGGGAATGATTATTGATACTATAAACATGCTCCCTTTTGTGAATATAGGCTTTAAGGCTCCCGCACTTCCTATAGGAATCAGCTTCTATACCTTCCAAGCCATGTCCTACACTATAGATGTATACAAATCCGATACCAAGGCACAGAAAAATCCCCTCATACTGGGTACTTATGTTACGCTTTTCCCTCAGCTTATTGCAGGTCCCATTGTCAGGTACAAGGACGTGGAGGACCAGCTTATAGTTCGCAAGGAAAATCTTTCTCAGTTCACAAGCGGTGTGATACTTTTTATCGCAGGTCTTGGCAAGAAGATACTCCTTGCCAATCAGTTTGCCGCTATGTGGCAGAACTTAGGAGGCTCGGGCGCCGAGGGTATAGTCGCCCGTTGGGCAGGGCTGTGTGCTCTTACGCTTCAGATTTACTTTGACTTTTCGGGTTACAGCGATATGGCAAGAGGCCTTGGCAGAATGATAGGCTTTGAGTTTATGGAGAACTTCAACTATCCCTATATTTCCAAATCCATTACCGAGTTCTGGCGGAGATGGCATATTTCTCTGTCTACTTGGTTCAGGGATTACCTGTACATTCCTCTGGGTGGTAACCGCAGAGGTCTCCTCAGACAGATATTCAACCTCTTTATTGTATGGTCGATGACAGGACTGTGGCACGGAGCCGCTTACAACTTCCTTATCTGGGGACTGTATTTCTTTGTACTGCTTGTAATAGAAAAGCTGTTCCTCTCTAAGGTGCTCAAAAAAATTCCGGCAGTGTTCAGTCATATATATGCACTTTTCTTTATTATGATAGGCTGGGCTATATTCAACTTTGAGAATGTTACCGAGCTCTGGACCTTTATATGCGGACTGTTTACAGCTCCCGACGGAGCGTTTTCTTCTCAGTCGCTGGAGGCAATACTTTGCTACCTGCCTGTGACTATAGTTGGTGCAGTACTGAGCACACCTGTGCTCCGTACAGTTCACAGAAAACTGTACTCAAAGAAGTTCTATCCGGTGCTTCTGGGAGCAGGAGCCTTAGTGGTTATGGTGCTTTGTACAGCCTCACTTGTCAGCGACAGCTACAACCCCTTTATCTACTTCAGATTTTAACGCCTGAAAAGGCTATGTATACAAACTTCGGAGGTGATACCTTTGAATAAAAAAGCACAGATTGCGATTGTTGCCTTGTTTTTGGCATTTACCGTGATACTGACAAGCCTGTTTTTTATATTCCCCAAGGAGGATTACAGCTCCAGCGAGAAGCGATATCTTGCCAAGGCTCCGGTGTTTTCCCTTGAGACTCTGTTCTCGGGTGAACTGACAGAGAGCCTTGAGGGCAGTGAGGAAAAGCAGGGCTATATTGCCGACCATTTTCCTCTGAGAAGTTTCTTTGTAGGGGTGAACTCCTACTGGAATCTGCTCATAGGTTCTACTGCCTCTAACGGATATTATTACGGTAAGGATGGGTATATTATCACAAAGCCTGTGGATACCGACCGTTCAGAGAAGAATCTGGAGCTTATCAACCGCTTTGCGGCGTCCTTTGACGAGGTGGGGCTGATGGTGATACCCTCGGCAGGATACGTGCTGGATGAAAAGCTTCCAAGTAATCACACACAGTATGCTGACGAAAAGGTGTATGATTATATCGCCACAAACAAAGTAGACAATGTAATCCTCTATGATGTGAGAGAGTCCTTTGGGGATTTGGTGGCAGATGACACTCAAGTTTTCTTTAAGACCGACCACCACTGGACCCAAGCAGGAGCATATACCGCCTACGGATATTATTGCGAGGGTAAGGGGCTTGAGTATACAGGAAAAGATGCCTTTGAGGTTAGGGAGTACCCGAACTTTTACGGCACTACCTATTCCTCCAGCGGATATTTCCTTGCAAAGCCGGATACCCTGCAGATTTGGGAGAATAAGACTTTTGCTGACAGTATAAGGGTTACAGTAACCGAAGGTACTGATACTCAGCAGTATGACAGTATGTACTTTCTCTCTCATCTTAAGGAAGATGATATGTATCCCGTGTTCCTTGATGGCAATCACGCTCTGGTAACTATCGAGAACGAAAAGGCAAAGTCCGAGGATACTCTGCTTCTTATCAAGGACAGCTTTGCCCATAGTGCGGCACCTTTCTTCGCAGAGAATTACAGCAAAGTTATAATGGTAGACTTGCGATACTATAAGCTTCCTGTATCAGATCTTATCGCCTCAGAGTCCGTAGACGATATACTATTCCTTTATGGTATGAATAATTTTCAGACCGACTCAAACCTTGCCTATCTGAAATAAGCAAAAGTAAAAGCACCCTCAAAGGGTGCTTTTGTTATGTCTTGTTATTGGCTTATATATTGTTGTTTGCAATGTACTTGCGGACTTTTTCTATTACCCGTCTGTCATTTTCATAGGTACAGACGGTTTCTGCATTTTTAAGAGGGATCCAGGTGTAGCTGTCGATTTCGCTTTCTTGAATTTTTATTTTGTCGGTTTTTGCTACTGCAAGGAAAAACACAACCCTCTTGCGGATTTTACCAAAGGGACAGTAATCACTGATTTCTCTGAAGCCCCCCAGAATATCCACATCCAGGTCGGTTTCCTCTTTTATTTCACGGATGGCGGTTTCTTTCTCGTTTTCACGAAGCTCTACGTGACCCTTGGGAAAACTAAAGAACCTGCCGTTGTGATTCTTCACCAGCAGAATGCTGAATTCGCCGTCGGTGGGGTTTTTGTAGAGAATTACTGCACCACAGGATTTTTCGTACAGGCAGTTGAGCTTTACTGCTTCTATCTGTCGCAGAGCTTTCAGTTTTTCTCTGATTTCGGGCTCATACATAATATCGTTTTTGTGAGCAACTATGGGTCGCTCGGTGCCGTCGCTCATAGTAGCAACTGCGGTGACAATCCCCACCATGCTTTCGCTTATGGGTTTTTTGGATATAATATAACCGCTGTGGTTACGATTATCCGTACCATATATAGCGCCTGAGTACAGAGTGTCGGACAGTACGCCGTAGATAGTGGCGGTTACTTCGGTTGCAATCATTTCTTTACCTCCTTTAGTG
Source organism: uncultured Ruminococcus sp. (assembly GCA_964600975.1). Classification (GTDB taxonomy): domain Bacteria; phylum Bacillota; class Clostridia; order Oscillospirales; family Acutalibacteraceae; genus Ruminococcoides. Next base: position 7,662 of record CAZRLC010000055.1, read on the forward strand.
TACTTTTTATGACCTTAGCTCAGTGCATTGGTCATAGTAGCCACCTGAGAGGTGCTGTTTGCTGACATTGTGTTGTTAAGAATAAGTACCTCATCAATGCCGTTTTTGGTGAGATATTCGTTTAAGTCACCGCTCCAGTATCTGAAGTCGATAAGGTGCACCTCGTCATAATGAGCAGCAAGGAAGGGAGCAAAGGCGTTGCCGTAGGAATCCTTGACAACTGCAATCTTCT
>CAZRLC010000056.1:0-7753 GCA_964600975.1 uncultured Ruminococcus sp.
CGCCCTGGAAGGTCTTGAACATAAGGTTAAACTGACGGATATCGGTGAAGTTGTGTTTGCCGCAGTCGGGACAGGGGATAGAGTGCTCCTTGATGTAGTTCATCATATCCTCGTTGCTCCAACCTGCAACGTTTGTTCCGTCAAAATCTTCAATAAGGTTGTCTGCTCTGTGACGGGTTTTACATTCCTTACAGTCCATAAGGGGGTCAGAGAAACCGCCAACATGACCTGATGCAACCCAGGTCTGGGGATTCATAAGAATAGCGGAGTCCAGAGCTACGTTGTATTTATTTTCCTGAACAAACTTCTTCATCCAGGCATTTTTGATGTTAGCCTTAAGTACTGCACCCAAGGGGCCGTAGTCCCAAGTATTTGCAAGTCCGCCGTAAATCTCTGAGCCGGGATATACGAAGCCTCTGCCTTTGCAGAGAGCAACGATTTTGTCCATAGTTTTTTCTGTGTTTTTCATACGGATTTCCTCCCTATGTGTGAATTTCAGTATATTAAATAGTGTACCTGAATATAGTAATACATTAAAGCCCTGTTGTCAACTAACTAAAAGAATTAAAAAGGGGGTTCTCTTTGTAAAAGTTATCTTTTCAGATAGACAAATCCGTTGACTTGGACTTTGACCTGTGGTATTATAATGAAAGAATAAAGGATATCTTCAAATGCGGTACAGCGATACCCGTAAGATGTGTACATACTTATGCTTATTACTGTCTGTTTTTGCAGACAGTTTTGTTTTTTTTATCGGGAGGTATGGATATGAATTTTAAGGCGAAAATCCTCGGGGAAACGGATATAGACAGGGTGCTCATACGAATTGCTCACCAGATATGCGAGAAAAACAGCGGTATAGATAACCTGTGTCTTATCGGAATACGCACCCGCGGTGTGCCTCTTGCTCACAGATTGTCTGAGTTTATAGAGCGTATTGAGGGCAAGGCTCCCGAGGTAGGAGCATTGGATATCACCATGCACCGTGACGACCTTACTCAGGGAGCAGGGGCTCCTGTGCTTTGCTCTACGGATGTACCCTTCTCCGTGGAGGGCAAGACCGTGGTGCTGGTGGATGATGTTATCTACACCTGTCGTACCGCCAGAGCAGCTCTGGATGCAGTTATGGCTCTTGGCAGACCTGCAAGAATTCAGCTTTCTGTACTAATAGACCGAGGTCATTCGGAGCTTCCCATAAGAGCAAACTTCGTTGGCAAAAACATCCCCACATCTCAGGAGGAGATTATTGCAGTTCGCCTGAGAGAATGTGACGGCGAGGATTCCGTGGCGATTTACAGTAAATAATTGTTGCTATTTTTCATAAAAAACAGGCTCTGTGTGGAGTCTGTTTTTTTGTATATATGGAAAATGTTGTCTGAATATTGAAAAAAATGTTTTCAAGTGCTACAATTTTTTGCAATAAAAGATGGAGATGAGTATGAGATGAAAAAGCTGAAAAATATACTTAGTCACATTTTTATTGATGGTCTGTCCGGTATGGCACTGGGACTTTTTGCTACATTGATTGTTGGCACCATTCTGGAGCAGATTGGCAAGTATGTATCTGAGGTTAGCCCCTACATAGGCGGATTCATTGTAGTCTGTGCAGGATTGGCAAAAGCTCTCACAGGAGCCGGTATCGGTGTGGGAGTTGCAGTTAAGTTCAAGCAGTCCCCTTTGGTAACGGTATCCGCTGCGGTAGCAGGTATGGTAGGTGCCTTTGCCTCAAAGATTATTGCAGGTAGCCTTATTGCTACATCGGGTGTGGTCACTCTGGCAGGTCCCGGAGAGCCTCTGGGTGCCTTTGTTGCTGCACTTGTTGCTATTGAGGTAGGCAGACTCGTATCAGGCAAAACAGGACTTGATATTATAATTACACCTGTGGTGACTATTGCCTCAGGCTCTATAGCAGGACTTTTGGTAGGTCCTCCTGTATCCTCCTTTATGACAATGCTGGGAGACTTCATAAATTGGGGAACCGAGCAGCAACCCTTCCTTATGGGCATTATCGTTTCTGTAATTATGGGCATTGTGCTGACACTTCCTATAAGCTCTGCGGCTTTGGGTATATCCCTGAATCTTTCGGGCATTGCTGCAGGTGCCGCTGCAGTAGGCTGTTCGGCTCAGATGATAGGTTTTGCGGTGCAGAGCTTCAGAGAAAACAAGGTGTCGGGACTTATATCTCAGGGTGTGGGTACATCCATGATTCAGATGCCTAATATTGTCAGAAAGCCTGTTATCTGGCTTCCGCCCATAATATCAAGTGCTGTTTTAGGTCCTGTGTCCACCTGTGTGTTCGGTATGGTCAATAACGCTACAGGCTCGGGTATGGGTACATCGGGACTTGTGGGACAGATTATGGCATATACAACTATGACCGAGGCAGGAGTTGCACCTTGGGTGGCAGTCGGCGAAATTGTGCTGATGCACATTGTGGCACCTGCAGTTCTTACTCTGCTTATAAGTGAGCTTTTCAGAAAGCTTAAGTGGATAAGCTACGGGGATATGAAGCTATCTCTGTAATTTTCTCTTGACATAAGGAAATCAAAGGGTTACAATTAAATAAACAAAACAGGGGTGCTGACGGCAAGTCGGCTGAGATTGAGAATTTGAGTGCTTCTCTGACCCTATAACCTGATACGGATAATGCCGACGTAGGGAGTAGATTCACTGATATTATCAGCACTGCGTTACCCGGGTCGCAGTGCTGTTTTTTTATCTTCTGTTTTGTTAATAATTAATTGAGGTGATTTATAAATGAAAATCAACTTTGTCCGCAGACTCACCGAGAGTGCGATTATGCTTAGTATAGCAACTGTGCTCAGCATGATTCCTCTGTTGGATATGCCTTTCGGTGGAAAACTTACCCCCTTGTCTATGCTGCCGATTTTTTTGGTGGTATACCGCTACGGTGGGGGCTGGGGCTTTTGTGTCAGCTTTACCTATGGTCTTATTCAGATGATTCTGGGACTGGATAATTTGAGCTATGCTACTAACTGGGTGGCTGTAATTGCCATTATTCTTCTTGATTATCTGGTAGCCTATGGTGTGTTGGGTTTCGGCGGATTGCTGAGAGGAAAACTTAAAAGTCAGAGACTGGAGTTTTCTTTGGGCGTTGCTATAGGTTGTGTACTAAGGCTTTTCTGCCATTTTGTCACAGGAATTACCGTATGGGCAGACCCCTCGGGAGAGCTGCCGATTCCTCTGTTTTCCCTTGCGTACAACGGTGCCTATATGCTTCCTGAGATGATTCTCACTATAATTGTTGGTGTAATCCTCACAAGTATGTTTGACTTTACATCTCCTGAGCTTCATAGGGTAAAGAAACAGTAAACTTCCTTTATAAATTAAAGCCAACAGCCTTCCTCATACGGGGAAGGCTGTTGGCTTTATGTTATGGTATTTATCTTTGAATTTTTTGCACTCCTGTACAAAGGCAGAGGTAATAAGGTTTAGGTCCTCTTCACTGTACAGATAGTGGGTGGATGTGTGAAGTGTGTGGGTAGTGATGTGGGTGTGACGCCGAAGGATTTTCTCCGAGCGGTTGTGTACCAGTTCATCCTTTTTGGACTGAAAGCACAGACAGGGAGCCTTGATACGGGGAAGAAGCTTTTGGGTTTCACGGGCTTTTGCAAAAAGCTCCAGAAAATTCGGTACCCACCCTATGTATAGCCATCGTCGTCGGTCAAGCTCAATTCCGTAGGCTTTCTGTGCTGCTACCTCGTCGGGTCTATTCTCACGGACTTTTTGAAAAAGCACTCTGTATGAATGTCGTATTGAGGCAGGTCTTGTAAAAGGAATCAGCGGTACGTTCTCCAGAAAAAGAAGTTTTACCTTGTCCTTGTAGATTGTCTCTGAACCGATAGCTAAAAGTGTTCCCATAGAATGCCCCACAATGATGATGTTTTCGTGAGTTTTTGCAAGGGTCTCTACTGCGGAGTTCACCTGTGATTCCCATTTTTTCATAGAAGTACGGGAGAAATCACGCACTCCCTTGCCGTGTCCGTCAAGGACAATGTTGCATATTGAAAACTCTCGGGGCACTAAAGGCACAAGGTGGCAAAAGTGCAGTGGGGTCCCCAAAATTCCGTGAACAAAAAGCACGGCGGTATGAGCACTGTCTATGATGTTTATATATTCCTTACATATCATAGGGACACCTCCCTCATAAGGATTTATATAGAATCAGTCCAGCTTGTTCATTACCATACCGGTAATCATCTTGGGGTAGAAGTAGGTGGATTTTTGAGGCATTTTTTCTCCTGCAGAGGCTACGTCACGGATTTCGGTAACCTTGGTGGAGTTAAGCACGAAGGAGCACTGAGCCTTGCCGTTGTCTACAAAGGAGATAGCCTCCTCGAAAAACTTGGTGTATGTAAGATTAATCTGCTGAGCCATATTTTCCTTATCAATTCCGAACACACCCTCAAGAACAAGAGAGTGAAGAACAGTAACGTCCAGCTGACGGGAGGGAACGCTTAAGTCGGGAAGGAGATTGTCCATAACGGAAATATCCTTAAGAGTAAGCAGATACCACTCCCCATTACCCAGATAGAATCCAAATGCCTTTTTACCCTCGACATCCTTTTTGCCGAGAAGCTCTTCCATATTCTCTGTGCCCTGATACTTTTCAATATCAAAGTATTCACTGCACTTGCACAGAACTTCATCTTTACTAAAGCTTTCAAGGTCACGAACCAATCTGTGGGTGGGGAATACCACAAGACCCGGATGTCCCATATCACAGAGGAATATCATCTGGTAGTCCTGGGCGTCACCCTCTTTTGATATGCCCTCTGCACGGCAGTAGTTACGGTAGTTAAGGGCGGTTTCATAGCGGTGGTGTCCGTCGGCAATGTATATTTTTCTGTCCGAGAAGTCGCTCACAAGCTTTGCGATAACATCTTTGTCGGTTACAATCCACAGGCGGTGGGTAACACCCTCATCATCGGTAAATTCAAGGTCTGCAGTCCTCTGAGACTCAGCGTCGATAGTAGAGAGTGAGGTGTGTTCCTCGTCCATATAAAGACCGTAAATCTGACTGAAGTTACAGTTTGTTGCCTTCATAAGATTCAGTCTGTCCTCTTTAGCCTTAGAGAGGGTGAACTCGTGAGGAAGCACAACTCCCTTGGAAAACTCCTCAACCTTTAGTCGGCAGATAAGACCTTTGATAAAGTTTTGTTTGCCGTAAGCGGTAAACTCTTCCTCGTAAATGTAGAGTGCGTCCTCCTGCTCACGGATAAGAACACCTTGGTCTTCCCAGGATTTAAGTACATCCTTGGCGGTAAGGTAGGGGTTTTCGCCCTCCTTAGGAAGCTCCAGTCGGATGATGTTGTTGGGGTTGTTAGCAAGATACTGAAGTCGCTGTTCCTCAGAAATAATATCGTAGGGGGGACAGCACAGAGACTTGATATCTCCTGCAACGGAAGTGTCAAAGCGTAAGCCTTTGAATCCACTGATAATAGCCATAATATGCCTCCTTGTATAAAATATTGTTTTCAAATAAGGTTACATATACAGTATATCAGTAAGACTGAATTTTTACAACAGTAATTTGCATATGGGAGGAATATTCCAAAGTGAAAAAACTTGTCGAAAGGCAAGACCTTTTTCAGGTGAGCCACTAGGGACGCAGATTTATTGAAAAATCTGCTTCGAACCCTTTTGAATTTGTGAGCTATGTGTTCGAACACTAACACATAATTTATAATCCGTCTGCGTAGCAGACAAATTTCTTTTCTTCACTCTTATCTTTTCTATGAAAATCTATGGAAACGACAAATTGAGAGAAGAGTGAGAAGAGAAAAGCTAAGAGAACAAAAAGAAACGACAATCTTCCTGTGGAAAATTGTCGTTTCTTTTTGGTGGGCCATCAGGGACTCGAACCCCGGACCAACCGGTTATGAGCCGGTTGCTCTAACCAACTGAGCTAATGGCCCTCATTTATTGAGCAAGAGTAATTATAGCAATATAATTTATCTTTGTCAATATTTATGTTAGCAGATTTTCTGTTATACCGCAAAATATTATGTTGCAGATTAGGCTTTAAGGTGGTATAATACTATATATGTAAAACCTAAGGAGAATACCTTTGATAGAATTTATTACTGAGATTGATTTTTCGGTGCTATACTTTATTCAGGAGCATATTCGGTGCAATTTCCTTGATAGTGTTGCTAAAGGAATAAGTGTGATTTTTGAGGCGGGAATATTCTGGCTTGTGGTAGCAGGAGTGTTCCTTGTTATCCCCAAAACCCGTAAAGCAGGAGTTGTTGTCCTTTGTTCCTTGGCGGCGTTCCTGCTTGTAAGTGAGCTGGGGCTTAAGAATATTATCTGTCGGGAGCGTCCCTGTCATATTGACGGCACGATTCCTCTTGCTATACAGATGCCCACCTCTTTTAGCTTTCCCTCGGGGCACACAGGCTCATCCTTTGCGGCGGCGGGTGCTATCTATGCTTATAATAAGCGTCTGGGTGTTCCTGCCTTTATAATAGCTCTTATTGTCGGGCTTTCGCGAATATATCTGTTTGTGCATTTCCCCACAGATGTACTGGCAGGTATTATGGTGGGACTTTTCTGTTCTTTTGTCACGGTATCTGTATTCAGGCATATACGTCAGTAGGAAAATTCCGTTGTCAATTACCAATTTTATTAGGAGGTTTACATATGAAAGAACTCTTATCTGCTAACTTGTTTGATTTTTCAAAAACTATTGCTCGTGAACTCTTTGAAAGTTCTGATTATCCCTGGGAACTTCTTCCCAAGATTTCTGCATATATTATGGAGCTTGGTGCCACACTTTCTGAGGAGAAGTTTGATAAAATAGGGGACAACATATGGGTGGCTAAAAGTGCCAAGGTGGCTCCCACAGCTTCTCTTAATGGTCCTCTGATTATTGACGAGGAGGCAGAGATTCGTCACTGTGCTTTTATAAGAGGCAATGCTATTGTAGGTAAAGGTGCCGTTGTAGGTAACTCCACAGAACTCAAAAACTGCATCCTCTTTGACTTGGTGCAGACTCCCCATTATAACTATGTTGGCGATAGTATCTACGGCTACAAGGCTCACACAGGTGCAGGTGTTATCGCCTCTAATCTCAAGGCGGATAAGTCTCTGGTTACGGTAAACTTCCGTGGCGAAAAGGTTTTCACAGGTGTGAAGAAGTTCGGTGCTATGATTGGCGACTTCGGTGATATCGGCTGCAACAGCGTACTTAACCCCGGCTCTGTTATCGGCAGAGGCACCAACGTGTATCCTCTGTCTTTTGTAAGAGGCTATGTAGAGGAGAACTCTATCTACAAAAAACAGGGCGAGGTTGTAAGAAAGTACAATACATAAAGAAAATTACACAAAAATCGGGTAGCAGAGGTTTGCGCTACCCGATATTTTTTTGTGAAAAATAAATTTTATTTTGGATTAATTTTTGTCGGTTGTTTTCTTCGGGGTCAGAAACCACAAAATATTGTGTTTTTTGGGGAGAAAAATCAAAATTTTGTATTGTGCAAATTAAACAAAATTTTGGTGAAAAATTCTCTAAAGTTCTACAAAGAAAAGTTTCCGAAAAACCTTGATTTTGATATATATATATATTATAATTGACCCTGCGTGACTGCAATAAATGATATGCGATGAAGCGGGAGGTTGCGGCTGATTAGCCGGTTTTTCCGTGGAGTATGTCCGATTTCAAACCGGGCGAAAGAAAATTTACGATGCACAAAACGGACAAAGGGGGTGCTATGCCCGAGCTGTGCAC
>CAZRLC010000057.1:0-7729 GCA_964600975.1 uncultured Ruminococcus sp.
CACCGGATAAGGAGCCTACAACAGAACCTACAACCGTTCCTACAGAGGCAACAGACCCCACAACAGCTCCTACCGAAGCAACAGAACCTACAACCGTTCCTACAGAGGCAACAGAACCTACAACCGTTCCTACAGAAGTAACAGACCCCACAACAGCATCCACAGAGGTAACATACCCCACAACTCCCGATATTTCGGAGGAAAAAATGGATACTAATATAACAATTTATTTTTCTAATAATGTCAGCTGGTCCACTGTCAACGCTTACTTGTATAACGAGTCCGATGGTACACAGAATGCCGAGTGGCCCGGTGTCTCAATGACTTACCTTACCACCAACAGCTATGGTGAAAAAATTTACAAGATGGACGTTGATGTATCCAAATACAACCGTGTTGTTTTCAACAACGGCAGAAGCCAGACTCTCAATGCGGCACTTTCTGTGGCAAGTTCGGGCTTCTATATCTCTGACCAATCCTCCAAAACCGCAATGCAGCTTGGTATTTACGCATATGATGAGGTCGATTACGGAACTATGACTACAGTAAAACTCAATTATCCTGATGGCTATCAGAAGCCTATTTATATCAAAACTCCCGCGGGTTACGATAAAAACGACACCACTAAAAAATACAAGGTAATTTACCTTTTAGACGGACAGAATCAGTTTACTGATATGTCATCAACAGCCACCTACGGTATATGGGCTACAGATAAAATCACCACATCCATTCAGCATAACGGCGGTGAAGGTATTATCCTTGTAGGTATCGATAACAGCACAAATCGTGACAATGAACTGACCCCCGATATTGGTGATGTAATTTCCGAGTATGCTTCTCAGGGCTTCGAAAACGGCTCAGGTGAGAGATTCTCAAACTTCGTTGTTGATACTGTTGTGCCTTATATCAGGGCAAACTACAATGTATCCACAGACCCCGAGGATAATATGATTATGGGCTCCTCCTCAGGCGGTATCGAGGCATTCTATATTGGTATGGAGAATATGGACGTGTTTGGAAACATCGGTTCACTTTCTCCTGCATTTATGCTCTTCGATAAGTCCGATTGGGACAATTATCTTGCTAAGTTTGACTTCTCCGATGCCTCAAAACTTCCCAGAATTTACTTCTATAACGGCGGTGGCGATCCTCTTGAAGTAGAGCTTTATCCTTATGCAAAGGCAATGCCCGAGTGGTTAGCGGCATTAGGTTATCCCCAAGATAAGATGAAGTTCGCTTACGATGACAAGAACGAACATAACGAAGCCGCCTGGCGATGCATAGCCCCCGAGATTATTACTTGGCTTTTTGAACTATAATCTGATTTATAAATAATTAAGACCTCCCAAGTTGGGAGGTCTTTTTATATATCTTATATCTTAATTCTTTCGTTTCTTGTGTAGCTGACTTTTACCGAATCTATATTTTTATTGTGAATCCGTACACTTTGTATCAGTCCTATACCGAAGTACAGACACATCGTTGAAGAGCCACCGGCACTAAAGAAGGGGAGAGTAATACCGATAACGGGAAGCATACCAATTACCATTCCGATGTTGATGATAGTCTGACTGGCAAGTAGTGCAAACATACCGTAGCATAAGTATGAGCCCAGCTCATCTCTTGCTTTGGTTGCGTTGAAAAATATCTTTGCAATCAGTACACAGAGAATTACAAGGATAAGCATTGTGCCAATGAAACCGCATTCTTCACCGGCAACAGAGAAGATGAAGTCGTTTTCCTGTTCGGGAACATAACCGATACCTGTTCTGTATCCTTCTCCGATACCCGAGCCTGAGAACCCTCCCGATGCTATGGAAACCTTGCTTTGATATTGCTGATAGCCGTAGTCGGTCATAGCGTTACCGTCAAGGTCACCAAGAGCAAGTATACGGTTACGGTGCTCCTCGTTCATTACCACATTCCATATAATAGGAACACCAATGCACAGTCCGCATAAAAGCACAACAAAGTATCTAGCCTGTACTCCTGCAATGAACATCATAATAAGTGCAATAAAGAAGAATATAAGCGCCGAGCCGTCGTCACCTTGAAAATGAATAATTGCAATAGGTACCAACGCGTGTAGCAGAAGAGTTACTACAGCCATAAAGGTTTCCAGTTTATCTGTTTTCTTCAGATAATCCAGATGCTTTGCAAAGGTTACGATAAAGCAAATCTTAACAAGCTCCGAAGGCTGAAAGGTTACGCCGCCGGGGAGCCTCAGCCAAGCCGTGTCGTCAGTACCTGCAACCGTAATACCAAACAAGAATACCGCCGCAAAAAGCACCATAGATACAATGCTGAGCAACCACCAGTATCGGGCTATATATTCATAATCAATCATAGAGATTATTATTGCACCGATATAGCCGATAACCGCCGCCATAATCTGAGTTTTAACAAAACTGCCACCGGCTCTTTCTACGCTTGATAGCAGTAATACACTGTATACTGTGGCAGACAAAGTGAAAATCCACAGGGTTTTATCAGTATTTATAAAGTAGTCTCCTATACCGGAGAAAAATCTCTTCATCTGCTCACCGCCTTTCGTGTCTATCTATTATATAAAAATCAGATATAAATATCAAGACTAAATATAAAAGTTATCAAAATACTTGAAGTTGTAATCATCAGATGATATAATTATCCTACATATGTAATTATGCAATATATTTAGTAAATAAAGGAGCAAACACTATGCTTTCCGACATTCAGATTGCACAACAGACAGAACTTAAACCTATTACAGAAATTGCAGAGCAGTTAGGTGTATCCTTTCAGGAGTTAGAGCTTTACGGCAGATACAAGGCAAAGCTTAGCGATGAACTTTCCAATCGCCTTAAGGATAAGCCCGACGGTAAACTTATTCTTGTAACCGCCATTAATCCCACTCCTGCAGGAGAGGGCAAGACCACCACAACCTGCGGTCTCGGACAGGCTATGGCTAAAATAGGCAAGAAGGCTGTCATTGCTCTTCGTGAGCCTTCTCTCGGTCCTGTATTCGGTGTTAAGGGTGGTGCTGCAGGAGGCGGATACAGCCAGGTTCTTCCTATGGAGGATATCAATCTCCATTTCACAGGCGATATGCACGCTATAACCTCCGCCAACAATCTCCTCTGTGCTTTGCTTGATAATCACCTCCAGCAGGGTAACGCCCTTGGAATTGACCAGAGAAGAATTCTCATTAAGCGTTGCCTTGATATGAACGACAGAGCTCTCCGTTATGTTAACGTAGGGCTCGGCGGTAAGGTAAACGGTGTTCCCAGAGAGGACGGCTTCATAATCACAGTTGCTACAGAGGTAATGGCTATTCTTTGCCTTGCAAGTGATATGGAAGACCTCAAGAAGCGTCTGGGCAATATTTTGGTTGCATATAATTACTTAGGTGAGCCTGTTTATGCCCGTGACTTAAATGCTCAGGGAGCTATGACAGCCCTGCTTAAGGATGCTCTCAAGCCCAATCTTGTTCAGACAATCGAGGCTACTCCGGCTGTTATGCACGGTGGTCCTTTTGCAAATATTGCTCACGGATGTAACTCTGTCCGTGCTACCAAGCTTTCTCTTAAACTTGCAGATTACTGCATTACTGAGGCAGGTTTCGGCTCTGACCTTGGTGCAGAGAAGTTCTTTGATATCAAATGCCGCTATGCAGGTCTCAAGCCCTCTGCAGTTGTGCTTGTAGCTACCTGTCGTGCACTTAAGTACAATGGCGGTGTTCCCAAGGCTGAGACCTCTAACGAGAACCTTCAGGCTCTCAAGGAGGGTATCGTGAACCTTGGTGCTCATATTGAGAATATGCGTAAGTACGGTGTACCTGTAGTAGTTGCTATTAACCGCTTCCTTACAGACTCTCAGGCAGAGCTTGACTATATCAAAGAATACTGTATCGAAAAGGGTGCAGACTTTGCTCTTTCCGATGTATTTGCCAACGGTGGTGACGGCGGTGTAGAACTGGCAAAAAAGGTTGTTGAGGCTTGTGAGAAGCCCTCTGATTTCCATGTTCTCTATCCCGATGATATGACTATCAGAGAAAAGGTAGAAACAATTGCTCGTGAGATTTACAGAGCAGATAGCGTTAATTTCACCGCCTCTGCAGAAAAAGCTATGAAGGAAATCTCGGCACTTGGCGGAGACAAGCTTCCTGTCTGCGTAGCAAAGACCCAGTATTCTCTGTCCGATGACCCCACAAAGCTGGGTGCTCCCACAGGACACACCATTACTGTTCGTGACCTTAAGCTTTCTAATGGTGCAGGATTTGTAGTAGTATATACAGGCGATATTATGACTATGCCGGGACTACCCAAGGTTCCTGCTGCAGAGCGTATTGACGTTGATGCAGATGGTGTAATCAGCGGATTGTTCTGATATGAGAGAATATATTTCTAACTCTCCCGAGGAAACTTATGCTAACGCAAAGGAAATAGCCTCAACCCTTAAGGGTACAGAGGTTGTTGCATTGTACGGGGGAATGGGAGTGGGTAAAACTACCTTTACCCGCGGATTTGTATCCGCCTTCGGAATTAACGAGAGCGATGTACATAGCCCCACCTTTGCAATAGTCAACGAGTATCACGGCGATATTTCTGTTTACCATTTCGATATGTACCGCGTTCAGGATGACGACGACCTGTATTCAACAGGCTTTTTTGATTATCTCGGCAACGGCATTCTTATCATTGAATGGAGCGAGAATATCCCCGAATCAATTCCCGGTGATGCAATAAAAATAGAGCTTTCCTATGGTGAGAGCGAAAACCAAAGAATTATACGAGTATATTAATATTAGGGAAGTAACAAAATGCGTATTTTATCAATAGATTCCTCTGCAACTGCTGCCTCTGTGGCACTTTTTGAGGATTCAAAATTAATCGGTGAGTTTTTCACTAATACAAGCTTTACTCATAGTCGTACACTTGCTCCTATGATAGAAAATCTTCTTGTTGTCACAGGAAAGGCTGTGTCCGACATTGACCTTATAGCCGTCAGCAACGGCCCCGGCTCCTTTACAGGAGTACGAATCGGTGTGTCAGTTGCAAAGGGAATAGCATTTCCCGACAATTTGCCTTGTATGGCGGTATCCACTCTTGAGTCTATGGCATATAATCTGACACTTACAGATTGTGTGGTTTGTGCTGTTATGGACGCAAGACGTAATCAAGTGTACAATGCAATGTTTCGCATCAAGTATGGTGAGGTACATCGTCTGTGCGATGACAGAGCAATCTCTATTGAGGCTCTGAAAAATGAGATTAAAGATAGTTTACAGGGTGAGCGTATAATTCTCGTTGGAGATGGTGCAACAATCACTATGCGAGAGCTTATGGAGTTGCCAATGTCTATTGAGATGGCACCCGAAACGCTTAGATTTCAACGTGCCTCCTCTGTAGCCTTAGCGGCTATGTCCAGACTGGACGCAGGGGAGAAGCCCTCTTCCGCTTCAGAGCTTTTACCCTCATATCTCAGGCTTTCTCAGGCAGAGCGTGAACGTGCAGAAAAAAATATATCAAATGATAATAAAGGAGAATGAAAAAATGATAGCAATCGGATGTGACCACGGCGGACTTGATATTAAGAATGCAATCAAGGGTTACCTTGATAATGCCGGTGTTGAATATATAGATTACGGCACCTATACTCCCGATAGTGTTGACTATCCCGAGTTCGCTTATAAGGTAGCAAATGCTGTATCCAAAGGTGAATGTGAAAAGGGTATTATCTGTTGCGGCACAGGTATCGGTGTTGCAATTGTTGCCAACAAGGTTAAGGGTGTTCGTGCAGCTACAGTTACCAACGAATTCTGTGCAGAAATGACTCGTCGCCATAACGACTCCAATGTTGTTACTATGGGTGGCAGAGTTATTGATTGTGAAACTGCAGTAAAACTTGCAGATATTTTTCTCAATACTCCTTTTGACGGTGACCGTCATACCCGTCGTGTTGATATGATAACACAGATTGAAAACGGCGAATTCAACATATAATTCATATTATAATAGGCTCTTCTATTACGGAGGGCCTATTGTTGATTGAAAAAATTCATATCCGAAATATATTTCTTGCAATTTGTTTTTTATTAGTGTATAATAATTTGCATACGCCGGTATGATGGAATTGGCAGACGTGACGGACTCAAAATCCGTTGGTAGCGATACCGTGTGGGTTCGAGTCCCACTACCGGCACCAAAAAGCACTTGCGGATGCAGGTGCTTTTATGTTTGTAATCAACAGAATTATTATTAAGGTGATTGTTATGCATTGGAATGTTATGTTTTTTGTTAACAGTATGCTTTTGGGCATTGGCCTTGCTATGGATGCTTTTTCTGTATCAGTAGCCAACGGACTTGCCGAGCCTAAAATGAGACGCAGAAAGCTGTGCCTTATTGCAGGTGTGTTTGCGTTCTTTCAGGCTTTGATGCCTCTTGCAGGATGGTTTTGTGTACATACTGTTGTCAATCTCTTTTCTGTGTTCGAGAAGTTTATCCCTTGGATTGCCCTTGTTCTTCTTCTCTTTATCGGTATCAAGATGCTAGTCGATGGCATCAAGGAGAGAAATAGCAGTGAAGAATCTGCTCCTGCAAAGCTTGGCTTCGGTGGTCTGCTTATACAGGGTATCGCCACATCTATCGATGCCCTTTCCGTAGGTTTCACAATTTCAACCTATGGTGTTTTAGAGGCAGTAGTATGTGCACTTATAATCTCAGTCGTTACTTTTGTTATCTGTGTCGCCGGTGTTATTATCGGCAAGAAGTTCGGAAACAAGTTCTCAACCTCTGCCACTATTTTCGGCGGTATTATCCTTATATTAATCGGTCTCGAAATATTCATCACAGGAATAATATAAAAATATGCAGTTCTCAACCTAAGGAGGACTGCATTTTATTTGTTGCAAAAGCTTATTTTATTGTAATAAATTAGGGGATATTATAATGTATATTTTGTACACAAATTCGGCAGAATATTTATTATATTTTATTATCCAAAACACTTGAATTGACAGATAAATAGGATTATAATATTTCCTATAAAACTATTTTGGAGAGGTGTTTTATATGGCAAATAACAAGCGTCCCGATTCAATGGAGCGTATCACTACCAAGGCTCTTGCAGACAAGTTTATTGAAGAACAGATTGCAGAGGTAAGAGCACAGGTTGGCGACAAGAAGGTTCTTCTTGCACTTTCAGGCGGAGTTGACTCCTCTGTTGTTGCTGCTCTTCTTGTTAAGGCAATCGGCAAACAGCTGGTTTGTGTTCACGTTAACCACGGCCTTATGCGTAAGGGCGAGAGTGAGCAGGTAATCGAGGTGTTCAAGAATCAGCTTGATGCTAACCTTATTTATATTGATGCTACAGACCGCTTCCTTGATAAACTGTCAGGCGTTGCTGACCCCGAGACAAAGAGGAAGATTATCGGCGGAGAGTTTATCGAAGTGTTCAACGAAGAAGCTCTGAAGCTTGAGGGTATTTCGTTCCTGGCACAGGGTACTATTTATCCCGACATTCTCGAGAGCGACGGCGTTAAGGCACACCACAACGTTGGCGGACTCCCCGAGGATATGAAGCTTGAACTTGTTGAGCCTGTAAAACTTTTATATAAAGATGAGGTTAGAGTTGTTGGTGATGCTCTCGGACTTCCTGCCGAGATGGTATACCGTCAGCCTTTCCCCGGTCCCGGTCTTGGTGTTCGTTGTCTGGGTGCTATTACCCGTGATAGACTTCACGCTCT
>CAZRLC010000058.1:0-7651 GCA_964600975.1 uncultured Ruminococcus sp.
AGGGGGCAGACTGTAAATCTGTTGTCAGTGACTTCGGTGGTTCGAATCCACCTTCTCCCACCAAAAATCCTCGTAACGTATGTTACGGGGATTTTTACTTTTTCACTATTAACTTTTCACTTTTCACTTTTCACTTTTCTCTTGATTTGCGAGGATTTTTGGAAAGTAATAAGTAAGAGTGAATAGTGAAGAAGTTCACTCCGTAGGCGACAGAATCTCACTAAAATCTCTGTTAAAATAAATTCAAACGACCGAAATTGCGATACATCTTGTTTGATTTATAGTTTTATGCTACAATTAAACGAAAGCGGTGATCTTGTGGCTAAAGAAAAAGATAAAGTAGGATTAAAAGAAATAGTAGCATACGAAAAAACTCAAATGTTGCCTTTGAATTTTATGGTATCCTACATACTAACACCTATTTATGCAGTTATATGCTTTCTACTTGTAGGTGCATTTGCAGTTTTGATGGAAATAGACGATGAAAAATATTTAGTTCCCGGTCTATTATGTTTGGGGGCATTTGTTGTAATTTCTATTTTGTTTCTTGCTTGTGTTCCGCTTGTGCGAAAAAAAGCGATTGAAATTGAAATCGAACGATATGATTTTGATACTTCAAAAGAAGAAGAACTTGAAATTTATGATTTTTCTACTGACGAATTTTCCTTAAAATTTGATAAGTACGGAATGCATGTAAACGACGAGCTGTTTTATTACAACCATTTGAATAAAAATGTTGTAACAGGAAATTACTTGAAACGAGTGGGTGTGTACTTGCAATTCGCTTTAGACGAAGAACACAGAGTTACACTTTGGGTTAATCCTACAACTCTAAAAATGTTGGAGAGTTTGGAAATCAAATTAGATAATAGGTACATTTTGGATTATATTATTTCGAACAAAAAAGATGCTTTCGAACAAATATATAATAAGGGATATGTAGTTGCTCGTTATAAATAATTCTCTGGACTTATAACATTTAATGCGTATATTACAGTCGCCAATTGACTTTACAAAAGACCAACTTTAAGTTGGCATCTAAATAGTTTGTAACATCTAAAAATCCTCGTACGAAAGTACGGGGATTTTTGTTTTTTCGGGGAGTTTTATGACGGGATAAATCAGCTGGTCAAAATTGGTAATATATTCTATATTTGTATTATTATCATACATAATGCACAGAATTTTGATGAAATCTTTGTCACGGAAAATGCCATTTTTTGTTGCGGGATAATATAGATATATGATATACTTATATACATATAATTGTCGTCTAAGTCAAATCCGAACGATAATTTATATCCAGTATTACACAAAGGAGTGGTACTTTAATGCGCAAAAGGATTTGTGTCATACTGCTTTCGGCACTGCTTTTGATTTCGCTTATGCTCAGCGGTACTTCTATAGCCTACGCTGACACCTTGCTTCAAATCATAGCACAACCGGAATCAGTAACCACGTATTGCGGTGAAACTGCAGAGATAATCATTTCTGCTCAAGGTGATGACCTGCAGTATCAGTGGTATTACAAGAACAGAGGTGGGTCCAAGTTCCGTCTTACCAACACCTTCACATCTGACACCTATACGGCAGAGATGACTGAAGCACGTGACGGAAGAATGATTTACTGTGTTATCACAGACTCCCACGGAAACTCTGTCAAGACCGATGTAATTACCTTATCTATGGTACACGCATATGACGAGGGTACAGTTACCAAAGAGGCTACCTGTAACACCTCGGGCTCTATAGTACATACCTGTACAAGGTGTGGCGTGGTACATACACAGGTAATTAAACCCATTGACCATAACTTGGGTGAATGGGAAATATACCGCGAGACTGTAAATGCTACAAACGGTATTGAGCGTCGCTACTGCAGCACCTGCAGTTATTACGAGGAACGCACAGTAGCTGCCGGTGAAGCAGTTTACCACATTACTCTCAACATAACCGAAGAGGAGTCAGCCTCTGTGGGTGTTGACAGTAGCGGTAAATATAACTTGTCTGACCCTGAGAGGATTGGCTATAACTTTGAGGGATGGACAGACAGCGAGGGTAAACCCTTCAGCTCAGAGGGTACTATCAGCAGTGATACGGTCCTTTACGCTAACTGGGTTCTTGACGGCACAGATACTCTTAAAGAGCTTGTGGAACGTGCAGAAGCAGGAGTGTCTGAGATTAAGATTACCTCGGACATATATGTAACCGAGCCTATCTATGTTTCTTACGAGACCTCCATCTATGCTGACGAGAATTACTCAATCATCCGTGATGCAAATTACAGCGGTGACATTTTCGTTGTAGGTATTGCTCCTGATGGCAACACCGCAGTTATGCATGGCAGAAGTGCCATACTGAATCTGGGTGGCGGTAAGGGTACCCTTACTATTGACGGCAACAAGGAAAACGTGGCAGTTTCTGTTATGGGTAGTGCTGTTTATCTTTCACACAGCGGTACACTCAACATATACGAGGGTACAGTAATCACCAATAACAAAAAAGACGGCAACGAAAGAGCCTTGGATTGTCTGGGCTTTATCGGCGAGACAACTCTCACCCGTGCCGGTGGTGCTGCTATCCTTAACCTTGCCTCCTCAGTTAATATTTATGGCGGACAAATAACAAATAATATAGTATCTACCGAATATACGGTGGTAACAAATGAGGACGGCACAACCACCAAGTACGAGACCAATGCCTGTGGCGGTGCTATCTACAACTACGGTACCGTATCCATGTACGGCGGTAGCATTTCTGACAATGAGGCTCTCCGTGGCGGTGGTATCTATAACGGAAGATTCGCTTACCTTAATGCAGGTGAGATTAGCAGAAATATGTCCCACGCCTACGGCGGTGCTATCTCCACTTCTTCCTCCTACAACGCTAACACCTACATTGGTACCGAGGGTAATTCTTCTGATAAAATGATAATCAGCGAAAACTATTCTCTCTTTGCAGGTGGTGCGATTTACTCCAATACAACCAGTCCTGTTGTCATTTACGGCAACACCCAGTTCCTGAACAATGCATCCAACACCAGCGGTGGTGCTATCTATACCGCAGGTGCTCTTACAATCCGAGGTGCAGAGTTCAAGGGCAACAGCTGTATGTATAGCGGCGGTGCTATCTATCATCATTACGCAAACGTAGATTATACACCCCGTATATTCAGCGTAAAGGACACTGTTTTTGAAGGAAACCACTCAAGCCTTGGCGGTGCTGTTATACTCAGTGCCTCCAGCGCTGTTACGGACACAGGCAAAGGTACTAACGCTAACTTCACAAACGTTACCTTCAAAAATAACTCTGCAAACAAGAACGATTACAATTCAGGCACAGGCGGTGCTCTTTATATCACCAGAAGCTGTATCGCTACCTTCAAGAATTGTGACTTTACCGAAAATACAGCAACCTCCAATGCAGGTGCTGTTTCTATAGGTAATTATTCTCAGGTAACAGTTACCGACTGTACCATTCAGGGTAACACAGCCAACACAGGCGGCGGTGTATACATCTCCTCTACTGCAACTCTCGCTATGAAGAATGTAGAGTTCAGCGAAAACAAAGCCCTGAAGAATGAAAACGGTTCAGGCGGTAACGCCGGTGCTTTCTACTGTTATGATGCAGAAGTCTCCCTTAACAACGTAGACTTCCATAACAACTCTTCTGAGGGTAACGGCGGTGCGGTTTACCTATCCACCTATGACCTGAGCATTAACTCCAGTTGTGAGTTTGTGGGCAACCATGCTGATGGTCACGGCGGTGCCTTCTACCTTACATACAGAACTCTGGAGGATGGCACCAAGGACGGTGCAGTCCTCACTACAGACAATGTTAAGTTTGAAAACAACTCTGCATATGCCGGTGGTGCAATCAGCATTCGTACCGACTGCGAAGCCATTATAAACGGCGGTACATTTGTGGGCAACTCTGCTACCAGCACAGGAGAAGACTCCACAGGCGGCGGTGCGGTTTATGTTGGCTTCGGTAAGCTTACCCTTAATGATGTTACCTTAAAGAACAACACCTCCGAAAACTTAGGCGGTGCAATCTGCTCTGTAGCTTCTACTGTTAATGTTACAGGCGGTGAGCTGACAAATAACGAAGCCCTCACAGGCGGTGCTATCAACGCAACCTCCACCAGTACCATTAACATAAACAACGTTAAACTCAGCGGCAACAAGTCAGTTCACGAGAACACAGAGTTCAACGGTTCTATCGGCGGCGGTGCTATCCGTATAAGCGGTGGTGCTTTGACAATTACAGGCTCCACTATAGACGGTAACAGCAGTATGTACTACGGCGGTGCTATTCTTACAAACAAGACTACAGTTAATATCTCAGGCAACACCACAATTACCAACAACACAGGTAAGACAGGTGCAGCTCTGCACTTCCGTGGCGGTTCCGTTGTTACTATAAAGGATGTAACTATTAACAACAACATCTCCACAGGTAACGGCGTGGTTTACTCCAACGGAGGCGTTCTCCATATGACAAATGTTACCGCTTCAGGTAACTCTGCTTCATCAGGCGGTGTGCTTTACACCAGCGGAGCAGCCTCACAGGTTGAAATCACAGATTGTAACTGGAGTCAAAACTTTGCTAAAGCAGGTGGTACTGTTTACGCCTCAGATGCAAATGTTACTATCAGCAACTCCACCTTCACAGAGAACAGCTCAAACTTCGGCGGTGTGCTTTACTCCACCTCCGCTACTCTTGAGATTAACAACTGTGAGTTTACAAACAACAACGCAGTAATTAATGCAAGTGGTAATAACGGACACGCCGGTGTTCTGGCAGTTTACGGCGGTATCATCACCATAAACGGTAATACCTCCTTTATAAGCAACTCTGCCGAAGGACACGCAGGTGCTATTTATCTTTCTGCTTGTGAGTTAAAGCTTGGTAAGACTATCACTATCAAGAACAATACTGCAGGAAATCACGGCGGTGCAATCTACCTTACATACAAGACTCTGGAGGATGGCACCAAGGACGGCTCAACTCTTATCACCGAGAATGTAGCCTTTGAGAACAACTCTGCATATGTCGGTGGTGCAATCAGCATTCGTACCGACTGCGAAGCCATTATAAACGGCGGTACATTTGTGGGCAACTCTGCTACCAGCACAGGAGAAGACTCCACAGGCGGCGGTGCCATATATGTTGGTTACGGAAGGCTGACTCTGACAAATGTAACTGCTACAGGCAACTCTACCTCGGGCTTTGGCGGTGTAGTTGATGCAATCTACTCCACTGTCACCGTAACAGGCAGTAATTTCACAGAAAACAATGCAGATTGCGGCGGTGCACTTTACATAGCAAAGAGCAGTACCGCAAAGATAAACGGCTCTGCATTCAGTAAAAATACCGCATTAACTGGCGGTGCTGTGTATATATCAGGAAGCACCGTTACAGGTATGTCTGACACAACGTTTACTCAGAACTCTGCCACAGTAAGTGACACAGGTTCAGGCGGTAACGGCGGTGCGATGTACATCTATGATACAGACATAACCTTCAGCAATGTAGACTTTTATAACAACTCATCCGACACCCACGCAGGTGCTGTTTACCTGAGTGCGTCAGAGCTTACAGTTAACTCTGATTGTGAGTTCACAGGCAACCGGGCAGGAAACCACGGCGGTGCTATCTACCTTACCTACAAGACTCTCTCGGATGGCACAAAAGACGGTTCTAAACTTTACACAGAAGGAGTTAAGTTTGAAAACAACTCCGCAACCACAGGCGGTGCAATCAGCATACGTACTGACTGTGAGGCAGTTATAGACGGCGGTGCTTTCACAGGCAATGTGTCTACCGCTACAGGTGAAGACTCCACAGGCGGCGGTGCCGTATACGTTGGCTACGGAAAACTTACTCTCACAGACGTAACTGCTACAGGTAACTCCACCTCAGGCTTTGGCGGTGTGGTTGATGCAATCTACTCCACTGTCACCGTAACAGGCGGTAATTTCACAGGAAACGAAGCAGTCAACGGCGGTGTGCTTTACATAGCAAAGACTTCTATCGCTAACATAGACGGCTCTACATTCAGTGAAAACACCGCGACCACAGGCGGTGCTGTGGCTGTTTACAGCAATTCACAGTTAAGTCTTACAAACAGCAACTTCCTGAAGAACACTGCAACCACAGGCGGTGCTGTGTATATAACAGGAAGCACCGTTACAGGTGTATCTGACACCGCCTTTGTTCAGAACTCTGCTACTGTCAGTGACACAGGTTCAGGCGGCAACGGCGGTGCAATGTACATTTACAATACGGACGCAACCTTCAGTAATGTAGATTTCTATAATAACTCAGCCGACACCCACGCAGGTGCTGTTTACTTAAGTGCTTCTGAACTCACTACTGACTCTGAGTGCGAATTTAACGGCAACAAAGCAGGTGACCACGGCGGTGCCTTCTATCTTACCTACAGAACTCTCGAAGACGGCACAAAAGAAGGCGCAGTTCTGAGGGCAAACGGTACAAGCTTCAGCAACAACTCTGCTAACTCAGGCGGTGCAATCAGTATTCGCTCAGACTGTGAAGCTATTATCAAGAGAGCCACTATCTCCAACAACTCTGCTACAGGTACCTCAGAAGATGCCTACGGCGGTGGTGCAATATATGTCGGCTTTGGTAAACTTACCCTTGAGAATGTAACAGCTAAAAAGAACACCTCTGCAACAGAAGGCGGCGTTGTAAATTCCCGCGGTTCTACAGTAACCGTTACAGGCGGTACATACTCAGATAACAAGGCTGTTTCAGGCGGTGCTATCAATGCCGAGGGTAATAGTGATGTTACCATAAAAAGCTCTAAACTTCAGAACAACTCCTCTACCTATGAGAATACAGAATATGATTCAAGCATTGGTGGTGGCGCTATCCGTGTAGAAGGCGGAACACTTACTATTAACGCTGCAATCCTTGACGGTAACTCCACAGGCTACTACGGTGGTGCAATCCACGCCAGTGGTACTACCGTTACCATTAACGGCGGTTCAGTAATCTCAAACTCCACAGGTGCTACAGGTGGTGCTATTTATACAAGAGGTTCCTGTACAACCACCATTAAGGATACAACCCTTACAAACAACACATCCACAGGCTACGGTGTAGTTTACAGCAATAGCGGTACACTGGATATGACAAACGTTACCGCTACAGGCAACTCCGCAAACATAGGCGGTGTGCTCTATGCCAGTGGCGGCAGCTCAAATATTACTATAAAGGACAGTTCCTTTGAGAATAATACCGCAACAAACGGCGGTGCTCTGGGATTCAGCAAGTCAACTGCTACTATAGAAAACTGCACCTTCACTGAAAACAACTCAAGATACGGCGGTGCAATTCACATCGATAGTGCAACAGTTACCGTTACAGGCTCAGAGTTCACAAGCAATACCGCAAATCAGGGCGGTGCAATCTACAACACAGGCGGTACACTTAATCTTATCTCCTCTGAGTTTGCCCAGAATACTGCTTCTAAGAACGATGCAGGTAGCTACGGTAACGGTGGTGCAATTCTTGTTACAGGTGGCACAATGACCGCTACAGGTGAAAACTCCTTTGAAAACAACGTAGCAGGAAACCACGGCGGTGCTATCTATGTATCCTATACCTCTAATGATGACGGCAC
>CAZRLC010000059.1:0-7557 GCA_964600975.1 uncultured Ruminococcus sp.
GCCTTGAGTTCGGGCATAGGCATAGAGAATCTTTGGCTCAGATATCTTAGCGATGCTCCCAGTTCTCCGTCGGGACCACCGTATTGGGTAATAATAATCTGTGCAAGTTTAGGGTTGGTCTGCTTAATTTTTATGGGGTACTGTAATCTTTTTTCATATACAAACATAAGCCTTTATTCTCCTTCCCATGGCCAAGGGTCATTGACCCAGGTCCATCTGTTAATGTTGTCATTATTCTTTGTGAGCGGTCCGTATTTGCTTTCGAATTCTTCTTTAAGTGGCTTTAATTTTTTCTCACATTCTTCTATTTTACCGATGATTTCTCTGTCTCTTGGATGTGTATCAAGAAACAGTCTGTATTCGTGTATTGCAAAGGCATAGGTGGATATTTTACGAAGAAGTATTTCTCTTTGTGACATTATTCTCTACCTCTGCATTTTCCACCGTACCAGGGCTTATCCAAGGAGGGAAACATAGTTCCTGCCTCAAAGCCTCTTGTTGCGGTATAGGTTTTGGCGCCATTAGGCTGAAACGGAACATAAGCCATTGCCTCTACTGTTATCTCGGGTAATGGGCTTATACCGTAAGAGTTTATTGTGTCTTTTATTAAATCCATAGATTTCTCCTTTCACAAGTTAAAAGCATTTTTGCCTGTGGCTTGTATTACATTTTATGAAGCAATTCATATAATGTGAATTTACACCCTGCGCTTCGGAGGAATTAATAACCAAATGTAATATCTAATAATTGTTGTATATGCTAATTGAATTTGATTTGCTCCTTTTGTATAATTAAAGAAATTAAACAGGACAATTCCTGTGATTTTGAACGGAGGTCATTTATATGAAATCTAAAAGAATCATCAGTATACTTCTTGCAATGTTGATGCTTCTGAGCTGTGCTATGATTGCAAACTTCTCAGTTGCTGCAGAAGCAACAAATGAAGTGGTAGTTGAAGAGATTCCTGCAAAAGATTACAATCTGGGCTATACCGCCAACGACGGCCTTATCCTTCAGGCTTGGAACTGGTCTTATGCAGAGATTATGAATAATCTGGAGGCTATTGCCGAGTCAGGTTATACCACAATCCAGATATCTCCTCCTACAGAGCTTAAGGAGGCAACAGTAGGAGTTAAGGTGCTCCAACAGGCTAACGATAACGGCTGGTGGATGATGTACCAACCTGCAGCATATGAGCTTAATCAGAGTGAGGATAACGTTCTCGGTACAAAGGATGAGCTTATTGATATGATAGATGCTGCTCACGAGTTAGGTCTGTTTGTTATTGCCGATGCAGTTATCAACCATCTTGGCAACTCCGAAACTGCCGACTATAAAATAGACGTAAACAGTCTGCCCTCTGATGCAAATGCAGTAGACTATCTTTGCGAGAGAGCATGGCAGTTTGAAAGCTCCAGAGCCATCATTGATGCAAACGCTTTCCACTATCCTTACGCAAACTGTAAATATAACGATACAGGAGCCTTTGACTGTACTCAGAATGCAGTTTCTCTGCTTCCCGACTTAGATACAAGCTCTCCCATAGTTCAGGAAATTATTCTTGACTACTGGCAGGAATGCGTTGATGCAGGTATTGACGGCTTCCGTATTGATGCTGCAAAGCATATCGAAACAAAGTACGACGGACAGTACGCCTCCAACTTCTGGGATGTTCTTATGTACGATGGTATCAACGGCAAACTTGGTATCTATCCTTATGCTAAGGAAACCTACGGCAAGGATTTGTATATGTACGGTGAAATCCTCAATACTGTATCCACAGAGCGTTCTTTCTCCTGGTACCTTGAGTATATGAATATCACAAACTCTACTGCATTCTATGCAATTTGTGATGCAGTTAATAATGGTTCAGCCGAGAATGCAGTTCCTGCTTCCTTTAACAATGGTATGACAAGCAAAACTGCAATCCTCTGGGATGAGTCCCACGATACATATATGGACGGATGTAAGTCCGGCTCTGTTCCCAGCGTAAATCTTCTTACCAAGAGATGGGCTTGTATGGCATCCCGTGCAGATGTAGTTTCTATGTATCTTGCACGTCCTACAAATACTCCTTCTGAGGTTTATAATCTTGACCTTGGTGTTGCTTACGACACCGCTTGGAACGATAAAGCAACTGTTGAAATCAACAAGTTCCATAACCATTTCCAGGGAACAGGTGAGGCTGTTTCCAGCTCAGGCAATATTGCTGTTATCGAGCGTTCAGACTCTGGTGTTGTACTTGTAAACTGTAAGGGCAACGGCGTTAATGTCAGCATTCCTGTACAGAACCTTGCAGACGGCACCTATGTAGACCAGATTTCCGGTAACACCTTTGTGTGTGAGTACGGATATCTTAGGGGCGATATCGGTGCAGACGGCGTAGCAGTTATCTACAATCCCGAAACTCCTGTATTGGCGGTTTCTAAGGAAAGCGGTGTGTTCACATCCGATACAATAACTGTTGATATCGTATCCAACGGTTCAGAAGCAACCTATTCCGTAAACGGTGGAGAGCCTGTTGCTTTCACAGGTAAGGTTACTCTGGAGATTGCTCCTGTCGATTCAGAGATTGGCCAAGAGATACTCGGAATTCTTGGCGATGCAGATGACGATACAAATGTTAATATTAAGGATGCAACCTTAATTCAGAAGTACATCGCAGGTCTTGAGGAATTTGAAGAATATCAGTGTTATCTTGCTAATGTTATAGAAGATTATGATGATAATAACCTTCCTAACGTTAATATCAAGGATGCTACT
Organism: uncultured Ruminococcus sp.; assembly: GCA_964600975.1. Classification (GTDB taxonomy): domain Bacteria; phylum Bacillota; class Clostridia; order Oscillospirales; family Acutalibacteraceae; genus Ruminococcoides. The sequence continues at coordinate 2,764 of CAZRLC010000059.1, forward strand.
GCAATTCAGAAGCATATCGCAGGTCTTGACAGCGGAAGTGATTATATAGGCGAGACATTGGGTTCAGAAATCAATGCTTCCGTTGCAACTCTTGTACTTGAAAACGAAACTCATATTATGGTCTACGATTACTATCAGCTTTCACAGGATGATGTTACCTGGGTTAAATTTGATAATTCCGAGACTCAGTGGTCCAAGGTTTACTGCTATGTATTCGATGATACTTTAGGCACAGAGAATAATGCATGGCCCGGAATCCTTATGACAGAGCTTGAGGATGACATCTGGTACTATGAGCTACCCTATGATATGATTAATCCCACAGTTATCTTCTGTGACAATGTTCTCGGTACAGGTCAGCAGACAAAGGACCTTCCCACAATAAATGCTGATACATTTGAGTCTTATGGCACTCACTTTATCTATACAGCTGACAAGTGGTATTCTATTGCTGATGACGGCTCCTATACAGAAATAGCACAGAAGACATCAGAGTTCTATATTGTATTTACCGATGTATATGGCTGGAAGACAAAGAATGCTCAGAAAATCAGATGCTATGCAACAGGCGGCGGCTCTACTATGACCTCACCCGGCGAGATTATGGAATATCTCGGCACCGATGAAAACGGTCACGACCAGTATTACATCTATATTGACAGAGGCAGTACTACAGTCAAGTTCTTCTGTACTAATAAGAGCAATATCGAGAGAGAGACTGCAGATATGGTTGTAACAGGTAGCTGTGGCTATTATCCCTTGGCTGCACAAGGCGGTCCCTCTTGCGGTACCTTCGAAGTAACCGTTCCCACAGAATATTTTTTGAGTAACGTATAATATTATATAATCCGACCTCCGTTATCGGAGGTCGGATTTCTACATAATGTTTTCAATGCTCATTCAATGGGATTTCATATAATCGTCACTTTGTGGATATAGTATACTAGTAACAATCAAAGTTGTGAGTGGAGGTATATATATGAAAGATAATCCATATGAAAACTTGTTTGAAACATCAGATAACAAGGAAAATGTAAATTCGGATACTAACGTTCCTACAGAGGAGCCTGTTTTGTCGGATTTCAAGGTATCCAACGAAGATAAGTCCGATGTATCACAGGCGGATAAACAGGAGTATTCAGTTGTGTATTCTGACGGTAACGTTTCTTTTAATAAGGAGAATACAGAAGTTCCTCTGCCTCAGTCTGATGTTGTATCAGATGATAGCAACAACGAGGATGCTTCAGCAGAGTCAGGTGTAAGTACCTGTGAGTGGTACGGCGGAAATGTGGTTTCTGATATTCCCAAGCCACCCGTATCTTCTGCTCCTTATCAGGCACCTGTATCAGACATTGAGCCTGTAAAGGTTAATAATGAAAACAAGGGCAGAAGAACCCCTACTGCAGTACTGTTGATTATTTGCATATTGATATCTATGGTATCAGGCGGAATAGGTGCATATCTTGTCGGTAGCAAGGAGGATAACAATTCCTCCTCAGGCTCGGGGCTCACTATAAATCAGATTTCACCCGAATATTCAGAAAATAGTGATGTCTCAACCTCCGATTTATCCACAGTTGATATCGTAGATAAAACTGCGGATAGTGTGGTAGAGATTATAACCGAGTATGTCCAGACCGGTGTTTTTTCTCAGCAGTATATTCAGTCCGGTGCAGGTTCGGGTGTTATTATTGACTCCACAGGTTATATCGTTACAAATCATCACGTAATAGAAAATGCACAGAAAATAACCGTTACTCTTCGCTCGGGTGAAAGCTTTGATGCTCAGCTTATCGGCTCTGACGCCCAGATGGATTTGGCTCTTCTTAAGATCGAAGCTGAAAATCTAACCTCGGCTGTATTTGGTAATTCCGACACACTCAAAGTAGGACAGAAGACTGTGGCAATCGGCAACCCCTTGGGTCAGCTTGGTGGCACAGTAACTGAGGGTGTGCTTAGTGCTCTTGACAGAGATGTGGTAGTAGACGACCAAAGTATGCGACTGCTCCAGACTGATACCGCTATTAATCCCGGTAACTCAGGGGGTGGACTCTTTGACGGACAAGGCAATCTTATCGGCATTGTTGTTGCCAAATCCTCAGGCTCCGAGGTTGAGGGTCTGGGCTTTGCAATTCCCGTCAACGACGCCATTGACGTTATATCTGACCTTATGGAATACGGCTATGTCAGAGGTAGAGTAGATGTGGGTATGGAGTTTTTGGATGTTTCCTCTATACAGGTTGCCTGGATGTATGGCTTAAGTGAGCTTGGTTGTTATGTTTATAGTGTAGACGAGAATAGTAACGCCGCCGATGCAGGATTCAAATCAGGAGACTTGGTGCTCAGCGTTGACGGCACAGAGGTTGACTCCACAGAGGATATCGAGAGTCTTCTCAAGGATAAAGCCGTAGGCGATGAGGTAATATTCATTATCAAGCGCGGAAATTCCAAGGGAGATGTCACTCTTGTCCTTGAAGAGTACAAACCAGATGTGGTCGTTACTCCCGGCGATGATGGTGACGACTCTATTATCTGGCACTGATAAATTAAAAAAGGCTATCGTCGATAGCCTTTTTAATTTATACTTGATTTATTCTTTGTGTGTGGTATAATCCTTTTAGGACATATGTCCTTATATTACAGAACACAAGTAAATAAGACACGATTCTGCACATTTTGTGCAACCGAGCATCAGAGTACCGTGTGCATCTGATGTCAGGGGATAGGGGAAGTATGGTGAGAATCCATCGCAACAGCCATTACCGTATATGCCTATAGCTTAAGTCGGAATGCCTATCGTATCGTGAATCCGTAAATGGTCCTCGGGCATAGAGGAGGGGCAGGATATACTAAGTAAAGCTTATTATCATCAGTCGCACTCTCCTTGGAGGGTGCGTTTTCTTTTGTTTATGAATGTTCCGAAGAAAGAAGAGTTTTTATGAAAAAAAGCAAGAAAACAAACTTACTCTCGGCACTTCTTTGTATACTGATGTGCATATTATCGGTACTCACAATGTCAGCCTGTGACGGTAGTGGGGCTCAGGTGGAAACTCCCGATGATACATCTGTTTCTGCCGCAGAGCCTACCGCCACAGATGAATATGCGAAGCTTTGGGCAGATGCAACCTATGTAAAAAACACAACTCTCGGCGAGGGCAAAACCAGCTTTAATTTTGATGTAACGGTAGGTGCACGAACAGTCAGCTTTAATATTAATACTGACGAAGAAACTGTCGGTGCTGCACTTCTTGAGAATGGACTGATTGCAGGTGATGAGGGTGACTATGGGATGTATGTCAAGACTGTCAACGGCATATTTGCAGACTACGATGTTGACGGCTCCTGCTGGATTTTTTACGAGAACGGCGAGTACGCTATGTCGGGTGTAGACCGGACAACTATTACCTCGGGTGCAACTTATGCTTTTGTTTACACAAAGTAAAACAAAGGTAACACAAGGTGCCCAAAAAAGCAAAAGAAAAGTAGGACTTACTATTTTTGAGATGTCCCTGTTTGCTATGCTGGGAGCCTTGATGTTTGCCTCGAAAATACTTATGGAGTTTTTGCCGAATATACATCTGCTGGGTATGTTTATCGTGCTTTTTACAGTAACCTACAGATACAAGGCGTTGATTCCCATATACATCTATGTTTTTTTGGACGGAGCCTTTTCGGGCTTCAACACCTGGTGGGTGCCGTATCTGTATATCTGGACTGTTCTTTGGGCAGTAACCATGATTATTCCACGGAACATCCCCGGAAAATGGGCGGTAATTGTATACCCCTTGGTATGTGCATTACACGGCTTTTTGTTTGGCACATTGTATGCACCTGTCCAGGCATTGATGTTCGGACTGAATTTTAATCAGACTATAGCCTGGATAATATCAGGACTTCCTTTTGATGTAATCCACGGTGTGTCTAACCTCATAGCAGGAATACTGATATATCCCTTGTCGAGAGTACTGAGGAAGCTTTCTTACTCAGTAGCTCATAAACTAAGTTAAAAAAACAGGAGCTATCCACACGATAGCTCCTGTATCTTTATGCCGGTGCATATTCTTGTACAGAAAGAGTTATTACGCTACTTGCCATATCATCTGTTACAGCATCTCTGATTTGTACTGCGATTTTGTAATCCCTTACTTCACTGAAGCTTTTGACAGAGAATGTGTTATTATCGCTAAAATCCTGTTTAAGTTCGCCGTCTATATAAAAGGCGTACTCATAAACTCCCGAGCCTTTCATAGCCTCAGCGGTAAAAACAATATCCTCATCAATTTCGGTAACTATAGTTCCAAAGTAATTGTGATAAAAGTTCTTTACATCCACTAAGTTATCATCTTCATAATCCTGTATAACTATATAATTTTCTATAGATGCGATGTCAAATACACCCTGCTCCTTAAAGCCGTTATAAACAACCGCTGTAACTGTATATTCATCTGCAGAAGAGAAGGTGTAGGTGAATGAGTTTTCTTCGGTGATTTCGGTGACAGCCACGTTGTTTATAAAGAACTGATATGTCAGAGGCTGTGGCTCACCCTCGGCATAAGCGATAAAACTAACAGGAACCCCTACAGGAGTACTGCCTGATTCGTATTCGGGAATAAACTGAAGGATATTAACGTGATCCGAAACATATTCCGGTGTGTTGAAAGAGTCAATAATATCAGCACACTTTTTCTGAATCATTGTGGCATCCTTAACAGTAACAACTCCGTCAGCGTCAACATCTGCTGCTTCCTGTTGTTTAATATTCAGACCTTCAATTTCTGCTATATATTTTTGGAT
>CAZRLC010000060.1:0-7511 GCA_964600975.1 uncultured Ruminococcus sp.
TGTGCTACAAGGACGGATGACTTGCAACATAGTTGCATAGGCATCATCCCTTCGGCTTGGTATGTAATCTGCGTCAGCGGAATGTAACCACGCGACAGCGTGTATGTTATCACCGTAAGGTGCATTTCTTCGGCTTGATTACATACGCAACTAAAGTTGCAATTACATACAACACTACGTGTCGATTACATTCACACCTACGCCGTGATTTAATACGTGGTGGTTTGAACACATAGGTGAAAACCAAGAGAATTTGTATTTGAACTTCTTCGCCTTGAATGTACCAAGACGGAGTTGATATATTATTGAAAACCGCCTCAAATAATGATATACTGTAAACGAAAGAAGCATTTATCAGATAGTTGAGAGGGACACTTTCAAACTATAAGATTTATTAAAAACCAATTATCGGATATGAATTAAAATCCCCTTATTTTTAGCGAGGTACATATGAATATACTTGTGTGTCCTGTTTGCTCACAGGAGCTTGTTCAGAAAAATAGTATATACACCTGTGTGAACAGGCATAGCTTTGATGTAGCAAAGGAAGGTTATGTCAACCTGCTTATGTCCAACAAGTCGGGGGACATTACAGGGGACAACAAGGAAATGGCACTCAGCAGACGGGACTTTCTGCAAAAAGGCTTCTACTCCTCTCTGGCAGAGGCGGTGGGTGAGTGTATGGAAAAGTACTCCTGCGAGGGCGACACGGTGCTTGATATTTGCTGTGGAGAGGGGTACTATACAGACTATCTTGCAAAGAGATACAAAAGGCAGTACTACGGCTTCGACCTTTCAAAGAATATGGTACGTCTTGCAGGTAAGAAGAAATGCGGTGCGAAGTTTTTCGTAGCTAATATTGCCTCTATTCCTGTGAGGAGTGCTTCGGTGAAGTTTGCGTTCCATCTGTTTGCACCCTTTCATAGCGGTGAATTTTTAAGAATTATCGGGGATGAGGGTGTTATCTGCACCGCAATTCCGGGCAGGAATCACCTTTTCGGGCTTAAATCGGTGCTCTACCATGAGCCTTACTACAACGACGAAAAGGAGCCCGATGCTGAGGGGCTGACTCTGATAGAAAAAATACGGGTGAAAAGTGAGATAACAATAAAAACACAAGAGGATATCAACGCTCTTTTCCAGATGACACCCTATTATTATCATACTCCCTCTGAGGGAATGGAGAGACTCGGGCAAGTGACAGAGCTTACAACAGAGGTGGAGTTTGTGTTGCTGGTGTATCGTAAAGCTAATTAACGTAGAGGATTTATATGAAGCAAACCGATTACAAGAAAATGTACGATAAAATATTCAAGGTAATGGGGGAACTTACACCCCTTAAGGCAGACTGCGGAAGACTTTGCTCGGGTGCCTGTTGCAAGGGGGACGCTAATACGGGGATGAGGCTTTTTCCCTTAGAGGAGACAAGGCTCCCTTATAAGGAGCTTCCCTCGGGAGTGAGGCTTGTGGTATGTAATGGCAGCTGCAACAGAGAAGAAAGACCTCTTGCTTGTAGGATTTTCCCTTTCTTTCCTACTATTGATGAAAAGGGCAGGGTGTATACAGAGCTTGATTATCGCGGAACACGGGTCTGCCCTATGATAGAGCACAGCAGTGAGATTATTTTTGACAGAAGATTTCTCCGTAGTGTCAGAAAGGTTGGCAGAATCCTTGCCAAAGACCCTGTGTGCAGAGAGTTTCTCTTGGAAGCAACACAGGAGATAGACACCTATAGTGCTTTTCTGGGAGATGAATAACAAGACCGGCTACTGATTATCAGCACCTGCCCTTGGTGTAAATATAGGCGGTACGGGAACCCTTATTGCAATCGGCAAGTCTTATTATCTATAGCGAATACAGAATGTTTTATCCCCAAAAAGGGGAAATTTGCTTACTTATTTTTACGGGTATGAATGGCTCTTTTTAGTTGTAATGACTGTATGCGTTAAGCTTTTTTGTATAATGAAATCCCCCTTCAGATTTTTGAAGGGGGACTTTTTGCTTGTTAATTAATATTGTTCTTTTTGCAGAAGGCGATGAGGGTCTCGAAGTATTTCTCCGGGTCAACCAGATATGCCAGACCGTGACCTGCCTCGGGGACTGTGAGCAGTACCTTGGGTGAAGGACAGGCAGAGTAGGTCTGTCGGCTCATCTCACAGGGCACATAGGCATCAGCCTCTCCGTGAATGAAGATTACGGGTACCTTGCAGTTTTTGACTGCCTCTAAGGGAGAGGTTTCGTCAATGTTAAAGTGGCCGAACACTATGCCACCCAGTTTTACAAAGGGAAACAGCAGACTGGCAGGAAGTTTCATATCCCTGATAACCTTCTTAATAATATCCCTTGGAGAGGAGTAGCCGCAGTCTGCCAGAACACCTATGACGTTCTCGGGCAGGTCCTTGCCTGTAGCCATAAGCACAGTAGCCGCACCCATCGATATACCTGTCAGTATAATCCGTGCGGACTTACCAAAATGCTCAATAAGAAAATCTACCCAACTGAGACAGTCTCGGCTCTCGTTTATACCAAAAGTTATTATGTTCCCTTCACTTTTTCCACTGGCACGTTGGTCTACAATCAATACATTCCTCTGAAGCTTAAAGCAACGCTGAACACCGCCGCATAGGTCACGCTCACCGCTACCTCTGTATCCGTGAAACATTAGCTCTATGGGAGCACCCTTTTTATGTTCGTAATATTTGCCGTGGAGCTTAAGTCCGTCAAAGGAAGTAATGGTAAACTCCTGACTTGGGAGAGTGCGGACCTCTTTCATCCAGTCTATCATCTTATCCTTATAAGGAAGGTAGATGTCTCCCTCGGGTATAGAGAATTCCTCCTCTTTTGGGTCGTTTTTGCGGTCTGTGTAAAATGCCATACGAAAGCATATATAAGAAATCGCCAACACAAGTACCGTCAAAGAGGCAATTACCCCAAGAATAACAAAAATAAATTCCAACTTATCATCTCCGTAGTATGATGATTATATGATGAGTAATTATATCATCTTTTATGCGTCTATTCAAGAACCGGATTTTGATTTCTATTGACTATTGTTCACAATTCGTTTACAATTAGATTTATAAAATGGGAAATGAGGATTAAATCGTGAGCAATATAGATGTAAATTACAAGAATAAAAAGCGGTACAAAACCGCCAAGTATCCTATCCGTCAGCCAAAGGCTATAGTTTATCTTATCTGGCTGCTGAGTAAGATAGCTCTTACCGGCAAGGACTACAAGGTAGAGAAGATTAATATGGAGGACCTGAAGCCTCCCTACATTTATCTCAGCAACCATATGTATTTTATCGACTTCGAGCTGGGTGCTATGGCTACTCTGCCCTATAGGGTCAACAATGTGGTTAGCATTGACGGCTATTATCGCAGACCCTGGCTTATGGAGCTTATCGGTGCAATCTGTACCCGAAAGTTTACCCTTGATTTGCACCTGGTAAAATCTATTAAAAAAGTGCTCAAGAGAGGGGATATCCTGTCTATGTATCCCGAGGCAAGGTATTCTCCCTGCGGTACACTTTCCTATCTGCCCGAATCTTTGGGTAAGCTTATCAAAATGAACAAGGTGCCTGTAGTAGTGGCAGTCCATCACGGCAACTATCTGCACTCACCTTTTTGGAACTTCCGAAGAAAGAGAAAAGTTCCTCTGCATACAACCGTAACACAGATACTTACCGCTGAGCAGGTGGCAGAGATGTCTGTGGAAGAGATAAATCAGGCAGTAAAAACTGCTATGGAGTATGACGACTACCGCTATCAGAAGGAAAAGGGCATACTCATCAAGGAGCCTTTCCGTGCAGAGGGGCTCCACAAGGTGTTGTATCAGTGCCCCCATTGTAAGACTGAGTCAAAAATGGCATCCGAAGGAGCAGAAATCTTCTGTACAGAATGCGGCAAACGTTGGACTCTGGGTGAGGACGGTACCCTTACCGCCAAGGAAGGGGAGACCGAATTCAGCCACGTGCCGGATTGGTTTGAGTGGCAGAGAAGCGAAGTTTGTCAGCAGATTGCAAAGGGTGAGTACCGCTTTGAGGATGAGGTAGAGGTGTATTCTATGCCCAGATGCTGGAAGTTTGAAACTCTCGGCAAGGCCAGAATAACTCATACCTTGGAGGAGGGCTTTGTGCTGGAGGGTGAGTACAGAGGGGAAAAGTATCGCATCCAGAGGACTCCCTCGGAAATCAATAGCCTCCACATAGAGTATGACTATTGCTACATCAAGCCCTACGATTGCTTTGATATATCCACGGAAAATGACTCTTTCTATTGCTATCCCACAAAGAAAAACGTAGTGACGAAACTTGGCTTTGCTACCGAGGAAATGTACCGCATCTATAATGAACGTGCAAAATCCAGAAAGGCAAAATAAAATACAAAAGGCTTCCTTCAGGAAGCCTTTTATTTTTCGATTCAGCTTAACTCATACTCTCCGTCTGAGAGGTTTTTAAGAGAACTTCCAAAGAATGTGCTGAGAAGTGCCACCATATTTTCTGTGTCTTCTGCACCTGCAGTTTCAAAGGCAGAGTGCATGGCAAGTTGAGGCAAACCTATATCAGCAGACAGCATAGCAAGTTGAGTGTTTGATACGTTGCCCAGAGTAGCACCGCTGGGTATATCTGCGCGGTTGAAGTAGTACTGATAGGGGACTTGTGCCTTGTGGCAGAGAGCCTTGACAATAGCCGAGGAAATGCCGTCGGTGGCATACTGCTGATTGGAGTTGTATTTGATTACCACACCGCCACCCAGAGTAGGCTGATGATTTGGGTCAGAGAGCTCAGGATGATTGGGATGAACTCCGTGAGCATTATCGCAGGAAAGCATAAAGCTGGAGGCTACAGCGTCCTCAAGATTACGTCCTGTAGCGGATGATACCTTTGTGAGCACAGTTCTGAGAAAATCCGAGTCGGCACCCTGCTTGGTTCGACTGCCTACCTCCTCGTTATCAAACACCGCCAGTACCGGCATACTGCCCTGTGCCTTAGAGCTCTCAAAAGCCCTCAAAGAGGCAAACACACATTGCAGGTCATCAAGTCTGGGGGCAGAGATAAGTCCGCCGAAGCTGATACCCTGCTGAGGATTGTAGAGCATAAGCTCACAGGAGAGAATGCTTTCCTCATCAATGCTTAGAAGTGAGGCAACGCGACTGTTGAGGCTCTCGGAGCTCTCGGTGTTTAGAGAGTAGAGAGGTACCATATCCACCGCAGGATTCAGCACTGCACCGTCGTTGAGTTTGCGGTTAAGATGAATAGCCACATTGGGGATAACAGCCACAGGTTCCCTAAAATCTACGAGAATACTCTTGATGCTCTTTTCGGTTTTAACCAGCACCTTACCTGCAATAGACAGAGGTCTGTCAAGCCAGGTGGAGTTAATCATACCGCCATAGCCCTCACAGGAAAGCCGCACGTAGTTTTTGTCCTTAACCTCAGAGTTTTCCTTAATTCTTATAGAGGGGCTATCACAATGACCGGCACAGACCATAAAGCCGTTCCAAGAACTGTCGGGCACCTTAAAGGCTATTACAGAGGACATATTTCTGCTGACAAAGTAGCTCTTGCCAACTTCAATTTTCCATTTGTCGCCTTCTGTTAGCTCACAAAATCCCAGAGCAGAAAGCTCCTTTTTGATAGTATCCACAGCGTGAAAAGCCGTGGGAGAGTTTTCGATAAACTTAAAAAGCTGATTATTCATAATATCACCTCGAATGAGTATGATTTTACTATACCACAGATTCAATATATTTTCAACTTTTAGAGTAAACTCTTGCTAACCCGAGGGAAGTCAAAAAGAGAGTTGACACTTTATCTAAGATGACGGTGATAATAAAAACACTTGAAATATATCATCTTTTGGTGTAGAATATGCCTTAGTGCTTCGGCATAACGGAGCAGATCAGTTCGCAATATCCTGATCGGACTTGGGTCCCAACAAAACTACGGAGGAATTGAATATGAAAACAAAAAGTGGTAAAAAAGATGCCACGCTGTACATGGTACAGGCTGCTGTTATTGGGGCACTGTACGTTACGGTGAACTACGCTCAGGAGCTGATAGTTCCAACATCAACCATCGGTCCTGTACAGCTGAGGCTCAGTGAACTTCTATGCACGTTGGCGGTGTTTACACCTGCGGCTATCCCGGGGCTTACTGTGGGATGTCTGCTATCCAATATTGTGGCAACAGGTGTGTTGCCTTTGGATATGGTGTTGGGCACAATAGCTACACTTTTGGCAGCGGTGAGTGCCTGGTATCTGCGTGATGTAAAGGTTTTCTCGGTACCTGTTCCTGCTTTATTGATGCCTGTTATTTTCAACGGTGTTATCATCGGACTGGAGATTGAGATTTTCTTTATCGAAGGTGGATTTACCTTTATAGGCTTTTTAATTCAGGCAGGATTTGTTGCCTTGGGTGAATTTATTGTTTGTGTGATGCTGGGGATTCCCTTTTATCTTATTGTAAAGAAATTACCCTTGTTCAAAAACAGTAAGTAAAAAAACGCTACGGATTATGTCCGTAGCGTTTTCCTTTTTGTCTTTGTTTCTATCAGCCAAAGTCAAATTCTTCCTTGTGTTTTTCCTTAAACATATCAAAGAGTGTCTGGAGAAGCTCCTCGTCATCAATGCTCTCGTAGGACTCGTTCTCGTCATCGAGAGATGTAATCTTGAGGATTACAACCTCACCTGCATCCATATCCTCTGTGGGATAAAGATAGATGTACTCGATGCCTTCGTGCTCAATAACATCAAGGAACTCAAACTCCACGTTGTTTCCGTTTTCGTCCTCGAGTACCATTACAAGGCCCTCGTCCTCCTCCTCTTCAAGAGGAATGTTCTTCATATCTTCTGCCATAAAAGTTGCCTCCTTTGGTGTGATTAATACTGCTTTCCCCAGTATACCATGTGCTTTGCGGGTTTGCCACAACATACACAGGTGTCAGACAGGTGGTCCTCCTCAAAGGGAATACAACGGGACTTGACGCCGCCGGTTTCCTCTTTGATTTTCTCCTCACAAGCGGTGTCACCGCACCACATTGCCTTAATAAAACCGGGAGTTTCCTTGGCGGTGGTGATAAACTGCTCGTAAGAGGTAGCCTCAAAGGTTTTAGCCTTCATATTTTCAAGTGCACGGTTGTACATAGAGTCGTGGATAATATCAAGAAGCTTTGCAATTTCTTCCTGAAGATTATCAAGAGACACAAAAATCTTCTCTCTGGTATCTCTGCGTACAAGTACACACTGATTGTTCTCGATGTCCTTGGGACCGAGCTCAAGACGAAGGGGAACACCCTGCATCTCGTACTGAGAGAACTTCCATCCGGGGGAGTTCTCAGAAGCGTCCAGCTTAATGCGGAAGCTCTTCTTGAGGCTTTCTGCAACCTCGTATGCCTTATCAAGAACGCCTTCCTTATGCTGAGCAATAGGAACGATTGCAACCTGAACAGGAGCAACTCTGGGGGGAAGGATAAGTCCGTCATCATCGCCATGTACCATAATGATAG
>CAZRLC010000061.1:0-7289 GCA_964600975.1 uncultured Ruminococcus sp.
TTTAGTATTGTTATGCGGACGGAGCTTTCTGTCCGCATTATTTTTACATCATTTTGGAGGTGCTTTAACATTAGCAAGAAAGAAAAAGAGACCCTCATTAATGAGGATATCAGATGCGAAGAGCTCAGAGTAATTGGAGCTGACGGTTCTCAGCTTGGCATTATGCCAACAGATAAGGCACAGAATCTTGCAATCGAGCAGAATCTTGACCTGGTCCTTATAGCTGCACAGGCACAGCCCCCCGTAGCTAAGATTATGGACTTCGGTAAGTATCGCTTCGAACAAGCAAAGCGTGAGAAAGAAGCCAGAAAGAATCAGAAAGTTATCAATATCAAAGAGGTTCAGCTTTCTCTGAATATCGACACTCATGATTTCGAGACTAAGCGTAACGCTGCTATCAAGTTCCTTACAAAGGGTGACAAGGTTAAGGTTTCTATCCGCTTCCGCGGTAGAGAGATGGGTCACTCCAGCTACGGATACGAGATTATGGAGCGTTTTGCTGAGCAGTGCTCAGAGGTTTCCAATGTTGAGAAACCCGCCAAGCTCGAAGGTCGCAATATGCTTATGTTCTTAGCCCCAAAACCAGTTAAATCATAATAGGAGGATTATTAAAATGCCTAAAATCAAAACACACAGCGGCGCAAAGAAGCGTTTCAAACTTTCAAAGAACGGTAAGGTTATCCGCGCTCATGCTAACAAGAGCCACATCCTTAATAAGAAGACCACAAAGCGTAAGAGAGGTCTTCGTAAGACTGCAGTTACCGACGTAACAAATACACGTCAGGCAAAGCGTCTCATTCCTTATAAGTAATTTATAACAACGATTCGGAGGTAATATACAATGGCAAGAGTAAAAGGCGCGATGATGACTCGCAAAAGAAGAAAAAAGGTATTAAAACTTGCTAAGGGCTACTATGGTGCCAAGAGCAGACATTTTAAGATGGCTAAACAGGCCGTTATGAAGTCCGGCAACTATGCGTACATTGGCAGAAAGCAGAGAAAGAGAGATTTCCGTCGTCTTTGGATTACCCGTATCTCTGCAGCTTGTAAGGCTAACGGCACAAACTATTCCACATTTATGAACGGCCTCAAGAAGGCTGACATTGCTCTCAACCGTAAGATGCTTGCTGAGATTGCAATTGCAGACCCTGCAGCATTCACAAAGCTCGTAGAGCAGGTTGTTGCTAAATAAAAATCTGTAACTGCGTCCGGATTTACTCCGGACGCACTTTTTAATTTCTACATCACAAAAATTTAACAGGTATTTATTATGAACGAGATAACCAGCAAGGATAATAAGATTATAAAATATGTAAAAAAACTCCAGACAAGCTCTAAGTTTCGTAGGGAAGAAGGCAGCTTTGTTGCAGAAGGACTGAGAGTTTGTGTAGAAGCAGCCTTAAGCGGTGCGGATATACAATATCTTCTTGTTACCGAAAATGCTCTCAGCAAACATAAAAATGCTTTGGAACCGCTGATAAATTCTGCATCTGAGGTCTATCTTACAGGCGAAAAAGCTATGGAGTCTGCCTGTGATACTCAGACACCTCAGGGAGTAATATGTGTATTAAAAACTCTTGACAATAATATTGATTTTGATACAATTAATAATAAGTATATAATGGTGGAGAATGTCCAGGACCCCAGTAATCTCGGCACTATATTAAGAACTGCCGATGCGCTGGGGATTAATGGCGTTATAATAACCCGTGATTCCTGTGATGTATATAGTCCCAAGGTTTGCCGAGGTGCTATGGGAGCACTCTTCAGAGTTCCGATGATGTTTATCGACAATCCTTCTGAGTTTATTTGTCAGTTTAATCAGACAGGACAGTCTTATGCAGCAGTTGTAAGAGATGCATCACCTGTTACAGGAGTTGATTTCAAAGGTAATTGCCTTATAGTCATAGGCAACGAGGGCAACGGAATTACTGACGCAACAGCTTCTGCTTGTACAAGCAGAATTACCATTCCTATGAGTAACAATGCCGAATCCCTCAATGCTTCTATAGCTGCAGGAATTCTTATGTGGGAAATGATGAAATGACGGATAACACAAGATATTGGATATGGCTTACACAGGGTGTGGGTTATTGCTCACCTAAGCCTAAAGCTTTACTTTCTATTTACTCTGACATTAAGACCTTATATCATGGCGGAGAAAACGAGCTGAGACTTTGCGGAATATTCACAGAAGGGGAGATTAATAAGCTTCTGGATACAGATATTTCTGTTGCAGAATCTATCATATCCCGTTCACAGGAGCTTGGGCTTAAACTTATCGACATAACCGATGCTACATATCCTAAACCTCTTATTTCCATTGATAATCCACCTGCAGTTATATATGTTCAAGGTGATTTACCTGATGTAGAGCTTAATCCGACGGTTTCTATTATCGGCACACGAAAGGCTACTACTTACGGCATCAGAACAGCCTTTGAGTTAGGTGCAAATCTTTCTCGTGAGGGCTTTGTGGTTGTAAGTGGTGGTGCTCTCGGCATAGATTGTGCAGCACACAGAGGTGTGTTACAGGAACAAGGAGTAACGGTTTGTGTTCTTGGTTGTGGTATAGATTACGATTACCTCAGAGAAAATAAGTCTATGCGGGACCTGATTTCGGTTAGTGGTGCGGTTATTTCTGAGTATCCTCCCGGTACCTCCTCTGTTGCAAGGCATTTTCCTGAGCGTAACCGTATTATATCGGGACTATGTGAAGGCTTGATTGTAGTAGAAGCCCCAAAGGCAAGTGGTTCTATGATAACAGTAGGATATGCATTGTCTCAAAGCAGAGATGTTTTTGCAGTAATGGGTAATATTGATTCACCTTATTCTGAAGGAACTAACGCTCTTATAAAGGACGGAGCAATTCCGGTAACCTCTTACAGAGATGTCTCTGAGTATTATCTTGGCATTAGTAACGAAAAAGCCAATACAGAGCATTATTCAGATGAAATAATTCACTCTGTTCCCACAAAACTTAAGAATCGTACAGATACTACAGATGATAACTTACCTGTTCCTGTGCATAAATCTACTGCTAATCTTAGCGAAGAGGAAAAAACAGTATACTATATTTTATCAACAGAGCCGATGCACGTTGATGAAATTGTAATCAAAACAGGGCTTCCTGTATATAAAGTAACAAGAATATTATCCTCCCTTGAAATGAGCGATTATGTGCAAAATTCAGAGGGCAGACATTATACGATTAAATAAATCGGAGGTATAATTAATATGTCAAAACTTGTAATTGTTGAGTCTCCTGCAAAGGCAAAAACAATCAAAAAATATCTTGGCAAGGACTATGAGGTTGTTGCTTCCATGGGACATATCCGTGACCTGCCTCAGGCAAGACTCAGCGTTGACATTAATAATAACTTTAATCCCAGATATGAGATAATAAAGGGAAAGGAAAAGCTTGTAGACGAACTTGTTACACTGGCAAAGAATTCTGACGAAGTATACCTTGCAACCGACCCTGACCGCGAAGGAGAGGCAATTTCATGGCATCTTGCATATATACTTGGTCTTGACCTTGCTTCAAAAAACAGAGTAGAATTCAACGAGATTACAAAATACGGCGTTGAAAACGGAATGAGCTCTCCCAGAGCTATAAACCTCGACCTTGTAGATGCTCAACAGGCTCGTCGTATTCTTGACAGACTTGTGGGTTACAAGCTCAGTCCCTTTGTATCTCAGAAAATTCGTCGCGGACTCTCTGCAGGTAGAGTTCAGTCTGTAGCAGTCCGTATAATTGTTGACAGAGAAAATGAAATCAGAAGCTTTGTTCCCGTTGAGTATTGGAGTATTGACGGTAAATTCACTCCCAAGGGTAGCCGTAAGGTGTTCTCTGCATCGCTTTATGGTAATGCTGAGGGTAAAATTGATATCCACACCAAAGAGGAAGCAGACAAAATTCTTGCTGACCTTGATGATGCAGAATATATTGTAACAAAGGTAAAGTCTGGTACTCGTAAGAAGTCACCTGCACCTCCCTTTATCACATCAACACTTCAGCAGGAGGCATCCCGTAAGATGGGCTTCCAATCAAGACGCACTATGCGTGTTGCACAGGAGCTTTACGAAGGTGTTGACATTGAGGGTGTTGGCCCCACAGGTCTTATTACTTATATGAGAACAGACTCTCTTCGTGTTTCTGCTGATGCAATGAACGAGGCTGCATCATATATCAAGGGAGTTTTCGGAGCAGAATATCTGCCCTCAAAGCCCAGATACTTTAAGTCTCGTTCCAATGCACAGGACGGTCACGAGGCTATAAGACCTACCTCAATCAATCTTACTCCCGACAGAGTAAAGGCAAATCTTACCGCTGACCAGTATAAGTTATACAAGCTAATCTGGGAGCGCTTCACTGCATCACAGATGGCTGATTGCATCCAAAAGACCACTCAGGCTGATATTGAAGCTAACGGCTATATATTCAAAGCCAGTGGTTATAAGGTGGATTTTGACGGCTTCACTAAGCTTTATGTAGAGTCAAAGGATGAGGAAGAGACAAAGGAAAGTGCTCTTCCTTCACTCGAAAAGGGTATGCCCCTTAAGTTAAAGGAGCTTCTGGGTAATCAGCATTTCACACAGCCACCCTCAAGATTTACCGAAGCCTCTCTCATCAAAGCACTTGAGGAATTCGGTATTGGCAGACCTTCTACTTATGCTGCTACAATCTCTACAATCGTCAATCGTGAGTATGTTAAGCGTGTGGCTAAGCTTTTACATCCCACAGAACTTGGCGAGGCTATGGCTCAGCTGATGAAGGAGCGTTTCCCCAAGATAGTTAATGTTAAGTTTACTGCACAGATGGAGCAGGACCTTGATACTGTTGAAAACGGTAACGTTGAGTGGAGAGAGCTTCTTGCTACTTTCTATGCTGATTTTGAGAAGACTCTCAAAAAAGCTAAAGCAGATTTGGATGGCGTGAAAATCCAGCTTAAAGAGGATGAAACCGACATCATCTGTGAAAAGTGCGGACGTAAAATGGTTATTAAGGTAGGCAGATACGGAAAGTTTATTGCTTGTCCCGGATATCCTGAGTGTAAGAATGTTAAAAAGTATGTAGAGAACATAGGCGTCAGTTGTCCTGTTTGCGGAAGCGATGTTATTGTTCGCCGTACTAAAACAGGCAAGACCTTCTATGGATGTGCCTCATACCCCAAGTGTAACTATATGTCCTGGAATGAGCCCACCACCGAGAAGTGTCCTAACTGCGGTGAGCCTCTCTATAAGAAAAAAGGTAAAAAGACCACTCTCTATTGTGCAAAAGAGGGTTGCGGATACGAAAAGAAATGACAGAATATATTAATGTAATTGGTGCAGGTCTTGCAGGTTGCGAGGCTGCATATCAGATTGCAAAAAGAGGGATTAAGGTCCGTCTTTACGAGATGAAGCCTCTGAAGAAATCTCCTGCTCATCATACAGATGATTTTGCTGAGCTGGTTTGCTCTAATTCACTTAAGGCTCAGCGTACCTCCTCTGCAGCAGGACTCCTCAAAGAGGAAATGAGACAGCTGGACTCCTTACTTCTTAAGTGTGCAAATACTTGTCTTGTTCCTGCGGGTGGTGCTTTGGCTGTTGACAGGAATCTCTTTTCACAATCGGTAACAAAGGCTATCCGTTCTATGGAGAATATAGAGATTATCAGCAGAGAGATAACAAAAGTACCTACTGATGCAATTACAGTTATTGCTACGGGTCCCCTTACTTCTGATGCTTTGTGTGAGGATATTATCTCTATGATGGGTGGCTCTCTGTCTTTCTTTGATGCGGCGGCTCCTATAGTAACTGCCGAGAGTATTGACCCTGATACCTCTTTTGAGCAATCCAGATATGATAAGGGAGATGGCAGCGACTATATCAACTGCCCTCTTAATAAAGAAGAATATGAGGTTTTCTATCAGGCTTTGATTACTGCAGAGAGAGCACCTCTTCATGATTTTGATGTTTCCGACCCCAAGGTTTACGAGGGATGTATGCCTATTGAGGTTATGGCTCAAAGGGGAGAGGATACCATTCGCTTTGGCCCTATGAAGCCTGTGGGACTTCGTGATCCGAGAACAGGACATAGACCCTGGGCAGCACTTCAGCTCCGCAAAGAAAATGCACAGGGCACAATGTACAACCTCGTTGGCTTTCAAACCAACCTTAAATTTCCGGAACAAAAGCGTGTTTTCGGACTTATTCCTGCACTCAAAAACGCAGAGTTTGTTCGCTACGGTGTTATGCATCGAAATACCTTTATCGACAGTCCCAGAGTGCTTAATGGTGACTATAGCTCAAAGCATAGAAACACCTTATTTTTTGCCGGTCAGCTTACAGGTGTGGAGGGGTATATGGAATCCGCCTCATCAGGTATAATGGCAGGTATAAATGCGGCAAATCTGTATCTTGGAAAAGATACATTTATCTTACCCGAGGACACAATGATAGGTGCTCTGGCAAGATATATAACCAATCCCACAGTAATGAAATTTCAGCCTATGGGTGCAAGTTTCGGTTTGTTACCGGAGCTTTCAAACAGGTCCAGAGATAAAAAGATTCGAGGAGAGCAGTACGCTGACAGAGCCCTCAAATCCTTATCTCAGTTTATAACAGAAAGGATGTATGAGTAATGAGAATAATAGTTGATGCTTTTGGCGGCGATAACGCTCCTCTTGAAATTATCAAGGGCAGTGCTGCCGCTGTAAAGGAATATGGTGTAGATATTACGCTTGTTGGTATGGAGGACGTTATCAGAAGGGTTTGTGCTGATAACGAAATTGATGCCAATATGTTTGAGATTGCCCATGCGGACTCTGTTATTGACCAGAACGAAGCAGGTTCTGAGGTTGTTAAATCTCAGTCAGACAGCTCAATCGCAGTTGGTATGCGACTTCTGACAGAGGGCAAGGGCGATGCCTTTATTTCTGCAGGTAACAGCGGTGCGGTTTGTGTTGGTGCAACACTTATCGTTAAGCGTATCAAGGGTATCAAACGCCCCGGATTTTCTCCTATAATTCCCGGTGTAGACGGTCATTTTATGCTTATGGACAGCGGTGCTAATCTTCAGTGTCGTCCGGAAATGCTTCGTCAGTTCGGTATTATGGGCTCAATTTATATGAACAAGGTTATGGGTGTGGATAACCCCCGTGTAGGACTTGCAAACGTTGGTACCGAAGAGCACAAGGGCACCGAGCTTCAGCATGATGCATATAAGCTTTTGAGTGAAGCTCCCGTAAACTTTATTGGTAATGTTGAGGGTAGAGATATTCCTGTAAACGGTTGCGATGTTC
>CAZRLC010000062.1:0-6997 GCA_964600975.1 uncultured Ruminococcus sp.
TAATACACTCGGTTTTTCTTTTTATTCAATATTCAAATATTCGCCCTGTATTATGTTTTTGTCATAAAACGCATTGTGTATTTCTCTTAGGACCTTTACCTTGTCTGCGCTCCATTTTGGAGCTAATAAGTCATCTTTTGGGGCATCTCCCGTCAGTCGATGAATTACAACTTCCTTTGGTATCATCCTGATACAGTCGCAAAGTATATCAATATACTCATCTCTGGATAATATATTAAATCTATTATTTATAAATTCCTGCTCTAAATCCGTCCCCCTTAGAACATATAACATATGAAATTTTATACCGTCAGATACTTTTCCGACGTTAATTGCAGATTTTATCATATCTTCCTTTGATTCGTAGGGAAGACCTAATATAAGATGGGTAATAACTTTAATTCCTGCATATTTAAGTCTGTTTACAGTATCGATGTACACTTGTGATTTATATCCTCTTCGTATGAAATCAGCGGTATTGTCATTTATAGTTTGTAATCCAAGTTCAACCCAAACAGGTTTAATCTTACTTAATTCAGAAAGAAGATTGATAATGTCATCATCAAAGCAATCGGGTCTTGTTGCTATTGATAGTACAGCAATATCATCTCTGTTTATCACAGGTGTATATAGATTTCGAAGATAATCCACCGATGCATAGGTGTTTGAAAACGCCTGAAAGTACGCAATATATTTATCGGATTTTGACTTGTTTTTCAATTTTAATTTTTGCGACTCAATCTGCTCATCAATGGTATATTTAACATCAGCGCCAAATTCACCCGAACCGCCGCTGCTGCAAAATATACATCCCCTTGTTCCGCATTTACCGTCTCTGTTTGGACAAGTCATACCGCCCGAGAGAATCAGTTTGTATATTTTACTTCCATATGTATTTATCAGATAGTCAGATAACATATTTATATACATATAACCCCTCCGCCCGTTTTATTCAATTATATTATATAATCCATAAGTTATCAAACAAAGATTGAAAAAATATAAAATTTATTGTAATATAAAAGAAGATTATCAACGGAGGAATACAATATGAAGAAAATCGCTTCTTTAATTTTGATTTTATCATTACTGCTCACTTTTGCTTTAACAGGATGTTCAAACGAAATATCCGACTACAGTATTATTGATAATAACACAGTTAAAATCGGAGTTCTTGTCCCATCATCAGGTGAATTTTCAAATATAGGTCAGGATGTAATATCAGGTGTTGAATATGCAAATTCACTTGCATCAACAGTAAATATTAAAGAAAACTGCTCAATCGAGTTGATAATTAAAGATTTATCTCAAGGTATTCCGGATGCTGCCACAGATTTAATTGAGGAAAAAGCCGCAGCTGTTATATGCTATGCTTCTAATGAATCAAATACAGAGGAGATAATTAAAGCTTTTGAGGAGTCTTCTGTTCCGCTTTTATTTATAGATGTTATTAACAGCACCATACAGAGCACAGACAAGCTTTTCTCTCTTGCTATTTCCTCCGAATATCAGATTTCTGCTCTTAGCACCTACATCTCAGGCAAGGGCTATACAAAAGGTTCTGTAGTTTGCACAACCAACAATAGTTACTCAAAATCCTTTGCAGAACTGTTTGCTTCATCCCTTAAATCTATAAATTGCGAAGTTACAAATTATAATTACGGCACAGAGGAAGCAAGTTATAATGCGGGTACTGTCATAGCCGCTAACAATGAGTTTGTGTTCATTGTGGGAAATCTGGCAGACAGTCTGAATATTCACACCGATTTAATACAATCGGGATTTACAGGCGAGATTATTCTATCAGAAATGTATGATAAAACTCTTCTTGAAAAAGAAGAATATAACGAACTCACCTTTATCAGCAAATTTGAGCCTGATGATATAAACTATATTGGAACAGATTTTATCAATGTGTATTCCGATGCATATGACATAAGCTCTGATAAAATTACTTCGTCAATAACATACGGATATGATGCATATATGCTGATTTACGATGCATTGTCATCCTTTAATCCTTCACTTCAGAATTCTATTCTCTCATCAATCTCATCAACTGCTGAACCTTCTGAAGATGATGACGTTATACTCGCATCAGATTTAACCAAAGCGATTTCCGCCACCCAACATATGGGTGCCACAGATACCATTGTATTTAACGAAAAAGGTACAGTATTGTGCAATTTTCTTTATATAAATACAATAGAGAATTCTAATTCTACTATGCTGGACAGATATGACTTTAAGAACAACTAATTTTTTAGGATGAATTAATTATGTTTACATTAATGCTGATTATAGCATTTTCAATTCCTATAGCATTAATCATAACTGGATTATGCTTAAATAAAAGAACCGATAATAAAACTTTAGGTAAAAGACTCATCGGTGTCGGTTCAGGAATTATCATAAGTCTGATTACATTTATTTTATTCATTTTCATTTTATTAATTTCAAAACATCCGGTGTTTTTCTCGGTAGTTGTTCTACTGTCAGCAATTCTGCTTATCCTTACAATACTCGCCACAATCCGGGGATTAATCAAAAAGAAAATTATATATATTCCGCTTATCATAAGTGTCTGTATTATCGGAGTAGTTACAGGTGGCTTTTCTGCTTATCAGAATTACATAGATAATATACCAACCGTAGGAGAGGGAAATGAACTTCTGAAAATTTATTCTCCATATACCGATGGCACTTGTGTCGCAACTCTTGACGAGACTTCTACACTGCAAATTACCGAGAATATTCCTCGTATGAATGGTGCTACGGCAATGTATCCCATTTATTCTGCATTTGCCAGAGCCGTATATCCCAAATATACTCTGGAGCATATTACAACAGGAAATGATTATCACTCTGATTATTGCTACCTTTCCTGTAATACTACAGCCTATGCCTATTCAATGATTGTGGATAAAGAGGCAGACATCATTTTTGTTGGTGCTCCCTCTGAAGAGCAGGAGCAATATGCCAAAGAAAACGGGGTAGAACTTGTTTACACTCCAATAGGAAAAGAAGCCTTTGTGTTCTTTGTAAACTCACAAAATCCTATCTCTGATATTACTCTTGATAATATCAGAGATGTATATTCAGGAGAGATTACCAAGTGGAATCAGCTTGGAGTAGAAGGCTTTGGTGATATCAGAGCATTCCAACGTGAAGAAGGAAGCGGTAGCCAAAGTGCTTTATATCGACTGATGGGTGACACACCTGTTATTTCACCTCCCACAGAAAATGTTGTGTGGGGAATGGGCGGTATAATTGAGAAAACCGCAGACTATAAGAATTATAGAAATGCTCTGGGTTATTCCTTTAGATTTTACTCTACAGATATGGTAAAAAATTCTCAGATAAAACTTCTGAGTGTTAATGGCGTTTATCCCAGCCTTGAGAATATTGAGAACGGCACCTATCCTATTACTTCCACGTTCTATGCCGTAACCAGAAGCGATGCAGACGATAACACAAAAGCCCTTGTAGAATGGATATTAGGCCCACAAGGGCAAGAGCTTATCGAAAAAACAGGATATACTCCTTTATATTAAAAAATAAGCCTTGAGATTTTCAGGTCTCAAGGCTTTTGCTATATATAAAGCTTTCAAGATATTCCATCGTCTCTTTTGTGGGTGTAGGATATTTGTCAAAAGGAAAGCTTAAATTAAGATTATCATATTTAACTTTGCAAATTTTCTTATATGGAAGAAGCTCGATTTTTTCAACACAGGAGTATTTATCTCTCAATGCACTTAATGATAAAATATGGCTCTTTGTGTCATTAAGAGTTGGAATAATAACAGTTCTTATAACAGTCTTAATATTATGCTCATTAAGATAATTAAGAAAGGTTAGGGGAGAAGATAGACTGCATCCCACGTGCTTTTGATATAAACAGTCGTCTGTATATTTTATGTCAAGTAATACTCTGTCTGTATTATCAAGCAATATCTTGATTTTATCATTCAGAATACTTCCCGAGGTATCAAGACAAGTGTTGATATCCTCCTTATGACATCGATAAAAAACCTCTGTACAAAACTCAGGCTGAAGCAGAGGCTCACCGCCGGATATTGTTATGCCGCCATCAACACCAAAATACGATTTATACCTTTTAACTTTTTCTACAATATCAGAAGCAGAAATATCTTCGCCTTTATCCATATCCCAGGTATCAGGATTATGACAGCATCCGCATCGAAGGTTACATCCTTGTGTGAAAACAACAAACCTTATACCCGGTCCGTCCAAAGTACCAAGGGATTGCAGAGAGTTAATTCTACCGATAACATCCATTATCAAACAACCTCGTGGAAAGTACGGCTGATAACCTCTCTCTGCTGTTCACGTGAAAGCTTGTTAAAGTTAACTGCATAGCCGGAAACACGGATAGTAAGGTTAGGATATGCCTCAGGGTCTTCATAAGCCTTAAGCAATGTTTCTCTGTTAAGAACATTAACATTAATATGGTGAGCCATCTTGGTAAAATATCCGTCAAGAATACCTACCAGATTAGAGACTCTTTCATCATCGCTTCTTCCGAGAGCCTCAGGAGTAATAGAGAATGTATTGGATATACCGTCTCTGCAGTCATCATAGCTGAGCTTAGCTATAGAATTAAGGGAGGCGAGAGCACCATTTTCCTCTCTGTTGTGCATAGGGTTAGCACCCGGAGCAAAAGGCTCGTGAGCCTTTCTGCCGTCAGGTGTAGCACCTGTATTTTTTCCGTACATAACATTTGATGTAATAGTCAGCACAGAGAGTGTGTGTATGGCATTTCTGTAGGTAGGAGTCTTACGCAGTTCGTTAATGAATGTGTGAGTTAATTCCTTAGCAATTAAGTCAACTCTGTCATCATCATTTCCGAACATAGGGAACTTGCCTTCGGTAACAAAATCTGTGATATAACCTAAATCATTTTTAACAGGCTTTACATTAGCATATTTTATTGCACTGAGTGAGTCGGTAACAACAGATAATCCTGCAACACCAAATGCCATAAATCTTGTAACATCGGTATCGTGCAGAGCCATCTGAGTTTTTTCGTAAGCATATTTATCGTGCATATAATGGATAATGTTCATAGTATTTACATAGAGTTTAGCTAACCACTCAATGTAAATCATATATCTGTCCATTACAGTATTATAATCAAGTCTATCTGCATCAAGAACAGGAAGCTGAGGTCCGATGTTTATTCCGCTTGATGTATCGTAACCGCCGTTAATTGCAATCAAAAGGAGCTTGGCAAGATTACATCTTGCCCCGAAAAACTGCATCTGTTTGCCAATTTTCATTGCAGATACACAACAGGCAATAGCATAATCGTCACCATAAATCGGACGCATCAGGTCATCATTTTCGTATTGGATTGAATCTGTATCACAAGAAACCTTTGCACAGAACTTCTTGAAGTTTTCAGGAAGATTTGCAGACCATAAGACTGTCAGATTAGGCTCAGGAGAGGAGCCTAAGGTGTAAAGAGTGTTTAGGATACGGTAGCTTGATTTTGTAACAAGTGTTCTTCCGTCTTCACCCATACCGCCAACTGCTTCTGTTATCCACATAGGGTCTCCGCCAAAAAGCTCGTTATAATCAGGAGTTCTCAGATGTCTTGCCATTCTGAGCTTAATTACAAAGTCGTCAATAATTTCCTGTGCACCTTCTTCGGTTATTGTGCCGTTTTTAAGGTCACGCTCAATGTAAATATCAAAGAATGTTGCAACTCTGCCCAAAGACATAGCAGCTCCGTTTTGCTCCTTGATTGTAGCAAGATAAGCAAAGTAGGTCCACTGAACAGCCTCTCTTGTGTTTGCTGCAGGTTCGCTGATGTCAAATCCATACATCTCAGCCATTTCTTTTAGATATCCAAGAAAGGTGATTTGCTGGAATAACTCTTCGTCAAGTCTGACCTGGTCAGCAGTAAAGTCGGATTTTGCAAGATTTGCTTTATCACGTTTCTTTTCTTCAATAAGTTTGTCTACGCCATATAGTGCAACACGTCTGTAGTCACCGATAATCCTGCCTCTGCCGTAAGCATCAGGTAGGCCTGTGATAACGTGGCACCTTCTTGCAAGACGCATTTCGTCTGTATATGCACGAAATACACCGTCATTATGAGTGGTACGATAGGTGAACTCTTGCTGAACCTTTTCGCTTAATTCGTAGCCGTAAGCCTCACAAGCCTGTTTTGCCATTCTCATACCGCCAAAGGGGTTTACACCACGCTTGAGAGGTTTGTTTGTCTGCAGACCTACAATGAGCTCATTTTCTTGATCAATATAACCGGGTTTGAAATTTTTAAGAGAAGATACCGTGGTTGTATCAATATCAAGGACACCGCCGAACTGTCTTTCAAGCGCAAATAATCCCTGAACTTTTTTCATCAATTCATTTGTTCGCTTTGTCGCTCCTGACAAAAACTCGCTGTTATCTTTGTACTCGGTGTAATTTTTCTGGATAAAATCACGTACATTAATTTCATCCTGCCAACTACCGCTCTGAAATCCAGCCCAATTTTTATGTTCCATATCAATTCTCCTTTGCTGTATTCAATACTAAAAAAAGGCAAACCAGCACAAAACTGATTTGCCCAGACGGTCGGCTTATACGAAATACACTCCCATGCGGTACTCCGCAAATCCGTCAGTTGTGTAAATCTATAATAATAATACTATATTTTGTGTTTCTTGTCAATCGAACACGAAATATAATATTTACTAAAGATATAAAATTTTAGCAAGTAAATTATGTATTTTTGTTGCAAAAAGGAGGTGTAACGCACATAACAACACTTAAAGATTTATACTATGGAAACACACACCGCCACCTGCCGAGAGTCCGCCGACACCGATAACGATAACAATCATTAAAAGCACCGCACAAAAAATCTCAATGATACAGAAAACCCTTGAAAACACTGGGTTTTCAAGGGTTCCGTTGGCGGAGACGGCGAGATTCGAACTCGCGGGGGATTGCTCCCTAACTGATTTCG
>CAZRLC010000063.1:0-6930 GCA_964600975.1 uncultured Ruminococcus sp.
TTCTAACGAAAATGCCACCTCCCTTTACACAAGGGAGGCTAAAAAAGGCTTGACCTAATCGGTCAAGCCTTTTCAATAGAATTATTAACTATAAATTAGGGATGGCAGATACCGCAAGGATCATAACCTGCGTTGATAATCTCTTCCCGACTCATAGTAGTATCTTCTCGATTGTCTGTTGGGAGTCTGCTACAAGAGAGTAGGTGGAATTTCATCGTCTTGATATTCAGTACATATGTAGTTTCAGTTTTGTGGCTATAATTAGGATCGTTGGTCCCGCAAACGGAACACACTCCGTCAGAATAGCTGTGTGCAGATGCAGAGCCGGTGATTACACCACAGACTGAGCAGGTTTTTGGTGTTGTACAGGTTGCGTCTTTCCAGTTGTGTCCGTTGGCAGAACCTTCTGTAGCACCACAGGAACAAGTTTTTGGTGCAGTACATGTTGCCACACTAAAACTATGGACATGTGTAGGCTCGGCAGTGGTAGCTGGTGTAGGTTCTGTAGTGATAGCCGTTGCAAGTTCGGTAGTGGTTACAGCAGTAGATGCAGAGATTGGCTCAGTGGTAGAATTTGTGGTAGAGTCAGCAGAAGTGGAAACTGTTGTTTCACCTACTGTAGAGTTGTCAATAGAGGAATCGTGTTCAGTAGACGGAATAGTGAAAAAAGCCAAAATAACAAGAACAACAACAATGATTATTTTGATTTTTCCTTTTATATATTTACTTACAAAGTTTTGCCATTTTGGAATTGGAATGACAAGAACTGTGATTAAAATTGTAAGTAAACTAAAGATACTTGGAATATAAGCTATAGCAAAAAGTGCGAAAAATACAGCCAATATCCATAGAGCAATCGTTTTTAATATTTTCATTACATCGTCTCCTTTTGATTAAATTATCTTGACAATCAACGAAAAATATCGCTGATTCCAAAACTGGTTTTGTGGTAAACCTTATTCTTTACGGCTCTTACGGGGCTTTTAATAAATCCCATTCCTTTCTTTCCGTAAAAAGGGTTAGTCGCTTTTTTTATTTTTCTTTTAAGTTTACCTGTTGTTTTAGCCTTAATAGACTTCTTCAAACTGGGAGTTCGAAATCCAATCTTCATGATATCACACCTAATAAAAAATGCGCAGCCGAAGCTGCGCACGAAAAATGCAGCTTCGTTCTGCTGCGACACAGTTCACTCCCACCAATAGGCAATGACAACAAAGCATACATTTTTACACAAAAAGTATGCCTATTGACGAGAATATTAAACTGTGTCGCACGGATATTATACCAAAGCTTTTTGGATTTTGCAATGATTTAATGTATTTATATTGTTATTTCCATACAATATATGTCTCAAATGAAAACAAGGCACCAAGTTGGATATTGACTCAAGGATGTTCACAATAGCGGGTCCGGTTATTGTCTACGGAGTATCGGCGAGTGTGGTGTATGGGATTATTTATTGGGTATATACATTGCTGTCGGGTGGTTAATATCGCAAAAAAGGACGCCGTTTTAGGCGTCCTTTACTACTATTTACTGTGATACAGCTTTGCAAGACCGCCCTCGGAGGTTTCTCTGTAGGTGCGTTTAAGGTCTCTGCCGGTCTGGTACATAGTTTCTACCACCATATCAAAGGAGACCTTCCTGCTTCCGTAAAGGAAGTTGGCAAGGCTCAGAGCATTTATAGCTCTCATAGCGGCTACGGCATTACGCTCAATGCAGGGTATCTGCACAAGTCCGCAAACAGGGTCACAGGTAAGTCCCAGATGATGCTCCATAGCTACCTCTGCGCCGTATTCTATCTGGTCTATTCCCATTTCAAAAAGCTCACACAGAGCCGCAGCAGCCATACTACAGGCGGTTCCGATTTCTGCCTGGCATCCGCACTTGGCACCGCTTATAGAGGCGTTGGTGCTGACGATATTGCCCACAAGTCCTGCCACCGCAAGAGCACGGACTATATCATCATCAGAAAAACCGTTTTTATCCTGCATATATTTGAGCACAGCAGGTACTACTCCGCAAGAGCCACAGGTGGGTGCGGTTACTACGATACCGCAGTCGGCATTCTGTTCGCTGACTGCAAAGGCATAGGAGCAGACAAGTCTGTTTTCTCTTGTCTGGGGGCTTTCGTCTATGTGACGCTGATTGTAGAGAAACTGTGCTTTCCTCTCAACCTCAAGTCCGCCGGGAAGTATACCTGTCTGGCTGAGTCCCTCGGAGATAGCGTTCTTCATAGTGTCCCACACAGCAAGGAGGAATGCCTTGATATCCTCATCCTCGTGCTTGAATACGTAGTCAGAAAGGCGGAGGTTGTGTGATTTGCAGTTAGCGGCAATTTCGCCGAAGGACTTTTCATTATACACATCCTTGGGCGGGGTATAGGTGTTATCATCGCTGAGAATGTCACCGCCGCCGATACTGTAGTAAATCTTTCTGCCCAGTAGGGTGTCTTGCTTGTACGCGATAAATTCAATTGTATTAGGGTGCTTGGTGGTGTTGGTTTCTGTGTCCCATATCACCTGGGACTTGATATCTGCCAGAGCAGTGATAACTGCCCTGTCGGTGCCGTGGCCTTTTCCTGTCTTTGCCAGGGAACCGTACAGTACCACCTGTACGAAGTCCGCCTGAGGATACTGCGAGATAAAATCCGTTGCCGCAAAGGAGGGTCCCATGGTGTGGGAGCTGGAGGGACCGATGCCGATTTTATAAATATTTTTGATTGATTTCATATTGTCACCCTTTAGATTTTCTTAATATAATATACCATATATTTTCACAGCAATCAATATTAACCTGCCTAAATAAAAAAGCAAAGGACAAACATTAAGCGTTTGTCCTTTATGTAATATTAAGCATGTATGTAATTGTAAAAGAAATCTTTTGATGATAGCTTTTTATCAGCCGTAGCCCCAGGTGAGCAGAACCCAACCGCCGTTTTCTTCCCTTGCCAGATACCAGTCCCAGCCGGTGTATACTTGATTGGGATACCAAGCACCGCCGCCATTTACAGGTGAGCGAAAAGAGGAAGTAAAAACAATGCATTGTGTAAAATCTTCGTTATCTCCTAATTCCCTGCAATATTCAAGTTCTTTCTCACACTTCTCATCACCTGCGTACTCTATGGAATAGAGCACACAGCCGTCCCATGTTCGGAACTCATCAACTATTTTATCTATAGCCTTGTTCATATCTTTTTTTGTGTAAATCTGAGAGTTGCCATAGTCTACGCCAAAATTCGAAACATCTGAGCAACCGCAAAAACATAACAAAAAAAGAATTGTTGACAGAACCAAGGAAAATATTCGTTTATTCATTCAAATTCTCCTTTTTTTAACTTTTTGTAACATGAACATCTACCTGAGGATAAGGAATCTCAATTCCGTTTTTGTCGAAAGCAACCTTTACACCCTCGATAAGGTCAAAGTTGAGTGTCCAATAGTCCTCGGTCTTGCACCATACTCGTGCCTTGTATGTAAGTGCACTGTCAGAATGCTCTGCAAGACGAACAAGGGGCTCGGGTGTAAGAAGTGCCAGAGGATGATGAGCGATAACCTCGGAGATAACCTGCTTTGTCTTCTCAATATCACAGTCGTAGGAGGTAGTAAACTCCAGATCTACACGACGCATATCCTCACAGGTGTAGTTTTTGATAACTGAATTTGTGAGGGAGCCGTTGGGGATAGTAATCTTCTTGTTGTCGCCGGTCATGATAACTGTGTAAACAACAGAGATTTCCTTGACAGTACCCTCTTCGCCTGAGGCTGAGATGTAGTCGCCTATCTTAAAGGGCTTGAACAGGAGAATCATAATTCCACCTGCAAAATTAGAGAGAGAACCTTGCAGAGCCAAACCGATTGCTACACCGCAAGAGGCAAGTATGGTAATAAATGAGGCAGCAGGTACACCCAGAATCATAGCAACGGTAATGATAAGCACCGCATACAGTGCTATGTTGGAAAAGCTTGTAAGGAAGGAGCGTAGTCCCGGGTCCACCTTGTCAAGCTTGGGAGAGGTTTTAATCCATTTGCTAAAGAACTTGATAAGCTTAACTCCGGCAATAACAATTATAATTGCAATGAGAAGCTTGATTCCCCATGAGGAAAGGAACTCAAGTGCTTTGCTTAAAAGATTTGCCCATATTTCGTTCCAATTCATAGAAATCACCCTTTCTGATTGGTTTATTATATTATTATATTATATATGAAAAAGGTAGTTTTAACAACAACCGTCAGGGGATTTTTGAAAAAATAATTCATCCAGAATCAGATTTATATTTTCGTCAGAATATTCAAGTTCTGAGGAAAACATTCTGCATAGGTCAATCTGCTCCTCGGTGGTGAATTTGCCGTTTTTATTATAAAGAGCTGTGCCGATAGATTTAACAATTGTATAGCAAAGATTGACAAATTCCATTCTGAGTGTTGCTTCCTCTAAGTCCGGTGCTGTTGCCATATGCCTGTATACAAGATAAACACAGAACTGCTCGTATTCTTCATGGCGGTCTTTCATATATATATCGAACTCTTTGCAGTCGGGACTGCATTTGTCCTTAAGCAGTGTTAGCATTCGGGTCCAGTGAGGGTCCAGCCTCTCAAGGCGTAGCAGAAAATCGGTCCACCGGGATATATTAATCTCTTTGGTATCAGAGCCACAAAGCTTGAGGGCATCTGCAAGTCGGCAGGATATATCCTTTGACCTGTTTTGAAGCAAAGTGATAACCCTGTCACGAAGCCCGATTATCTCATCCTTACAGGAGTCTGTGTCTGAGTATATAAGGGAGACAGGCTCTTTTTTTGTAAGGATAATACGTGCTGCCTCTTCACAGCAAAGTCCCAGTCCCGACTCGACTCTGTGGGGGAGACTGTTGTGAAACCTCGGGTGCTCCTTACAGATGTCACATAGCTTATCTTCACCCAAATCTATTATAATATCGCACAGATTACAGGAGTTCAGAAAGGGACAACGCTCATTCTCTGTAAGGACAAAGTGGCAAATCCCCTCTTCCTCTTTAATATTATCACGAAGTTTTCCTCCAAGGTCACCCTCTGTATGCTGATAGGTAACAAGTGTGTCGGGGTCAATATCGATCTCCCAGCCTATGCAACAGTTGTGGCGGCAACGGCTCTGAATACATTTGAATTCTTTGTAATAATCAGGGTAAACATATATCATAAGCTCATCCTCAATATAAATTGTACTACAAAGGGAATTATACCATAATAATGTGTGTATGCAAGGGAGTAAGGGGGAAAATAAGTATATTTTGCACATAGAAAAACCTTGGTTTTGTCTGTATTTTAGCCTATTGATAAAATTTGAAAAAAGTGTTGACTCCCTTGCAAAGTTGTGATACAATAGTTCTACCTCGGAAAAGGGGCTTATTTTTTTGTGCCCTTTTTGAGGGAGGCTGGAATATTCCGAAAAAACACGGGAGGTGCCGTTACAATGAGAGTGAAAATTGTTCTAGCATGCACAGAGTGCAAACAGCGTAACTACAACACCATGAAGAACAAGAAGAACGATCCCGACAGACTTGAGATGAACAAGTACTGCAGATTCTGCCGTAAGCATACTCTGCACAGGGAAACAAAGTAATCACGGAGGATAACGAAATGGCTGACAACAAAAAAACTAATGTTTTTATGAAGCTGTTCAAATATCTTCGTGAGTGCGTAGGCGAACTTAAGAAGATTTCTTGGCCCACAGTTTCTCAGACTACAAAGAATTTCGGCGTAGTTCTGCTTGTAATCTTAATTTCAGGCGTTCTTATCTTCGCACTTGATCAGGGTCTTTATGCTCTGCTCGGTCTTGTTATGAACGTCAGCGCCGGTTGATGCTCCGCAAGTATTACTTAACTTTTTTTAACCTAAGAAAGGGTGAAGTGAGCTGTGTCGGATGAGGCAAGATGGTACGTAGTACACACGTATTCAGGCTACGAGAACAAAGTCGCATCTAATCTTATGACTACTGTTGAAAACCGCAATCTTCAGGATATGATTCTTGAGGTTAAGGTTCCTACAGAAACAGTCACAGAGATTAAGCCCCCTACTGAAGCAGAAATCAGAAGACTGGGCGACAATGCTAAGAGTAAAACCGTTGAGGTAGAGCGTAAGCTTTTCCCCGGTTATGTTTTCGTAAAAATGATTTACACCGACGAGACCTGGTATGTAGTCCGCAATATCCGTGGATGTACAGGCTTTGTTGGTCCTTCCTCCAAGCCCGTTCCTCTTACAGAGGCTGAGGTTTACAGGATGGGAGTGGAAACCCGCGTTGTTGAGGTTTCCTACAATGTCGGCGACTCCGTCCGCATTATCGATGGTCCCCTTGAGGACTTTATCGGTGTTGTTGAGGAGCTTAACGTCGAAAAAGGTTATGTCCGCGTTATCGTTTCTATGTTCGGACGCGAGACACCGGTTGAGCTTGAACTTAATCAGGCTGAACTGTTTACAGAATAAAATAAAGAGCAGAGCTTTTTATTTGAGGGACTACACAGTCCCTTGTGGGAGGAGCATTAATTTTTTCAGGATGCTCCGCCATCAACCACGAATTTTGGAGGTGCAATAAGCAATGGCTCAGAAGGTAATCGGCTTTATTAAGCTTCAGATTCCTGCCGGAAAGGCTACTCCGGCTCCCCCCGTAGGACCGGCTCTCGGTCAGCACGGAGTTAACATTGTTGCGTTCACAAAGGAATTCAACGAGCGCACAAAGAACGACATCGGTATGATTATCCCTGTCGTTATTACCGTTTATGCAGACAGATCTTTCTCATTTATTACAAAGACTCCCCCTGCAGCGGTACTTATTAAGAAGGCTTGTGGAATCGACAAGGCTTCCGGTGTTCCTAACAAGAACAAAGTTGCAAAGATTTCCAGTGAGCAGATCAGAAAGATCGCTGAGACAAAGATGCCCGACCTTAACGCTGCATCC
>CAZRLC010000064.1:0-6874 GCA_964600975.1 uncultured Ruminococcus sp.
CTACCCCGTTTCCGGTGATTTCAACGGTGACGGTAAGGTGGATATTAAGGATGTAACTGCCATCCAGAAGGAAATTGCAGGAACTAAATAAAGAAAGCAGGAGGTATAAAATGAACAGACTATCCGCATTGTTTCCGGAAGAACTCTCTTGGATAAAGACACTGGTATCAATGGTAGTAGCGGGAGTCGGTGGATTTATTAGCTCATTTTTGGGAGGCTTCGATAAACTTCTCATCACACTCATAACATTGATTGTAATTGATTATATCACCGGTGTAGTGAGGGCAATATATCAGAAGAAACTCTCGAGTTCAGTGGGCTTTAAGGGAATAATCAAAAAGGTTCTGACTCTGCTTATTGTGGGGCTTTCTGTATCTCTGCAGAATATTTTGCCCGAGGGCTTACCCCTCAGAGAAATAACCATTCTTTTCTTCATCGCAAACGAAGGCTTTTCAATTCTTGAAAACGCTGCAGGGGTTATTCCTTTACCCGATAAGCTTCGTGATGTACTGGCACAAATTCAGAATAAGTCAGAAAACTTATCCGAAAACCAAGACAATGACACAAAATAAAATAAGGTCTTTATAACCCCCGAAAACCGATAAGGCAGTCTTTGTATTCCAAAGGCTGCCTTTCTTGATTTTTGATATATAATGTGATATAATGTGTGTTAATAATGGATAGGTGTATAATTAGGGATTATAAGAAAAGCAAGGAGAGGTTATCATGGCAATTAAAGTTACACTTCTGGCACACACCCCATCGCCCGAGGAGCTGGTGGCAGCAGCGGCAAAGCTTTGTTATTCACCCTCAGGTATTGAGAATATCAGAGATGGCTTAACCGAAGAAAAAACAGCATCCTTCATTAATATGTTGGCTGATATGGGACACGCAAGTCCTACAGAACATGCAACCTTTACCTTTGGTATAGAGGGAATTTCCCGTGCTTGTTCGCACCAGCTTGTACGCCACAGAATTGCCTCCTATAGTCAGCAGTCCCAGAGATATGTTGACGGCAACAGCTTTGAGTTTGTAACTCCTCCCGAGATAGAGTCAGACCCCCATTGTATGCAGGTTTACTCTGATGTTATTGAGGTTCAGAAGAAGGCTTATTCCGATATCCGTGATGCCCTTTGTGTTAAGTATATCCGTGATTTTACCGATAAAGAGTACACGGGTACAGACAGCGAGATTATCGAAGGCTTCAAGGCTGACAATAAGGCACAGTGCTCTGCTTTTATCAAAAAGGCAAACGAGGATGCCAGATATATCCTGCCTAATGCCTGTACCACAAAGATTGTCTGCACCTTTAATGTGCGAAGCCTTGAGAACTTCTTTGCTCACCGTTGCTGCAACCGTGCCCAATGGGAAATCAGAGAGGTTGCAAGGCAGATGCTTCTTTTGTGCAAAGAGGTTGCCCCCAATATGTTCAGAAAAAGCGGTCCCTCCTGTATGCGCGGTGCATGTCCGGAGGGCGGTATGACCTGCGGAAAAATTAAAGAAGTTAGAGAAATGTACGGCTATGGCAAATAATGTATTAAACAAAGGAAAAATCATTGTTATAGAGGGACTGGACGGCTCAGGCAAAAACACCCAGTCCAGACTCCTTATGGAGAAACTGGGGGAGATGTTCACAGTAGAGAAGCTGTCTTTCCCTGATTACGACAGTCCTGCATCTGCTCCTGTGAGGATGTATCTTGCAGGTGAATTTGGCGAGGATCCCTCCTGTGTCAACGCCTATGCGGCTGCCTCCTTTTATGCTGTGGACAGAGTGGCAAGTTACCTCAAGGATTGGAAAAAATCCTACGATAATGGCACCTTGTTTGTGCTGGACAGATACTCCACATCCAATATGATTTATATGACCTCAAAGCTTCCGAGGAATGAGTGGCAGGGCTTTATAGAGTGGCTTTGTGAGTTTGAGTATAACCGTCTGGGACTTCCTGCTCCCGACGGAGTTATTTACCTTGATATGCCTATAGAAGTTTCTCAGAAGCTGATGACAGGCAGATACAAGGGCGACGAATCCAAAAAAGATTTACACGAGAAGAATCTGGACTTCCTCAGGTCAAGTCGCGAGAGTGCTCTCTTTGCTGCTGAGAATCAGGGTTGGCATATTATACCCTGCAGTGACGGTGAAAATCCCAGAACTATCGAGGAGATTTCTGAGGATGTATACAGGGTTGCAAAGGAGATTCTCGGACTCTGAGGCAGCACTTCGTAGGAGGTAATTATGTTTTACTGTTTTTTAGCCACAGGCTTTGAAGAAATAGAGGCAATCGCTACCGTAGATATTCTCCGCCGTGCAGGTGTAGAGGTAAAGACGGTTGCGGTTACCGAAGGTAAGACCCTTAGCGTACAGGGTGCTCACGGGATTACATTCCTTGCAGATATCCTTGACACAGATGTTGTGAGGGACAATATGCAGGGTGTGTTCTTGCCCGGCGGTATGCCCGGTACGGTTAATCTGGAGAAATCAAGCCTTGTATGTGATTATATCCGCTACTGTGCAGATAATAACCTTTACATATTTGCTATTTGTGCCGCACCTCAGGTGCCGGGACATCTTGGTGTGCTTAAGGGTAAAAAGGCTACCTGTTATCCCGGATTTGAACAGGAGCTTTTGGGTGCTGAGGCAGTAGATTTTCCTGCGGTTAAGGACGGAAAGGTCATAACAGGCAAGGGCCCCGGATGTACCTTTTCTTTTGCACTTATGATAGTAGAGGAGCTTTGCGGCAAGGATTGTGCTCAGTCTGTTGCCGCCGCTATGCAGTGCCATGAGTAAAGTAGCAGACGAGAAAAAGAGGCTTCGTACCCACTACCGCAATATGCGGGGTAAGATGACAGGTGAGTATAAGCGAAGCCTTGATATAGAAATTGCCAGTAGACTTCTTTGTACAGAAGAATATATGAATGCAAAGGCTCTGCTTATATATGTAGCAACCGAATACGAGGTAGAGACAAGAGGTATCATTCACGCCGCCTTTGCCTGTGGCAAAGCGGTAGCAGTGCCTAAGTGTGAGGGTAAGGGTGTAATGAACTTTTACCTTATAACCTCCGAGGAGGATTTGCAAAGTGGCTTCGGCGGAATTATGGAGCCTGATGTTAGCAGATGTAAGCCTTTAGAGGATTTTTCTCATTCTATCTGTATTGTGCCTGGACTCAGCTTTGACCCTGAGGGCTATCGGCTTGGTTCAGGTGGGGGATATTATGACCGTTTTCTTTCGGATTATGAAGGAATAAGCGTGGGTTTATGTTATGGAAGCTTCATCACCTGGGAGCTCCCCAGAGCACCACATGATAAAGCCACACAGCTTCTGGTAACAGATCGATATGCTCGGCATACAGCCGATAAATTATAAATAAAAGCTACCTATGGGGGTGCTGATATGACAGATAATTTTGATAACAGAGATAATCTGAATCAGGAAGAAGTACAGCGTTACAGACAGGAGCGTGTAGACCGCTTTCGCCTCAATATATCAGACGAGGCGGAGTCTGATACACCCCAGCCTGAGTCGGATTTTTCTGACGAGATTACCTCTTTTTCTGACGAAAGTACCAAGGCACAGATAGAACGTGACAGCAAAAAGGAACTTCGCCGTCAGAAGAGAGAAGACAAGAAAATCAGCAAGATCAAATCAAGTCGCAACAAGAAGGTCTACCGTTTTGCATGGATAGCACTGGTAATTGTTATGTCTGTTGTTGCCTCGCAGTTTCTCATTATCGGCAGTAACGATTTCCTTGCCGTTAACCGCGAAGACACTACTCTTGCTACCATTAAAATCGAGAAAGACGATGATACCAAGGATATAGCCTACAAGCTGAAGGATAGGGGCGTTATTAATTCTACAACCTTCTTTGTACTGTTCGCGGATATAACAGGGAAGATTGACGATGTGGAGCCCGGCGTGTATCAGGTTTCCAGAAATAAGGATTACCTGGCAATACTCAATCACCTGCAGTATACAGGCAACCGCCAGACCACAATTACTGTCCAGATTACCGAGGGTACCAATGTACAGGAACTGGCTTATCAGCTTTACGAGGCAGGTGTTACCTACGATGTAGACGAATTCCTGCGTCTGTGTAACAGCAATGAGTTTGACGAGGACTTCGAATTTCTTGCGGATATTCCCGACAATCCTGACCGTATATATAAGCTTGAGGGCTATCTTTTCCCTGATACCTACGAATTCTATGTAGATGAGGCACCCAACCTTACAATCAGGCGTTTCCTCAATAACTTCAAGGTTAAGGTGTACGAGACCAAGCACGATGTAGCAGGTTACTCAGAGCCTGTAACAATAATGGATATCATCAATGATAAACACGATTATACTCTGGATGATATTGTAAATATGGCATCCATTGTACAGGGTGAATCAATGAATACCGAGGATATGTACAACGTATCCTCTGTAATTCGCAACCGACTTTCCTTCGGCCCTCAGTATGACGTGCATACACTGGGAATGGATTCTACCGCATTCTATCCTTATAAGAATATAGATGCTGTACCCGAAGAGGATAGAGCTACCTTCGAAAGTGTATATGAAACCTACGATACCGCAGGTCTGCCTCCCGGAGCTATCAATTCTCCCGGCAGCGATGCACTACTGGCAGCGGTTGCTCCCAATAACACAAACTATCTGTACTTCTGTCACGGTACAGATGCAGATGGAAATGTTACAGCTTATTATGCTTCCAACTACGGAGAACATCTGTCTAATCTTTCCAAAGCAGGACTGAACTAAATGAACGATTTAATTATAAAACCCGAGATTCTGTCTCCTGCAGGGGACGAAGAGGCACTTCTCTCGGCACTTCGCTTCGGTGCAGATGCGGTGTATGTAGGTGCTCAGCAGTTTGGTATGAGAACCTCTCCCAAGAACTTCGATGAGGTTTCACTCCCCGGTGCTGTGCAGACTGCTCACGCTATGGGCAAAAAGCTTTATCTTACCTGTAACGTGCTTCCCCGTGAGGCTGATGTAAAGCTTCTGCCTGAGTTTCTCTCTTTTGCAGAGAGTGCAGGGGTAGATGCCCTTATTATAGCTGATTTGGGTGTGTTTGAACTTGCCAAGAAATATGCACCAAATACCTCACGCCATGTTTCAACTCAGGCAGGAATCGTCAATAGCGAAACCGCCAAGGCTTTTTACAATATGGGTGCAGACAGAGTGGTACTGGCAAGGGAGCTATCCTTTGAAGAAATCGCAGATATAAGAGCAAAAATTCCCTCAGCCCTTGAGATAGAATGCTTTGTACACGGTGCAATGTGCGTATCTTTCTCCGGCAGATGTCTTATATCCGAGTACCTGACAGGCAGAGATTCCAACCGCGGAGACTGTGCTCAGCCCTGCAGGTGGAAGTATCATCTGTATGAGGAAAACAGAGAGGGCAACTTCTATCCTGCTGTAGAGGCGGACGGCGGTACCTATCTGTACAATTCCCGTGATATGTGTATGATAGATTACATCCCTGAACTTGTTAAGGCAGGAATCTCCAGCTTCAAGATAGAGGGCAGAGCCAAGACCGCCTACTACAGTGCCGTTACAACCAACGCTTACAGAAAGGCTCTGGATGCTTACTTCGAGGGTGGACTGAGCAGTGACTACAAGGTATCTCCCCTTATTAAGGAGGAGCTTGAGAAGATAAGCCACAGAGAGTATAGTACCGGCTTTTATCTGGGCACAACTCCGGGACAGACCACCTCCTCGGGTGGCTATATCAGGCACTACGACCTGGTGGCACTTTGCGAAGAGGAGCGTGACTTCGGCGGAATCATCACCCAGAGGAACAAGTTCTATCTTGGCGACACAATAGATGTTTTGCCTCCCGACGGCATCCCCTTTACCGCAATAGCACAAAAACTCGTGAACGAATACGGGGAAGAGGTAGACTCTACTCCTCATCCTATGCAACGGCTGGAGCTTTACTGCGAAAGCCCCATTACTACAGGCTCGTTCCTGAGAGTAAAACGTAAAACCGGACTTTAATATAAAAGGCTTCTTCTTGAAGCCTTTTTATTTTGTGAGTTAGCCTCAAAGGTATAAAACTCCTTGACAATCGGGCTAACAAAAGATATAATACCAAGTAGATATTCAAATCGGCTGTGATGGGACGAGATATCCTGTTCCTTGCCTCAGAGAGAACACCCTCGGGCTGCAAGGTGTTTGCAAGTGAAAGATATCGGCCACCCCTGAGCTCTGTGTGATGAACACGGCGTACATCTGCGTTAAAGATACCGAGAGGTCATATTCTTTTGGATATGTCAATCAGGGTGGTACCGCAGGAGTTTACTCTTGTCCCTATGTGGGACAGGAGTTTTTTTATTTTACATACAATATAGATTTTAATATTGAAAGGATGATTTTTATGAAGTGGACAGGACTTAACCAGCTTCGTGAGATGTTCCTCTCTTTTATGGAGAGCAAGGGATGTCTCCGTCTTCAGAGCTTCCCACTTATTCCTAAGGACGACAACAGCCTCCTGCTTATAAACAGCGGTATGGCACCTATGAAAAAGTATTTTACAGGTGAGGTAACACCACCAAAGACAAGGGTTACAACCTGCCAGAAGTGTATCCGTACTCCCGATATTGAGCGAGTAGGTATCACTGCTCGTCACGGCACATACTTTGAGATGCTGGGTAACTTCTCCTTTGGCGATTATTTCAAGAAGGAGGCTACCGCATGGGCTTGGGAGTTTTTTACCGAGGTTTTGGAAATGCCCAAGGAGTTACTCTATGTATCTATCTACGAGGATGACGATGAGGCGTACGAAATCTGGACAAAACAGGTTGGCGTAGACCCTTCGCATATGGTTCGTATGGGCAAAGAGGACAACTTCTGGGAGCATGGCTCCGGTCCCT
>CAZRLC010000065.1:0-6209 GCA_964600975.1 uncultured Ruminococcus sp.
GCATGTTATCTATGTATGGATTGATGCTCTCTCAAACTACATCACCTCTTTAGGGTACGACCCCGACGGAAACCACGGCGAAAATTACAAGAAATTCTGGCCTGCTGACGCTCACATTATAGGCAAGGACATTGTTCGCTTCCATACTATTTACTGGCCTATTATCCTTATGGCTCTGGGTGAGCCTCTGCCCCGTCAGGTTTACGGTCACCCCTGGCTTCTTTTTGGCGAGGATAAAATGAGCAAGAGCAAGGGTAACGTTATCTATGCAGATGACCTTATCAAGCTTTTCGGCGTAGATGCAGTAAGATATTACCTTCTGTCTGAGATGCCCTTTGCAAACGACGGCTCTATTACCTACGAAGCTATGATTGAAAGGTTCAACTCTGACCTTGCAAACACACTGGGCAATCTGGTGAACAGAACAATAGCTATGAACAATAAATATTTTGAAGGAATTGTTCAGTCTCCTACTGCCTGTGACCCTATTGATGAGGAGCTTAAGCAGTTCTGCTATGATACTATCAAGAAGGTAGAAAGCTGTATTGACAGCTTCCATATGAGTGATTGCCTTGAGGCAATTATGAACCTTGCAAAGCGTTGCAACAAATACATTGACGAGACCACTCCCTGGACTCTGGCAAAAAGCGAAGAAGACAAAGAGAGACTTGGCACAGTACTGTATAACCTGCTGGAGGCTATCCGCTTTATCGCCGTACTGCTCCAGCCCTTTATGCCCGACACCGCAGAGTCTATATTCGCACAGATGAACTGCGATATCAAATTCTACGAAAGTCTTGACTCCTTCGGCAAACTTCCTGTCGGCACAAAGCTCAGTGAGGCTACTCCCCTTTTCGTAAGAATTGACGCAGAGAAGATGTACAAAGAAATCGAAGCCGCAAGAGAAGAGGCACAGAAATCCGCCAAAAGTATGCAAGATGTAGAGAAAGAGGAAAACCTTAAAAAGGAAATTGAGGGCATCGCAAAAATCGACATCGAGGACTTTCTTAAGGTTGACCTGAGAGTAGCAGAGATTGTAGACTGTGAGCCCGTTAAAAAGGCAAAGAAGCTTCTTAAGCTGACCTTAAACGACGGCACAGGTAACCGTACAGTTGCATCGGGTATTGCACAGTACTATACTCCCGAAGAGCTTAAGGGCAAGAAGGTTATCCTTGTTCAGAACCTTAAGGCTGCAACTCTTTGCTCAGTTGAAAGCCAGGGTATGATTCTTGCCGCTGATACCGAGGGTACGGTTAAAGTTATCTTCGTTGACGGTATGGAAAACGGTGCAAAAATCCACTGATAACAAAAAATATGAGCGAATTTTACAATATATTTGATGCTCACGCCCACTATGACGATGAAGCATTTAACGAGGACAGGGATACCGTCCTCAAAGAGCTTGAGGAAAAGGGCGTTTGCGGTATAGTCAACGCCTCTGTGGACATTCCCTCGAGTGAAAGAATACTTGAATTTACAGAGAAGTATCCCCTTGTATACGGGGCTGTCGGTATACATCCCGAAAATATCGAGGGTTTGCCTGAGGACTACCTCTGCCGTCTGAGTGACCTGTACACACAAAACAAAAGAATCGTTGCTATCGGCGAGGTGGGACTTGATTACTATTGGGATATCCCGAAGGAACCTCAGCAGAAAATTTTTGCAGAGCAACTCTCACTTGTTAACGACCTAAAGGCTCCTGTGGTAATCCACGACAGAGAGGCTCACGGAGATACCCTTGAATTTCTCAAAAAATTCAGACCGAAGAAACCTCTGCTTCACTGCTATTCGGGTTCTGCGGAATTTCTCAAAGAGGTCTTGAGGCTTGATTGCTACATCAGTCTCGGCGGTACAGTTACCTTTAAGAACGCAAGACACTCTGTCGAGGTGGCAAAGGTAGTGCCTCTTGACAGACTTCTCCTCGAGACCGACGCTCCCTATCTGTCCCCTGTGCCTCTGAGAGGTAAGCGTAACCAAAGCGACTATATCATTTATGCCGCAAAGAAAATTGCCGAGCTACGTGGTATGACCGCCCGGGAGATACTGGACATCACCGCGGAGAATGCCAAAAACTTCTACGGAATATAAATTAAATCACATCACATAGACCTTTTGCCTAAATTACATACTCAGTAGTATAGAAAGAAGGAAATACCATGTCATCAAAAAGAATTCTTACTATCTTTATCGCAGTACTGATATGTATATGCTCAATGACTGTTCCTGTCACAGTTAATGCCACAACTCCTTCAAG
Organism: uncultured Ruminococcus sp.; assembly: GCA_964600975.1. Lineage (GTDB taxonomy): Bacteria > Bacillota > Clostridia > Oscillospirales > Acutalibacteraceae > Ruminococcoides. The sequence goes on from CAZRLC010000065.1 coordinate 2,255, forward strand.
CGACTTTTCCTACACCGTCGAGAGCGGTGCCATAACCATCACGAAATATACAGGCACGAGGAACAAGGACTACGTTATAGACATTCCCTCCACCATTAACGGCGTCTCCGTGGCAAAAATCGGCAACACCGCCTTTCAGGACTGCTACTGGATTACAGTAGTAAGCATCCCCTCAAGCGTTAAGTCTATTGGCGAAATGGCTTTTGAGGGCTGTCGTAGTCTGACTGCGGTAAATCTCGAGGAAGGTCTGTGGTCTATTGGTCCCGCAGCATTCTACGGCTGTGAAAACCTTGTAAACATAACTCTGCCCAACAGTCTTAACTCTATTGACCGAGGTGCTTTTTCGGACTGTACCTCACTGAGCAGTATCACCATTCCCAGATATGTGACCTCTCTTAACTCTCGTGCTTTCAAGGGATGTACGAGTCTTACGAGCCTTACCATTCATCCCGACAATGCCTCCTACACAGCCATTGACAACGTAATATACACAAAGGATATGTGGATGCTTGTCTCCTATCCCGAGTCAAAGACAGATTGGCAGTATACCATTCCCGAAGGAGTCGTATCTCTTGCTGAGTATTCCTTTGCAGGTTGCACCGAACTTGTAGATGTTGTACTTCCCGACAGTCTTAAATATATTGGTGCAGGAGCATTTTCAGGATGTACCAACCTTGTTAATCCCATTTTGCCCGAGAATCTGACCTCTATCGGAAACAGAGCCTTCTATGGTTGTAGCAATATAGGGCGCATCGAAATCCCCGATAGCATTGAAACCATAGATACAGAGGCATTTTACAACTGCAACAATCTTAAAAAGATTTTCCTGCCTACACACACAATTCAGTTAGGCGACTATCCCTTCCCCACTGTTCTTGACCAGCAGAAATACTATCGCTATAAAGACACCGTCACAGGTGTTGTGGTACCTGCTGATGTGAAGGATGCCACCCTTACCGTAACAGAAATCACCGATACTGCGGTTATTGCAGGTTACAACGAAAACCTTACAGACGAGGAAGTTCTGAAGGCTTACGAGTTAACACTCACGAAGAACGGCGAGGAGGCTGACGTGTGGTATCCTTATGTAAGAATTCCTACCGATGTGACGGATGCCACTGTCTATGTTATTTCCGAGGACGGCACATTATCTAAAAAAGATACAGAGTATAAAAACGGCTATGCTGAAATTCGTGTATCGGAACTCTCGGCAGTTATCCTCGCAGGAAACGTAGAGTTCCCCACAGATGAGCCTACCAACCCCGAGGAATCTACTGCTCCCGAGGAACCTGACACATCAGTTCCCGACACTTCCGTTGACCCTACGGAGCCCGACACTTCTCTGCCTGATACTACAGACACCACCGAGAGTTCAACCGCTACAGACAATTCAGACACCCCCGAGGAATCTACTGCTACAGACAATTCCGAGAATCCTGAAGAGTCCACCGCACCCGACAGCGACTACTCCATAGGCGACGTTAATCTGGACAACAAAGTAAACGTCAAGGATGCAACCCTTATCCAGAAGCATCTCGCATCCCTCGTTACTCTGGAGGGTATCGTTCTTGACCTTGCTGATTATGACAAAGATACCAAAATCACTATAAAAGACGCTACTGCTATACAGAAGTTTATCGCAGGAATTCTATAAATAAACATAAAGATAAAAATCAGGTGCTATGAATCAAATCATAGCACCTGATTTTTATAATTATTCTTTTTACAGTTCCCTAAGGTATTCTACAATTTCCTCAAACCTCATACTGTGACTTGCTTTGACAAGGACTGTGTCGCCAATGGTGAGCATCTCGTACAGCTCAAGTTTTGCTTCCTCCACGGTTTCAAACCACTCTGCATCTATGTGCGGTCTTGCTTCCTTGTATATATTAAGAGAAAGCTCTCCTATAGCAATAACCAAATCAAGGTTTTTCTCTACGGCAAAGGCACCAATTTCTCTGTGAAGCTCCTCTGAATGAGTGCCCAGCTCCTTCATATCCCCTATAACAGCGACTCTTCTTCCGCCAAAGCCCGACAGAGTCTCCATAGACGCCTTCATAGAGGTAGGATTCGCATTATAGCAATCGTCAATTATTGTGAGTTTCTCTGTCTTTATTATGTTCTGTCGGCTTCCTGTAGGCTTATACTCCTCTATGCCCTTTGCTATTTCCTCCTCCGAAAGTCCGAAGTGTTTTCCGATAGCAGTAGCACAAAGTGCATTTGTCACCATATGCTTACCCAGAGCATAAACAGTAGCTGAGAACTCCTTTTCGTCATAGCAGACAGTAAACTCTGTCTTTGTTTCGTTGTCGGATTTAATGCTGTGGGCGGTGTAGCGGTTTTCTGCCTCTATGCCAAAGAACAGAGGAGCCTTACCCTGCACCTCTTTTATCTCTCTGAGCTTATCGTCGTCACCGCACAGCACCGCAATGCCGGAGCTACTCATAAAATCAAACATCTCTGTCTTGGCTTTTCTGACACCTGAGCGGTCTTTGAGGCATTCCAGATGACAGTTACCGATATTGGTGATGACACACACATCGGGTTTTACTATCTGTGCAAGTACAGACATCTCGCCAAAGTCGGATATTCCCATTTCGATAACGGCAATCTCCGTATCCTCTTCCATAGCGAAAATTGTAAGGGGCACTCCCAAGTCGTTATTGAAGTTACCCTGAGTTTTATGTACCTTAAATTTCTGTGAAAGCACCGAGGCTATCATTTCCTTGGTAGTAGTCTTACCGACGGAGCCTGTAATTCCGATAAAGGGAATATTAAATTTAAGTCTGTAAGCGGTAGCAATATCTATAAGCGCCTGTTTGGTGGACTCCACCAGAATATGGGGAGAGTTTTCCGCGGGAGATTTCTCACATACAGTACAGAGTGCACCCGCCTCCATACACATAGGGATAAAATTATGTCCGTCTACTCTTTCTCCCACAATTGCCGCAAAAAGGCTATCTTTAATTACCCTTCGGCTATCGTGAGTTATAGCGGAAATCTCCTTTGAGAGAAGTGCCTCGTCGCCCAAATATTTACCTTTACAGGCAACAAGTACCTCTTTAAGGGTAAAGCTTTTCATACTATATACCTCCGCCTATCACTCACCGATAATTTTTATAAGGGCGTGTTTCTTACGCATACCGTCCATTTCGTAGTAGAAAATCTGCTCCCAGGTGCCGAAGTCCAGTCTTCCGTTGGTAATAGCACAAACTACCTCACGGCCCATAACAGTTCGCTTCAGATGTGCATCCGCATTATCCTCGAAGCCGTTGTGATCATACTGACTGTAGGGCTTTTCGGGAGCAAGTCGCTCAAGCCACCTCTCGTAATCTCTATGAAGACCTGCCTCATCGTCATTTATAAACACAGAAGCGGTAATATTCATAGCATTAACAAGGACAAGTCCCTCCTTCACTCCGCTTTCGTCAATAGCAGATTGAACCTCTCGGGTAATATTCACAAGTCCACGTCTTTTAGGTATATTGAACCACAATTCTTTTCTGTAACTTTTCATACACTACCTCTTAAAACATATAGCCCGAATGTCCCCAATATTCGGTCTCGGAGAATTTCACGTAAATCCTCTCTTGAGGGATAGAAAGCTCCTGAGACAGGATATTGCAGATTTCTGCTGTGAGCTTTTCGTAAGAAGCCTTTGGTGCAGAGTGAAGAAGTGCCACCTCAACGAAGGCAGCCTCCTCGTCGTTTGAACCTGCAAACCACAGACGTGAGTTTTCCTCAAAAGAAAGCATCAGGTAGCTTTCGGGTTTGCCGATAAGTGAAATCGCCTTGCCCAGCCTTGCCTTGAGTATCTCTTCTTTTTCGAAGCTTATTTCTGTTGTTACCTTGGTGTTTATAAAGGGCATAGTTAAAACCTCCGCTATCATCCGTAATGTTTAGTTAATTATATCATTGTACCCTGTAAAGTGCAAGAGCGAAGCGCCGAGCACCG
>CAZRLC010000066.1:0-6169 GCA_964600975.1 uncultured Ruminococcus sp.
TCACCGGAGTCGGGGAGACCCGACTGCCCTGTAAACCCTATTCGGAGCAACACCGCGGAGGGACACTATACGTTTGCTCGACGTGTCCCGGGGAGGTGGCGTTGAGCAGTGGTGGTAACACCCTGCCAAGATAGATAACTGCTTACAACAGAACTCGGCTTATAGATTCAGTCGCATAAAAAAAGACTCCGTCCGTTAGGACAGGAGTCTTTTTTAGTTCATATATTTATTTCTTATCTTTGTTTAGCAGGTCGTTCTTAATATCCCAGAGCTTTTGAGAAAGGTCGACATAGTAGGTATGGGGGTTTTCAAATCGTGTAACCTCATCCCACAGAGTTTCCATCTGCTGTTGACAGTAATCCTTGATTTCTTCTATATCAGGAAGCTCTTCTATCAGTTTGCCGTTGTCTATATATTTCTTTCTGATATCAACTGCAAAGAAGTTCTCGATGGTTTTACGTTTCCAGGTGTTCATCGGGTCAAAAATCTCATAGGGTTTGGTATCATCAATTGTTTCATCGTGGAGAGTGATAACATCGGCTATGGATTTTCCTGTTTCTCTGTCATATAATCTATAAAGCTTTTTGAAGCAGGGAGTGGTGATTTTTCCTACATTTTCGCTGATTTTAATCTTAGGAGTTATTACGCCGTCCTGCTCTGTTGCTACCAGCTTATATACACCGCCGAATACAGGTGAGGAGGAAGAGGTGATAAGTCTTTCACCAACGCCGTAGGTATCAACCTGCGCACCCTGTATCTGCATATCCTTAATAATAAACTCATCCAGAGAGTTTGAAGCACATATTTTGCAGTCCTCATATCCGGCTGCATCAAGAAGCTTTCTTGCCTTCTTTGACAGGTATGTTATATCACCGCTGTCTATTCTGATGCCTTTGGGTCTGTAGCCCATAGGCTTAAGTACTTCATCAAAAACCTTTATTGCATTGGGTACACCGCTTTTCAGTGTGTTATAGGTGTCAACAAGAAGTGTACAGTTTTCGGGATATAACCTTGCATATGCTGCAAATGCCTCGTATTCTGTATCGAAGGACTGTATCCAGGAGTGTGCCATTGTACCGAGTGCAGGTACACCGAAATCCCTTTCGCATATTGTACATGCAGTACCACAGCAGCCGCCGATGTACGCGGCTCTTGCACCGTATATAGCACCGTCAAAGCCTTGTGCTCTTCTGGAGCCGAATTCCATAACAGCTCTTCCGTTAGCCGCACGGCTTAAGCGGTTAGCTTTTGTTGCAATCAGACTCTGATGATTTATAGAGAGCAGTATCATAGTCTCAACAAACTGAGCTTGAATGAGAGGTCCTTTTACAGTGACAATAGGTTCACCGGGAAAGATAGGTGTGCCCTCAGGAACAGCCCACACATCACACTCAAACTTGAAGTTGCTCAGATATTCAAGAAAAGCTTCCGAGAAAAATCCCTTACTTCTCAGAAAGTCTATATCCTCATTTGTGAATTTAAGATTAGTAAGATACTGAAGCATCTGTTCTACACCCGCCATAATTGCATAACCGCCTTTGTCGGGATTATTTCTGTAGAACATATCAAAATATGCAGTTCTGTCTCTGTGTTCACACTCAAAATATCCACCGGCCATAGTCAGCTCGTAGAAGTCTGTCAGTAATGTTAGGTTTCTTGATTTAAGAGTATTGCTCATACGTAGCCCTCCTGTATCAGATATTATGTTAAATATAATATCACTTAATTTTAACAAAATAAAGACTTATAGAAAATTTTTGTTAAAAAAAGAAAATTAACAGTTCTTATTTACTCAATTGTAATCTTATTTACCAAAATATTTCATTTTTTTAATTTTATTTACAAAAAGACTTGTTTTTTTTCGAATATCGTATTATAATTAGTTCACGCTCAAAATTTTAATGTTATTTTAGAATTTTTTATTAGAATTTTATTGGCTTAAATATAGTGTAGGGGAGTACAACAAATATGAGACTTCGTAAACAAGAGCTTGGTGACCGCAATCTGGTTGGTGCCAGAGTTGAGGCAGCAAGAAAACAACGCGGAATGAAGCAAAAGGAACTTTTAGCACAACTGCAGGTTAATGGCGTTGATATGAACGCATCCGGACTTTCAAAGCTTGAAGGTCAGATTCGTTATGTTACCGATGTTGAGCTTGTAGCACTTGCTGACATTCTCGAAGTTTCTGTTGATTATCTTCTCGGCAGAGATAACTGATATTATTAATTTATACTTTACTGACAACAGACGGTTTTGCCGTCTGTTTTTTATTTTATTGTTGATATTATTTTCTTTTTGTTGTATCATACAGTAGTTCACTATTGTTTTTAGGTGATTATTTTGATTTATCTTTGCACAGATTATAATTTGCTGGAGAATAGCATTAAAGGATATTCTGCTTGTAAATGTATAGAAGGCCATATGTATATGTATCTTAAAGCCTATGGTTGTGACTATGATTTTTTGCAGTTCTACTTACATATAGAAAGGGAAGGCTCAACTCCCATATCTATCATTATGCGGTATAATAGCTTAGTTTATGTTACTTCCTTGTGTGCCGCTGAGTCGGAATGTGCAGAACTGTCTGCTTTTTTGTTTGGCTTTGAGGATTGTGAGATTATCAGTGGCGTGAAGCTTTTGGAATTATCAAAGTCTTCGTACCCCTGTGATAAGGGATTTATTATGTCTTATCCTGTCGATGATGGTCATAATATTTTTGATACAAACATCAGTATGTGTAATGACTCCAAAGTAATCTCAAAGTTAGTTATGCAGGACGAAAGCAACGATAAATATACGGACTTTTATCTTAATAATTCACATTTATTAAGACACGGTTGCTTGAAAGCATACATTATGTATTCAGATGATATACCGGTATCCGTTATCACTGTGTCTGATACAGATTTTGATGTTAGTATAGTTCCAACGGTTTATACACACAAGCATTTCCGCGGAAATGGATTTTCTAAGGCTTTGCTCAGCAATATCCTGTGTAGAAATTGCGGCGAGTATCAACTTTTATGCGAAGCAAAAAACAAAACTTTTTACGAAAAATGTGGTTTTGAAGCCACAAAACATTGGTTTCATTATAAGATAAGAGGTTAACTATGTACAGATTTTTTGATGTAGACCAGAATATTAGATATGCATCTGATAAAGCACTTTCGATGTGTAAAGAACAATTTGAGCGAATTGACAGTATTCGAGAATTTAATCAAATAAAAATGCTCAAAGCCTTTCAGAATGCCAGAGTCAGCGAATCTATGTTTGGCGGTAGTAGTGGCTACGGCTACGGTGACAGAGGCAGAGATGCCTTGGATGAGGTTTATTCCTATGTATTCGACGCCGAGGATGCTCTGGTTAGACATAATTTTGTCAGCGGTACCCACGCTTTGGCGGTAGCACTTTTTGCTGTTCTTCGTCCCGGAGATACCATGCTTTCCGTTGCTTCAACTCCCTATGATACTATCAGAGGTACTATTGGTATCAATTCCGATTATAGCGGTTCTCTCAAGGATTTTGGCATTAAATACGAGGAAGTAGACCTGAATCCTGACGGACATCTGGACTACACAGCAATAGAAAATAAGCTTAAAAACCACCCCAAAATGGTTTATATCCAGCGCTCCCGAGGATATGAGCTTAGACCTTCTCTATTATATAGTGATATCAAAAAGGTTTGTGAGCTTAGCCGTAGGATTTCTCCCGAATCGGTTATTATGCTTGATAACTGCTACGGAGAATTTGTGGAATTTGAGTCGCCTCATAATTGCGGTGTGGACCTTATGGCCGGTTCTATGATAAAAAATCCCGGTGGTGCTATTGCTCGAACAGGCGGATATATTTCAGGTCGCAGAGATTTAGTAGAACAGGCAGCTTTTCGCCTTACTACTCCCGGTACAGGCAAAGAGCTTGGGGCGACGCTTGATACAGTGAGAGAAATGTTCCTCGGAGCATACAATGCACCTCATATAACGGGAGAAGCAATGAAGACCGCAGTGTTCTCTGCTGCATTATTCGAGCTTCTCGGCTTTGAAGTAACACCTTCATATAATGAAAACAGAGGAGATATTATTCAGGTTCTTAAGCTTTCCTCTGCAGAAGAGCTTGTTGAATTTTGTCGCGGTATTCAGGCAGCTTCGCCTGTTGATAGCTTTGTGGTTCCCGAGCCCTCAGATATGCCCGGCTATGATTGTCAAGTCGTTATGGCGTCAGGTTCCTTTACTCTCGGTTCCTCCATTGAGCTTTCTTGTGATGCTCCTTTAAGAGAGCCTTATGCGGTTTGGCTTCAGGGTGCCCACGATTTTGATGCAGGTAAGCTTGGTATAATGTTAGCTGCACAGAGAGTAATCAATATAAAGAAATAAAGGCATAACATAAGAGCTGAGTTAACAAACTCAGCTCTTTTTCTCTCTTATTCTTTTGAAAAAATCAGATAGCACTTCGCTGCACTCATCTTCCATAATTCCTCCAAAGCATTCAGGTCGATGTATATTAGGAGTAGCAAAAAGATTTGTAACAGTACCACAGGCCCCGTAGTTTCTGTCAAAGGCACCGAAAACAACCTTGCCGATTTTCGCCGTGATAATAGCACCGGCACACATAGGGCAGGGCTCAAGTGTAACATACAGCTCACAATCCGAAAGGTTTTTCCGACTCAAAACTTTACAGGCACTTTCTATTGCTTCAATTTCAGCGTGTCTGGTTGTAGAGATTAACTCTTCTGTACGATTTCTGCCTTTTGCAATTATATTTCCGTCTTTTACTATTACACAGCCTACAGGCGTTTCACCTTGACTCATAGCTTCCTTAGCCAGATTCAAAGCTTCCTTCATAAAGTCGTATCTGTCCATATCAAATAGTTATCAGATGTGTCATTATTGTTTCTTGTACTAAAAGCACACAGGAAATAATTATTGTGGGGCTTGTTAATAAAGTCTTGGTCTTTGTCTTGTTATCAAGTATTCCTTCATATCTTTGAAGTTTCAGGAAGCCCTTGTCTTTTTTGCTGAGTTTATACGCAAACACAACAGAGATAATAGCAAGTATACCCACAACAATGCTTGTTGTTACATCTACAACGGCTTCGCTAATACCCCAGTCGACAGAGTTTGTATAAATTACATCCAAAACAACACTGAAGGCATTGTTGAAGCAGTGGATTAATATGGCAGGTAACATAGAGTTTGTATATACAAGTGTCCAGCCAAGCACCATTCCTACGATAAAAGCAAAGGGAAACTGAATTAAATTTCCGTGAAATAATCCGAAAATAAATGAGGATACAAAAACAGCAAATCCGTCACCGTATTTTCTTAGTGTTGAGAGTAAAATTCCTCTGAAAAGAATTTCCTCGGAAAAAGCAGGTACTAAGGCTGTTGCAACCAGCTCAACCATAATTTCGAGGGGTGAGTTTGTTATAGCTGTTTCATATTCTAAATTAATATCTATTCCCAAAGAATAAAGTGTAGACATATAGACATTTGTCATCAAATTTGATATCATACACACGGTAAAGCCGATGCAAACTAAGCATACCAAAGTTTTCTTACCGATTTTTGCAAAGGGAAGAGGCTCGTTTGTGAATTTGTATCGTGACTTTAAGAATATAAATCCAAGAATTCCGATTCCGAGAACATTTGCAAATCCATTCAAAAGATTGTCAGGGATTGAGTCTACAAATTCGGGCAATACAGCTGAGGATATTTCTTCTGCAAAAAGCTGAATAAACACAAGTATTGTAGATACAGTCATAAAAACTGCAGATGCAATTATTGTTATCAGTCCAACCGAGTTGCATCTTTTTCTCAAGTCTTTTTTTTCGATATTTAATTCAAGTTCAGCAGGGTCTGGGGCTTGTTCTGTGTATACATATTCCTGATTATCCATTTTATATACCTCCTGCGCAGATTAATTAATGTGATTATATCATTATTTGTTTAGATTTTCAATATCTAAAGAAAATTACAGAAATACTATTGACAAATGAAAATAAAAGGGTTATAATTCTTTGCGTACAATAAAGCAAGGCATGGAGCTTTCACCTGTGGGGTGTCGTCTGCACGGGTCAATATCAAAGTTACTGTTACAGTTTTACTGTAGCACCTTTACTTTAGTATTGTTATGCGGACGGAGCTTTCTGTCCGCATTATTTTTACATCATTTT
>CAZRLC010000067.1:0-2818 GCA_964600975.1 uncultured Ruminococcus sp.
ACATACACAGCATACGTTATCAACTCCAAAGAGTGGTCTGCAATGACAGCTCATATGTGGATTGAGGGCGGCGACGGTACAACATGGCCCGGCGAGGCTATGACACTGACTGAGGAGACATGTAACGGCTATGACGTTTACACAATCTCCACAGATGTAGCATACGAAAACATCATCTTTAATAATAACGGTGGCGGTTCACAGACTGCTGACCTTACATTCGAGTATGGCAAGTACTATGACCTGGCAACAGCCACATGGTATGATTCACTTGCTGATGTTCCCGTTTCTAATCCCGCACTCCTTACCGGCATCTACTTAGTTGGTTCCTTCAACAGCTGGAGCCAGGCAAGTAATGAGTTTGTTCTTAATGCTGAGGGCGAGACAACCGGTTATGTAACCATGACACTCGAGGCAAATACCTCTTACGAATTTAAGGTAGTTAAGAGTGGCTCATGGTACGGTAACAGCGGTACAATTACAGCTGATGTATCCGGTTGGTCATTTACCACATCCGGCGGTAACTGTACAATTACAACCACTATCGCAGGTGACTATGTATTCTCTTATGATAGCAGCAACAAGCTTGGTGTAACATATCCTGTAGAGGTAACAGAGCCCGAGGATGACGGCACAACCGAGCATCTCGTACCCTGGGCAACAACCAGCGGTATTTATGCTTATGCAGGTCTCCTCGAAGAGGATGCAACTCCCGGCGCAGATGCATGGCAGCGTTGGACAAAGGTTGACGGTCAGAATGCAGTTCGTGTATTCTATCTGCCCCAGAGTGCTGACAACGAGAGCGTTATCCTCTACAGCACATACACAGAGGACGTAACCGTTAACGGCGTTACAATCGCTCCCGAAACTTACGCAGTAGTTCCCTACGAGGCAGGCGTACAGTACACCTGCTCCGGCGCATGTGAGACAAAGGTTACTATCTACAAGACAGACGCAGATGGTACACTCTTTATCAACAGCAAGGACGGCGCTACAGCTAAATATGATGATGGTACAAAGGAAGAAATCACAGCTTCCTTCGATCTGTACGACTTCCTTACAAGCGGAACAAAGAACCAGGAAGTAAAGGAGTACCTGGGTGGTGCTGTTGCTGATGCTTCAGGCTACACAGACAGCGACGCTTCTATGGTTAAGAAGATCAAGGGTCGTGGAAACTCCACATGGAACCTTTCCAAGAAGCCCTTCAATATCACTTACGATAGCAACATCACAGTTGACGGCATGAAGGGTAAGAAGTGGTCACTCCTTGCTAATGCACAGGATCCTTCTCTCCTCAGAAACCGTCTTGCTTACGACCTGGCATACGAAGTTGGCATGGTTTATGCATGTGACTCCAGATTTGTTGACTGGTTCGTAAACGGCGTATACAAGGGTTCCTACCAGCTCACTCAGAAGATTGAGATGGGTAAGAACACCGTAATGCCCGACCTTGAAGAGGTTGAGGTAGATTCCGCCGAAGAAGGCTACCTTGCAACTGACTTTGACTTCATCCTTGAGATGGATACACAGGCAAACGCAGATAGCTCAGGCGATAATACCTGCAAGACCTCCAGAAATCAGGTAATGACCTTCAAGACTCCTGATGAACCTGATGATGTTCAGGCAGCATGGATGCTCGAAATGTATCAGAAGGTTGAAGACGCTATCTACACAGGCGACTACGAGACACTTTGTGAGCTCGTTGACATCAACGACTTTGCAAGAGCATATCTTGTAAACGAAGTTACAAAGAACATGGACGCAGGTGTTACCAGCACATACTTTGTATACAACAACGAGACAGAGAAGTTCGTTCTCTCTCCTGTTTGGGACTACGACAATGCACTTGGTAACTCTGTAAACACATCTGCAAGAGTTGATGCTGACGGCAACACACTTGACCTCACATCTCCTGCAAACTGGTACACAAAGGAACTCAAGCACTATGACTCCAACTTCGAGGGCACAATGAGCGTATTCGCTAAGCTCTGCGAGATGGAAGAGTTCTGGGCAGTAGTAGAGGAAATCTGGGCAGCTGACTTCGCAGGTATCACTGATATCCTCGATGGTACAGCTACCAACGACGAAGGCAGACTCCAGTCTGCAGACACATATCTTGACAGCCTTGCCGTTTCCGGTGAGTGGAACTATGATATGTGGGATATGGTTTACAACACCAGTTGGGTAGCAGCACATGGTTCTCTCCATATGTATGACTACGACGCAGAGACTAACACTCTCTCTGTTTCCACAGTTAGCTACGCTAACGACACACTCGAAGGACAGGCTCAGTACGCAGCTGACTGGATGATCTCCAGACTTAACTGGCTGGACGCTCAGTTCAACGCAGCAGAAGAGGCTGAAGTTGAGTACATCAACATCTACTTCGAGAACAACTGGAAGTGGCCTGATCCTACAATTTGGATTTGGGGCAGCTCCACAGATTCTAACACAAGCACATGGCCCGGCGCAGCTCTTACAGAAGTTGTAGGTCAGAATAGCGAAGGCTATGATATCTACAAGTACTCTATTCCTCTAGATGCAGAAGGCATTTTGTTTGTCGGCACCGGTTCCTACGGTGAAGACAAGTCTGAGGATATCCTTGGCGGTTGGTACGAGGGCATCTGCTACTATATGACATATGACAGCGCTACAGCTACTAAGCCCTGCGGCACATATGATTATGCAGTTCCCGAGGAGACAGAGCCCACAGAGGCTCCCACAGAGGCTCCCACAGAGGCAACTGAGGCTACAGAGGCTACCGAGGCAACTGAGGCTACATATGACGAAGTTGGCACAATCACTGTTTACTTCACAA
>CAZRLC010000067.1:2918-6099 GCA_964600975.1 uncultured Ruminococcus sp.
GAGGCAACTGAGGCTACATATGACGAAGTTGGCACAATCACTGTTTACTTCACAAACAACTGGGCATTTGCTGACATGTACGCATACTACTGGTATGATGGTTCTAACGGTGATCCCACATGGCCCGGCGCAGCAATGACCTTCGTTGAGACAAACGACTATGGTCAGGATATCTACAGCGTAGAGGTTCCTGCTGATATCGACAACATCATCTTCAACGGTGAGCACGATCAGGATGCTACTGTTCGTAGACAGACTGTTACAATTTCTGATGGCATTGTTGACGGTGCAGGTTGGTACTGCGTAGATGAGGTTGACGGTAAGATTACCGTTGGCACATACGTTTACACACCCACAGTAGAAGAGCCCACAACAGAGGCAGCTTCTTCTGAGGCAGCTTCTTCTGAGGAAGCTTCTTCCGAGGCAGCATCTTCCGAGGCAACTGAGGCAACAGACGATGAGCCTGAGGTAGTTGTATACGGTGCATACGTTGTTAACGCCGCAGCTTGGTCCGAGCTCTATGCTTATGCATGGTCTGAGGACGAGGCAGGTACAGAGACAGCTAAGGATGCTACTTGGCCCGGCACTGTAATGACTAAGACAGAAGAGACTGTTAACGGCTTTGACGTATACTACATCGAGTATACAACAGAGTACACAAACATTATCTTCAATGCTGGTAAGGATTCTGGCAAACAGACTGCTGACCTCACATTCGAGAACGGCAAGTACTATGACCTCAAGACTCTTGCATGGTATGATTCCCTTGAGGACGTACCCGCAGTAGATGCTCTTGCAACTGACAGATACCTTGTTGGTTCCTTCAATGGTTGGAACACAATAGCTAACGAGTTTAAGCTTAATGCTGAGGGCGAGTCAATTGGTTATGTAACCCTGACTCTCGAGGCAAATACAACTTACGAGTTCAGAATTATCCGTCAGGGTACTTGGACATCTCCCAAGTCAACTACTACTATCACAGGTTCTATTGAAGGACTTACATTCAGCTCCAGCGCTTCTGGCAATGTAACTCTTATTACAACAGAGGCTGGTGAGTATGTATTTGCATTCGGTACAAGCTCTTCTCAGCTCTCCGTAACATATCCTGAGGGCGAGGTTACTACACCTGACGAGCCTGAGGTTGCTACTGAGTACACAATCCACGGAAACTTTGTTCTTACAGAGGATGGCGAGTGGACAGACACAGCTCTCGTTGCTAACGAGGATGGCACATTCTCCGTTACACTTGACCTCGCAGCCGGTACATACAACTTCAAGGTTTACGATGACCTTGGCAACTGGTATGGTAACGACGGCGAGATCGAAAACACATGTGAGAACTGGACAATTAAGACAACTGCCGGTAATGCAACACTTGTTGCTACAGGCGGTACATACACCTTCAACGTTTATGTAAACGATGAGGATAAGGTTAAGCTCACAATTACTGCTGAGCTTGATAAGGTTAACTACGCAGTAACTTGGGAAGAGTCCGAGCTTTACACAGTAAACGGCGACGCTCAGGTTGAAGAAGGCGCAGATTACACCTTCACAGTAGACGCAGCAGAAGGCTACAAGGTAGTAGCAGTAGTTGCTGATATGGCAATCGTTGCTCCTGTAGACGGCGTTTACACAATCGCAAACGTACAGAGCGATATTCAGCTTCTTATCATTGTTACAGAGACAACAGCAACAGAAGAGCCCGAGGAACCCGCTATTACAACAGCTGACCCCGAGACCTTCGATCCTACAGTTGATATGCTCTACACAGTTAACTTTGTACGTAACGATGAAATTGATCCATGGGTAGATGCATGGACATACTCCTACATCCCCGAAGTTAGCGGTACACTGACACTTGAGCACTACGGCGAGGATATCTGGCTCAAGGTTGAAGATACAACCGACATGTGGAACGGTGCTGAACTTAACGACTGGCAGAAATCTGTTGACTATGATGTTAAGGCTGGCGTTGAGTACATTATTAAGGTTGCTACATGGACCGAGCAGACCAACACCGTAACCTTCTGGGCATTCTTCGAGGAGAAACAGGAATCCGTAATTACCGGTTCCGGTACAGAAGATGATGCTTATGTTCTCCAGTTTGGTGAGAATGATCTTCCCGAAATCGCAGTTGGCGAGAAGGCATACTTCATGTATCAGGGTGACAACACCATGGTTCTTGACATTGCTATCTCCGGCTACAATCCCAGAATGAATCAGTTCGCATTTGAGGTTCTCAATTCTGACGGTACAACCACAGCTGTTGATATGGATTGGATGGGCACAACAACTGCTACAGGCGTAACACCTACATATATGGCTGTTGGCATTACAATGTTCACAATCGAGAACACTGGCTTCAATTCCTTAACAGATAATGTATGTACTATCTCTGAGAGTGCTGGTGAGGAAGATACAACAGGTAGAGAAGAGAATCCCGTAGCTCTCGAGCTTGGCGTTCTCAATACCGCTACACCCAGCAACGATTACTACGCATACTATTACACCTACACAGCAGAGAAGGATATGGTTCTTTCATTCAATATGATGAACAACCTCAACTCTGATGGTTGGGTACTTTCCGTAATGGGTAGTTCCGTAACCGGTGACTGGGATGAGCCTATCACTATCTACACAGATTCCTATTCAACATCTGATCCTGTTACCTACGAGGTTAAGGCCGGTGACGAACTCACAATTTGGGTTGCTACAAGCTGGTGGGGCGCAGGTACAGTTTACTTCCAGGTTGACGAGCTCAAGTACAACGTAACATGGGCAGACGGCAACTACACAGTTATCGGTGACAACACTGTTAACGCTGGTGCTGACTATACATTCACTGTAGAAGCAGCAGAAGGCTACACAGTAGCAGCTGTTATCGCTAACACTGATATTCTCACAGCAAACGAAGACGGTTCCTACACTGTAGAGGCTGTTGACAGCGATATCAAGCTTATCGTTGTTGTTGTTGAGAATGCAGAGCCCGAGGTTATGGAATTCACCGTAACATTCGTAGACAAGGACGGCAACGTTCTTTCTGAGCAGACAGTAGCATACGGCGCACCTGCAGAGGCTCCCGAGGCTCCCGCAGTTGACGGCTACACATTCTCTGGCTGGGATAACGAGTACGATTACGTAACAAAGGATATCACAGTCAAGGCAACATATAAGAAGGTAG
>CAZRLC010000068.1:0-5649 GCA_964600975.1 uncultured Ruminococcus sp.
GATGTCTCGGGAGCAGATGTCTCGGGAGCGGATGTGTTAATCTCGTGCTCGGGAGCTACAAGATACTCAACAACCTCGATACCCTCAGTTGTTACCTGCTGACCAGCTGTGAAGTAAGACTCGTCGCCACCCTTGATTGTCATCTCATCGATTGTGAGAGCGATCTCGGACTCACCGTCAGCGATAACTGTGAACTCAAGTGTGATGAGGTTTGCGCCTTCCTTGAAGTTGTAACCGGCAACCTTAGAAGCGTTGAACTTAACTACGCCTTCTGTACCTGCATTGAGGATAACGCCCTCAAGGTTTGCACAGAATGCAGGACCTTCAACTTCCCAATCCTCTACGTCGGGATCGTCAGAAGTAACTCTTGTAAGAGCAAGTTTCTCAGCATCGTAAGTTACATATGCCTGAATGTTCTCGAAGAGACGAGCAGCTGTAAGGTCAACATAGTATGTAACAACATCGCCGGAAACTACTTCGTAAGCAACGCCGTTAACGATAACAGCAGAACCCTCAACAACGGGATCTGTCTCAGAAGCCTGGGGCTCTGTCTCAGAAGAAACGGGCTCTGTCTCGGATGCAACGGGAGCTGTCTCGGAAGCAGCAGGAGCTGTCTCGGATGCAGCGGGAGCTGTCTCAGAAGCCTGGGGCTCTGTCTCGTCAGGAGTTGCATCAACAACAGGAGCATCTGTCTGATCGGGAGTTTCTACAACTTCGTAAGTGTAGGTACCTACAGTCCACTTACCCTCAACTTCTGTCTCAGGATAGTAACCCTGACCGTCAACAACTTCTGCTACGTCAACTGTCTGGGGCTGATCAACGCCACCGTTGAATACGATAGCAGTAACACCAGCAGGAATCTCAGCAGAGTAGATGTCCTGGCCATAACCATTTGTCTCAACAAATGTCATAGCAGTACCAGGCCACTCAGCACCAACTGTACCGTTTGCATCGTATGCATATACATATACTTCACCCCAGAAATTGCTGTTGGAGAAGTAAACTGTAGCTGCATCGCCGGAAACTACGGGAGCATCTGTGGGAACATCTGCGGGAGCATCTGTGGAATCATCTGTAGCAGCAACCTCAACTGTAGCGTTTGAGCCGTTGAAGCCAACTGTAACTGTAGAACCAGCTTCGCTAACTGTAACGTGAGCGTTGTTCTCATAACCAGCTACACCTGTAAGGTTCCACTGACCTGCAGACCAGTCATAATCCTTAACTACGCAGAACTCATAGCTACCTGCAGCTACGTTTGTATATACGATCTCGTAGATACCCTTTTCTGCGTTCCAGGTCATCTGATTGTTTGTGTCAGCGGGATCCCACTCGGAACCGCAAAGACCACTTGCACCTGCAACAACATATGTCTCGCCTTCAGCAAGAGCGGATGTTGAAACAATAGCAACTGTTGCCATTGCCATAACCAGCATAACTGCGATAAGCAGGCTGATTATCTTCTTTGTCTTGGACATAATAAAATCCTCCTTTTAATTTTATGCTTTTTTAAGCATTATCATTATATAGTATACAAAGATAAAAATCAAGTACTTTATTCACAAAATATCCTTTATATTTGATTAATTTTTTGGAAAAGCCCCTGAAAGATTACTTTTTGTAACCGAAAGAAATCCTTTCCTTTCAACTTTGTTACATCCTTTGCAAAATAATCACTTGTTTTCTATCTTTATTCCACTATTTTCCTGTAGATGAATATGCTTTTTACAACAGAGAACAGCAAAGGATTCCCTTTTCAGAGAATCCATTGCTATACATAACAGTATTTATTTACTATTCTTTTTCTTTGCCTTTTGGGCTTTTTTCTCTGCCAGTTTGGCACGACGCTCACGCTGTTTGTCGTACTGTCCCTCAAAGTCGGTGATAAGCTTCTCGGGAGGAGACTCCAGCTTGGAAGGGTCAGCAAGATATTCTCTGAACTTTCTGAATGCCTGAGCAAAGTATACGCCTGTGGCAATACGCTCGTCCATAACAAGTCCTATGGGGATGCATCTCTCCAGAACTACCTCACCATTTTTCATCTTAGGTACATCACGGAGGTTACCCATAGTAAGACCAACGCTTGTGGTACCAAACTCGTAAACATGGTGATAAATATGGTTTGTGCGGATACTTGCCAGATTGGAAATAAGCAGTGACTCGTGGAAGGGGCTAACGTCTATAATAGACCTTGGGAGCATACCGTATCTGTCCAGAAGCTTGAAAAGCTTGACGCCGATAGTGAGAAGTCCGGGGATGCTGAGAAGAGTGCTGATAATTTTATCTGTGCCGTTTTCTTCCTCTGCCTCTCGATTACTCGCTACATACTCGTCTATCTTCTGCTGAACGGTAAGGCTTGTATCCTCCAGGTCAAGGTATATCTTAGACATAGTTTCGTTGTTGATATCTCCTGCTTTGAGAACTACCATACCTACGGCAATCTCGTTTCGGGAATAAATCTTTTTATTTACAACAAAACGGTTCAGATGAGGAAACTCGCATAGGGTACGCAGATATGCGGCGATAAAAAGTCCCATATGGCTCAGGTATACGCCCTCTTTTTTCTTCTGATTAAGATATGCACGAATAGGCTCCAGAGGAATATTCAGAGTAATCATATTCTGTGCATCGTAACGCTTATCCATAATATGAGCCGCTACTCTATACATGGGGAATACGTTCTTGGTAGGTTTTCCGTCTGCTCTCATTGTTACCACCCTCAAATTGTTAACATTATATTAATAATACATTAACCAGCAAGAAAAATCAATATATTTTATTTTTCGAAAGAAAAAGACAAATAAAAAGGTCCTGCCATTTTTTGACAAGACCTAACATATGTATTTTATATTCTATATAGAGCTACTCTTTTTCGTCCTGTGTTTTCTTGGAATAGACACATCCGCAGAAGTTCTGCCTGTACAGGTTAAATTCCTTAGATAGCTCTATAGAACGCTTGTAGCCGTTACGCTTTTTGAAGTCTGAGGGAAGGTATGCTACGCCGTACTTTGTGGACAGCTCCTCGCCGATGGCGTTGATAACAGAGGCGTCCTTCAGCGGACTGAGGGTAAGGGTGGTAGCAAAATAGTCTGCACCTGTGCGTAGTGCCTCCTTAGCAGCATACTCCAGACGAAGTTGATAGCATCTGTGACAACGCGTTCCCCTTTCGGGACAAGCTTCGCACCCCTTGGCTATATCATAAAACTCCTGTGGGTTATACTCACACTCCGTCAGTGTCACCTTATTCTTAAGGGGCATAGACTCAATGAGCCGTCGCAGCTCGGACATTCTATAGTTAAACTCCTCCTCGGCGGAGATGTTGGGATTATAATATATTACATTAATATTGAAGTAAGAGGTAAGGTACTCCAGCACATAAGCGGAGCATGGCGCACAACAACTGTGAAGTGCCAGAGTCGGCGGTGTACTCCCCCGAGAAATCTCCTCGAGAATTCTATCCAGCTCAAGCTGATAATTTATTTTGCTCATACTCCGCCTCCTTCCTTGGAATTAAATTTACATATTTATTATAGTATTATACAGTTCCTCGGCTGAGGATATAAGGACTTTTGCACCCGAGGACACAAGCTCTTCAACACTGCGAAATCCCCAAGTAACACACACAAGGTCCATTCCTGCATTCTCTGCTGTAGCCACGTCCACCTCGCTATCCCCCACATACACACAGTCCGAAAGGCTTACACCTGCCTCTTCTATAAGATAAAGAAGACCATGAGGGTCGGGCTTACGGGCTATGCAGTCCTTGTTACCCAAGGCTATGTGAAAACGGTGGTCGGGAAAACATCTGTGGAGTATTCCTGTCACAAATTCGTGAGCCTTGTTGGTAAGAACCGCGGTCATTATCCCCTGAGAGTTCAGTCTTTGAAGAAGCTCCGGCACTCCCTCATAGGGGGTGGTCTTGTCGTTACAATGCTCTTTATACAAAATATCAAACCTTGTTCTGACAGCTTTATACAGGGTTTCATCTTCGGATTTATCCTTTAGGGCACGGCAGATGAGATTCTCCATACCGTTGCCGACAAAGGTGTAATATTCCTTTAGAGAATTTTGAGGTAAATTCTCTGAACTAAGAGCCAGATTAACACAGTCTGCTATGTCGTAAATTGAGTTGACCAGAGTGCCGTCCAGGTCAAACACAACGAGTTTTTTCATATACTTGCCTCCAAGAGGTAAAATAAATCACAAAAAATCAGAAGCCTTTTTCCTGCTCCATAAGGATTGCTCTGCAGGGTGCCGCCTCGGAATCAGAAAGCTTAAGGGGAAATGCACAAAGTGTGTACTCGCCGTCACGGATACCCTTAAGGTCCAGTCCCTCAAGAATAGCCACACCTTTACGGGCAAACTCCAGATGTACCCGCATCTCGTCAAATGCCGTAGACAGACACACGCCGTCTGTACCCACAAGAAGGATGCCGCTATCGGCAATTACCACTGCTGCACTCTGAGAGATATAAGCCTCACCGTCACCGTGGAGTATGATACGCTTCTTGCAATAAGGAAGCAGACGCTCCATATCCTGACCTGTGAGTATACCCTTGATGGATACTACGGTACACTTGCCGTAAAAAGTAGACAATCTCATATCCCCTATTCTCTCACCGTCAGGGTCAAAATGATAGGGTGCATCAATATGGGTAGCATTATGACTGCACATAGAGAACTGTGACAGATTATAGTCATCTCCATTCTCAATGCTTTTTATGTATTCGTGGGTGGGTGTAGGGTCGCCCTCGTAGACCTTGGCGGTCATAATGTCTCCGGATATATCGTAAAGCAACATATTACCACTTCCTTTTCTGTTATTATAGCATATGTTGTGGCAAAATCAAATACAATTGTCTTTACCTTTTCATACCCTATTATTACCTATACACTAAGAAAAGAGGTTGACCTCCTTTTGAGAAGTCAACCTCTTTGTTTGATTTATAAGCCGATTAAGCTGTACTTACCTGACAGGTAGTATGGGGAGTTACTGTTATAACTAACCCTCAAAAACTATCTCTGTAAGAATATTAGACTGAAACTATCAGTCAGCTACATACGTAAACTTCAGGATAAGATAGGTCGTACTGCCTGAAGTCTTAACTGTAACATCAAAGGTATATGTACCGGCTGAAGCGTTAAGTGTAGTTACCGCATCACTAAGAGTGCCACCTGTACGGTATGCTAAATTGTTACCTGCGTTACTTACAGTAAGAGTCTTGCTGTTGTAGCCGTAATAAGTACCGTTTTCGTCCATAATTCTGAATGTATAGGTACCTGCATCAAGGTGAACGGTTGCTGTCATAGTAGTATCGTCAACCTTGTAAAGAGTTACATCAGACCAATTGCCGGACTCTGCTACGATTTTGTAGCCGGAAGCCTCGGATTCGGGCTCAGTGGGAGCGTCTGTGGGAGCCTCTGTAGGAGCGTCAGTGGGAGCCTCGGTGGGAGCGTCAGTAGGAGCCTCTGTGGGGTCCTCTGTTACATCGCTGTAGGTACTTGTAGCGTAATCCCACTTCTTGCCTGAACTTGCGCTGATTTCATCGGTGAGATAAATCTGAACATTGTCATAAAGCTTGGAGTTGGGGATGTTGTTTGTACGGTAGTTTGTAGAACCGCTGCCGCCGTTAGCAAACTTGATGTAGTTAA
>CAZRLC010000069.1:0-233 GCA_964600975.1 uncultured Ruminococcus sp.
TATCAGTTCGTTAAGCTCGGCAAGATGATGGAGGATATCCGTCACGGCATGAGCCCCGACGAAGCATACAAGAACAACATCGGTCAGTACGGTCGCTTTGACGGCGCAGCTAAGTACATTGACCCTCGTGAAGAATAATTAAGGGAGGTTAATCGAAATGGCTGTTACATTTGAAAGTATGGACAGAAGAATGCCAAAGATTAATGCTTGTCTTGCAGAGTACGGCATTAAGG
>CAZRLC010000069.1:243-5607 GCA_964600975.1 uncultured Ruminococcus sp.
TTTGACCCTGATGAAATCGTAAAGGGCGTTCAGCCCATTGCATTTGAGAACGCATCCTGGGCATATACACTGGGTTGTGCAGTTGCTATCAAGAAGGGTTGCGTTACTGCTGCTGATGCTGCAGAGGCTATCGGTATCGGTCTTGAGGCTTTCTGTATTCCCGGCTCTGTTGCAGAGCAGAGAGCAGTTGGCCGCGGCCACGGTAACTTAGGCGCAATGCTTCTCAGAGATGAGACAAAGTGCTTTGCATTCCTTGCAGGTCACGAGTCCTTCGCTGCTGCTGAGGGTGCTATCGGTATCGCAAGAAATGCTAACAAGGCTCGTAAGGAGCCCCTGAGAGTTATCCTTAACGGTCTTGGTAAGGATGCTGCTTACATTATCTCCAGAATCAACGGCTTCACCTATGTTGAGACAGAGTTTGACTATTTCACAGGCGAACTGAAGATTGTTGAGGAGAAGGCTTTCTCCGACGGCGAGAGAGCTGCTGTTCGTTGCTACGGTGCAGACGACGTTCGCGAAGGCGTTGCAATTATGCAGTTTGAGAACGTTGGCGTTTCTATTACAGGTAACTCCACTAACCCCACAAGATTCCAGCACCTGGTTGCAGGTACTTACAAGAAGTGGGCTATGGAAAACGGCGTTCAGTACTTCTCAGTTGCATCCGGCGGCGGCACAGGTCGTACACTTCATCCCGATAACATGGGCGCAGGTCCTGCTTCCTACGGTCTTACAGACTCTATGGGTCGTATGCACGGCGACGCTCAGTTTGCAGGTTCTTCCAGTGTTCCTGCTCATGTTGAGATGATGGGTCTTATCGGTATGGGTAACAACCCCATGGTTGGTGCAACAGTTGCTTGTGCAGTTGCAGTATATAATGCAATGAAATAATTTTGTGCGCCGAGCAATCGAGCCTTTCAAATTTCAATGCGACCGAGGTCTTGCGTTAAAAAATCAAGAATGTGTTATTTCTTGATTTTAGCTAAGACAGAGGAGCAGCAGAAATTTGAAAGAGAAGCGAGATTGAACGAGGCGTGATATAACCGCAAGGTATGTAAAAAGGCTTCCGAGCAATCGGAAGCCTTTTGGTTTTTGTTGCGAACCATTTAAGGTGGTGCAAATTTAACTGAGTAATTATTCGTAAGAATATGTTTGTTAGTATAAATCTTGTAAATTTAATAAAGCAGAAAAAACAAGAGACTTCGACAGAGGTCTCTTATTTTTTATTTACCATGTAATCGATAAGGTTATTAATAATTTCAAGCTCATCTTCTGATAAATCTATCAGCTTATCAGCAACTATATTCACATAGCTCTTTTTGGTGTTTGCACCTGTCAGAATGTAATCTGCACTAACCTCTAAAGCCTCGCAGACCTTTGCCAAATTTTCAGGTCTGATTGCTTTTTTTCCTAACTCCAGATTAGAAATCATTTGCGTGGAAACATCAATTTTTTCTGCAAGTGCTTCCTGAGTGAAACATAACGCTTTTCTACGAACTGTTATTCTCTTGCCCATTTCTTTTAGAAAAACCGATTCGCCCATGTAATCACCTCAATGGTTTAAGTATGGTTATATTATACTATCCATAGGCGATATAATATATGTACTATAGGTGCAATTTACTTGACAAACATCACCCATAGGCGATATAATCGAATTGAAGTTTTTATCTTTTTTTCAATTTTATTATACAGAACCTTAGGGGTACAGGAGGATATTGTACTATGAGTGCAGAGATTTATGATGGCCTTTCGGTGGTTATTCCGGTATTTAACAGCGAGAAATATTTGCGTGAGTGTCTTGAAAGTGTTATAAATCAAAAGTATAAGAACTTGGAGATTATATGTATAGATGATGGCTCGGTTGATAGAAGTGCAGAAATTTTAGATTATTATTCAAGTATTGACCAGAGAATAATTGTTGTTCATAAAGAAAACCAAGGGGCGGCTGCCGCAAGAAATCAAGGCATTGAATTGGCAACGATGCCTTTGATAACATTTGTGGATTCGGATGACACAATAGATTCAGAAATGTATCTTAATATGATTAATAGGATGCAAGTGGAAGAACTTGATTGTGTTTGCTGTAGCTTCAGAAGGGTTTATAATAATAAAAATGCTGTAGAGGTTAAATCAAGATTTGGGAATTCAGTGCTAAAAAATCAGGCAATTCAAGAAGATGTAATTAAATGTTTGGTCGGATTTTCCAATGAGGACAGCTCTTGTTTGAGTGAGCTTTGGAATAAGATATTTGTTACTGAAATAATAAATAAAAATAGAATCAGGATAAACGAAAAACGAACCCATGGTGAAGATTGGCTGTTTTGTATTGAGTATTATGCAGTAATCCATTCTATTGGATTTATGGAAGACATATACTATAACTATAGGTATGTTTCCGGCTCGTTGGTTACAAAGCCAAGAATGGAATTTTTTGAATGGAGCATAGAGGCAAATAATCTGTTTCAAAAGCTTTTTCCTGAGTTTGACAGGTCGGTGTTTATCAAAGAAAGAAACAGTCTCCCTATAAGTGCGGCTTTGTATTATCGATATACATACAAAGGTGAAATAAGAAAGCAGTTATTGAACAAAATCTTTTATATTTGCAAGGAGAGTTGTTATTACGAAAACCAATGCTTTATGGATAAAAAGCATAAAAAACTGCAAATCTGCTTGGAAAAGGACAGACCTATAGCTTTTGTAGCATATTTGAAAATATTTACGAACCGAAAATACTATGTGATTGCAACTAAAAATGTAATTAAAAAAATCATTAGACGATAATATATCGTCTTTTGAAAGTAAAAAAAGAGAGCGGATTTTGTTTTTTCCTGCTCAACGCCCCGATGATGGGTCTTATTGGTATGGGTAACAACCCCGAGGCTTAGGCAACAGTTGCCCCGGCAGTTGCAGTATACAACGCAATGAAATAATTTTGTGCGCCGAGCAATCGAGCCTTTCAATTTTCAATGCGACCGAGGTCTTGCGTTAAAAAATCAAGAATGTGTTATTTCTTGATTTTAGCTAAGACAGAGGAGCAGCAGAAATTTGAAAGAGAAGCGAGATTGAACGAGGCGTGATATAACCGCAGGTATGTAAAAAGGCTTCCGAGCAATCGGAAGCCTTTTGGTTTACATTATAGTATTGTAAAAAGCATTATCAGAAGTCGAAGCTTTCGGGGCTTTCGCCGTCGGTGGGGACTTCTGTCTCAGGGCTTTCTGTTTCAGAAGCGGTTTCTTCTGCAGTCGCTTCGGGTGCTGTATCGGGAGCAGAGTGGTCAATCTCGTCTACCTCTTTGAGGGTGAAGCCGATGCTTCCCAGTATAGCGCTGATATCAGCAGCGGCAGCCTGATCCTCTTCGGTGTATTCCTCGATATAGCTATCGTCTTCGTAGTCGTATTCGTCGTCCATATCCGCAAGGATATCTACATAGCTGTCCTCGTTGCAGGTATCTGTGCATTCTGAGTCGCCGGACTGCTTCTTGCCCATTTTGGCAACTACGGCGGAGGCTTTGTTTGCTACTTCGCCTACGGCTGCTTTTGCTTTATCTGCAGCAACGGCGGCTTTGCCCTTGATTTGCTCAAATGTATCGGGAAAATCCTCGGCGGCAATTCGAGCCTTGGCACCAAAATCCTTTGCAGCAGCAACAGAAGCCTCTTTAGCCTGTTGTACCTTTGAGTTGAGTTCGTCACGGAAAGCTACTGTACATTCGTCAACAGAGTGTGCCTGTTGAAGCTGGTCCATACGAATCTTGGCTTTTTCAAGTCTTGATTTAAGATGGGCAATGGTGTTATATACCATTTCTGTTTTTGCTTTATTTTTACCCAGAGTTCCCTCGCAATGCATTTTGCCTATTTCGGCGTAAGCATTGTGAAGACGGGATTTGTCAGCCTCTATAATGCGGAGAAGCTTCTCCATCTGGGCTTTAATTCTACCACGCTCTATAACCTCACGGGCGGCATCCACAAACAGGTCGCCCAACGCGGCAGAGGGAATGTTATTGTTGCTCATATAAAAACCTCATTTCTGTGAAAGTAGGATATAGTATAATATATACACATATATTATCGCATTAATCTCATGTAAAATCAATAAAAATTTTACAAAAGACTTTAACTTATTTCTTCGGCATGTTATAATTGAAGAAAATTAAGAGAATTATACTGTTTATATAAAGGAGGACGGACATGGCAAACGTTGTTGTAAAGAAGATAGCATGTCCCAAGTGCAGTGAAAGCACAGAAGCAAAACTATATATGAGCATCAATGCTACAAACGAGCCCACGCTCCGCTCGGACGTACTTGATGAGCGACTTTTCAAATTCAGATGTACCGCCTGTGGACACGAAGCAAGGCTCACATATCCGGTGCTCTATAACGATATGAAGAACCGCTTTATGGTGTATCTCATTCCCGAGATTGACCGTTTTCAGCTGGAGGATGTGGAGCTGGAGCAGAAGTACGAACGTCTCAAGGGCGTGAGAAAGCGTATAACATCAGACTTCAACAGCTTCAAGGAAAAGGTCTTTGTATTTGAGTCGGGACTTGATGATATGGCGGTGGAGATTACAAAGCTTGTTATCTCAGAAATGGTTGCCAAGAAGTACGGCCTCCCTCATGTGGAAGAGGGTTACCTGTCTATGTATGACAGAGAGAAGAACACCATGGGCTTTACCTTCTTTGTCGGCAAAGAGCACGAGCCCTATGTTCAGTCTGCAAGACTGGAGATTTACGGCAAAGCAGTAACTATCGTCAGCGAAATGGCAATCAAGGACAGAAAACTTTCGGGCTTTATCAAGGTAGACCGCGAGTGGGCACAGAATGTCCTCTATCGCTACAAAAGAATGAAACAGCTCGACCGCAAAGCTGAGGAAGAATAATCTACATAATAAAACACCGCAGTTTAACTGCGGTGTTTTTTAGTTTAAGATATTCTTTGCTTTTTTTATATCTTGTGTTATTTGTGTGCGAAGCTCCTCAGTTGAGGAGAATTTTTCTTCTGCACGGAGGAAGTCCACAAGTTCTAAGGAAGCGTATTTATTATAATAATCTCCGCTGTTTTCTATGAGGTATGCCTCCACTGTGGGAGAGTCAGAGCCTACCGTGGGCTTGACTCCGATGTTAGCTACGGATTTGAAGGTGCTGTCCTCAATATGAACAAGGGCGGCGTATACGCCGTATTTTGGCAGCAGCTTTTCGCTTGATACATCAATGTTGAGGGTAGGGGTGTCAATGGTTCTGCCGATGGCATTGCCGTGGATTATTTTTCCTTCAAGGCTGTACCCTCTGCCCAGCATAGCGTTTGCTTTGGGGATATTGCCCCGGGTCAGGAGGCTTCGTATAGCGGTGGAGGAAACGGAAGTATCC
>CAZRLC010000070.1:0-5578 GCA_964600975.1 uncultured Ruminococcus sp.
CGTAGGTCATACCCAGAAGGCTTCCGTTTTTTGCCCTGTACTCATAGGTAGAGAGGGTTCTGTCGCCTACACTTACATAGGTGCGGTTGCCAAAGGCATCGTATCCGAACTGATACTCTGTACCGCCATGGATAATTCCTGTCAGGTCTCCGTAGGTATTGTAGGTATACTCTACCGAGCCGTAGGTAGTATTATTTTTCTTTCTGGTTACTGACAGAAGCAAGTCGTTGAGAGAATTGTAGGTATACTCTGTTACAACTCCTTGTGCATCTGTGGTACTTTGGAGCGTACCCTTGTATCTGTCGTAGGTACTTGTGTACTGTGCTCCGTCTTGGTCCTTAGAGGTGACAGAGTAGGTAGTATCGCTACCCGAGGGATAGTCAAAGGTAGTTTCTTCCTTTATTTGTAAGGGGTTGTCCCCCTCGGTGCTGACTTCCATTAAGGTAGCATTACCGTAATCATCATAGGTATATGAATAGGTAGCTCCAAGCTGTGTGGTTGCAGTCTCCAACAGGTTGTCATCGTTGTATGTGTATGTATACTCATAGCCCTTGGGGTCTGTATAGCTAGTAAGGTTACCTGCGTTATCATATTCATAAGCAGAGCTTTGCTCTTTGTTAGCCGTTACGGAAATCAAGTTTCCGTCCTCATCATAAGTATAACTTGGTACCGGCTCCTTTGTCAATTGTATATTATCAAAGTACACGCTGTTGCCTTGATAATAATATATTAGATATACCCCGATTTTGTTTGGTACATCGGTTTTATCTTTATCACCGTTGTCAAGATTAAAGACAAAGGACAAGTACTGCCAGTCGCTTATTGTATTATTAAACTGCTCAGAATATTTTGTTACATTCGTTCCGTCTGCATAATACACTATAGCTCTAAGCTCAAAACAAGCATTATTAGTACCCTCAGGCACTGCAGGTCCACTTGCCCATGCACTAAAGATATATGTATCCGCTTCTGTGCCGTTTATAGCAACATTCTGATATACATTTTTCTTACCGCTGACACTACCCTGCATTGTAAGAGAGTAATCCTCGTGTCGAGACTCGGCATTGGTAGAAGCCTCTGCCTTAGCGTTTGAGGACAGTACCTTTGAGCTCCAACTCGTAGGCAAATCACCTGTAACTCTACGCTCAAAGCTTGAGTTTTCCAGCATATTATACGCACTGGGTGAGCTTGATGCTTTCTCCAGCTGTACCGCGTCAAAATATGCCGTACCGGTGACACCCCTCATAGCAAGTTGTATGCGAAGGTTACCAAAATTACTATCTGTTGGCACGGTAAAGGTCACACTGAGTCTACGGAAGCCTTTGTTTATGCTCTCATCTGTGTCGCTGCTTATATAACTTGAGTAGGTATCAGAGATAACGTTGTCGGATGCATTCAAAGCAGTGACACAAATTACTGCACCGTAGCTGGTAACACCGTCTATGGGAGTAATATCTTCTGTCTTAATATAACAAGACAGGGTGTATGTTGCTCCTTGGTCAAGGTAATCCGCCTTTACGTCTTGATATACTCTTGCTCTGCCGCTTCCTGATACAGAGGCTACCTCCATTTTCATTGATTTCTGTCCGTAAAGCACATTCTCTGTATCAGAGTTCAACGAGGTTGTAAAGTCTACCGTATTGCTTATCCAATATTGGGCTGTCCAGTTATCCAGAGATTCAAAATTATGGTTTACCAGGACATTCTCTCTGTTGGCTCCCATTACGTAGCTGCTTGTAATTCGATTGAGAGACTTTATATTAGAAGCGTCTGAGTTAATTTCGCTACCGGTATAGCTACTTGCTCCTGCACTCAGGTTGCTACCCGAGACAAGCTGACTATTAACCGATACCGTCTTGCCCCAGTTGTCGAACTGATAGAATGTATATATATCGTTGCTGTTTCCGTATACATCATCTATTCCGGCGGTGCGGACTTTTGTTTTATTATATTCGCTTCGGTTAAAGGCTATCTGTTGTCCCTGGGTGCCGTCTGTCGCATACTCTTTGACTCTTGTAACGCCCTTGGAGTCGTAGCCACTGTACTCAAAGGTAACAAATGAGCCGTCTGCATCTGTAACTCGTGTAAGAAATCCTGTGCTGTTATATGTAAAGCTAATTGTTGTGTTGTCAGGATATGTAACCGAGGTTAAGTATCCATTCTCCGTGTCATATGCAAACGACGTTATTCTACCGGCAGGATCGGTCATAGTGCTGACATATCCGTTGCTATAGGATATATTGATGCTATTTCCGTTTGCATCCGTAACCTTGCTAATATTATTAGCATTGTTATAATTGATAATAATTTCTTGCCCTGTGGCATCCTCTATCTTCGTAAGCTTATTTGTTGTTTTGCTAAAATATCTTTTTGTATTATTCTCATCGGTTATTATATACTCGTTACCGACTTCTAATTCAAGACCTAATCCGTCCTCGTCCAGATATTCCACCGAGTCCGTATCAGAGTCGGTCTTTTTGTAAAAATAGTGGTCGGTACCGTCAGAATCAGTATATACATAAGGATAGTTCACCTCAGCATCTCCGGTCAGCCCCTTTTCTGTTGAAAGCACGAGAGATTCCTGCAGATTCATTTTCCAGCCATAACCAACACTCGTCCCGTAACTTCTGTATGGTACATCCGCCATATATGAGTTGTACGTGAAGCCTATGCTAACAGGAAGCTTTAGTCCGCTTGTTGAGCAAACACCAAACTGATATACAAGATTACCTGAGTAATCATTGATATATGCTGTTCCGGCATTTCCGATACTAACAGGAGTATAACTCCAATAACTCTCCAATCCCTTGTTGTTACGGTAAGTGATAGTAAAACTGGGACGAAGCCCCTTGAGTTCTGTGTAATCAGTATCAAAGCCAAAGGATGGCGATGCAAACTTTACACTCTGAGAGTTCTCTGTACCATCCACCGTTTTAAGCATTAATCCGTAATTTGTTTCTCCGTTATACCACTTTTTAATTAATTCCGTAATGTCCCAATCTACCCAACAAGGGTCCTGAGACTTTACAAACTTCTCGTAATCTATCAATTCGTCATTATATCCATTTTCGTTTATCTTAAAACTATTCCATGTAACTACGTTTTCTGACCAGCTCGTTGTTACCTCGTATACACCTACATAGGATGTTGTAAACAAATCCTCTTGAAGCATACACAAATTAAGTGTGGCATCAACAACCATATCACCAATGTTAAGGCTTGGCAGATTGTTAACCTTCAACAGTGACCGTTGCTCGTTATTATCTGATATAGTTCCTGCATACAAATACCGCTCGTTACCTCTTGGAGTATCGGGATATATTGAATCTATAAAGGTCCATGATAAACCTGCTTTTTCTGTGCTATAAATAAAGCTTGGGTCAATGGTGACGGGATAGATTCTGGACTCATCTTTAAGCCAAGTCTTGTCTGCAGTAAGTTTAACCGAAAGCTTACCTTTATTATTTGATAAAATCTTAAGTTCTAACGCTTCGCTTGTTTCACCATTTGCATCTACCATATATGGCGCATTGATAGTGTAAATCACTCTATCTTCACTATCTTTAAGTTCAATTGTTCTGTCATCAACACTATTAGCAATTAACTCACCAATATTGTAATCGATCTTAAAAACATTTTTGCTATTTGATGCTTTAAGAATAAGATTTTCTTTAACTCCCACAGTGGAATTAATTACTTCCAGGTCTACATTATTGTAGATATTCTCGTACACAAGCGTACTACTCAGATTATCAAGAGTAATATATGCATCGTTTCCTGTAGGCTGCTCGGCATTAGTTTCCCCAGTCAAAGCTTCAACGACACTCGCTCCCGAATATCCCCAAGATACAGTATATCCGTCCCTTGTAATTTCCACGAGCTTTTCTTTTCCGGATTTTTTGAAATGAGAAACCTTAGAATCACTATTTTTATTTGAAAATATATCTTCTGTCTCAGTATTATTTAAAAGAGTATATGTAGTTACTTCATCTACAGCTTTCTCATCAACAGTTGCCGTACTTATCGTCTGAGAAATCAGAGAGTTATCATACTCTACATATTCTCCCTCTGAATTCAGGTAATGTACAGGTACTGCATACTGCGCAACAATAGTTGTTCCTGCATCTGTTAAAAAATACTTCGTATACTCATTTCTTTTAGAGACATCTTCTCCAATAATGTTGCCCTGAGTGTACTCTTCCTCAGATACTGCCTCAACAGACACCGAATTATCTTCTGTAGTTACTGCCTGTGCCACAACCTGCACAGGTAATAAAAAGGCAATTAAAAATATAAGAACAGTAGAAATTGTGGATAACGACATCTTTTTGAATTTATTCATTCTTTATTCTCCTTTCAAACTATATATTTTTATCGTCTTTTTTACCTGTACATAAGAACCACCCAACAACCTTCAAATTTTATCTAAAATCTAAAAGGGCAAAGCTATAAAACATAGCTGTTGCCCTTTTTCTTTTTGGACAACATTATAAGTGTCCATTCATTTAACATATAAAACAATGTCAAATCAACCATAAATATTAGTTTAATTCTGCTTATTTATCCAAAATTCATATTAAATAACACTCTCATAGAATATTATTCTATCCATTGATTCACAGCTAACACTTTAGGTTTAGTGATATTGCATAAAAATTATACACACAACCCTGCAAATACAGTATAACATCCGATAAATTGCTTGTCAATAAATATTTTATATGCCGTAATATTGATTATGGATATCAAATTGTATATAATAGAACAGGGTGATTTATTTGTGAGTAAAAATTACTATATAAACGGAATTACAGACTTACTTATACTTTCTATTCTTAATAATCGCGACAGTTATATATACGAGATTGTTAAATCGATAACCGATTTTTCTGAAGGCTTACTGACTATTTCACAAAACACTATATATACTGCTGCATATAAATTAGAAAACGATGGAAAAATCAGCGAGTATTCAAAATTAGTCGGAAGAAAAAGAACAAGGGTTTATTATCATCTTGAAGATAGCGGAAAAGAACATCTTAATAAGCTTTTAGAGAGCTACAAAAACACAACTGAAGGAGTCTTTAAGATTCTTTCAATTCTCGATAAAAAAGATAATGAAGATGAATAAGGATTTGTAAATAGTACATCTCTAAAGTTAAAAGTCTATTTCCAATCAAAAGAAATCAGAAAATCAAAAGGCATTTCCCAACTCAAAATGGCAATGGACTTAAATACTAATCAAAACACCATTAGCAGATATGAGACCGGTGAACGAGAGCCGGGCATAAATGAGCTTATAAAAACTGCTGATTATATTAATGCTTCTATTGACTATTTACTAAATAGGACAAACAATCCGAACATACAAAAATAAGCCGTGAATTCACGGCTTTTATTTTTTACTATATTAGTGAGGTGCAATATAAATACGAAGTTTTGTATATCATTAACGGTGTAAACCGTTGCATATCATTACGAAAGGGTTTTGATACAGCCTATAGCAGAAATCCATTTATAAATCAAGGCGAAGCCTTGTATGTTATCCGCAACTTGTTGCGGTATGTAATCATTTCGA
>CAZRLC010000071.1:0-5344 GCA_964600975.1 uncultured Ruminococcus sp.
GTGGTGCTTCCCTGCTCTATCTGTGCTATTCGCTTTTTAAGTTCGGCGTTTTCGTTTCTCAGAGTTTCGTTTGCCTCCAGATAGTCCTTAACCTGTAAGCGAAGCACTTCCATCATACGACGGAGCTTGGTTTCGTCGTCACAAATATCCAGAGCGGCAAGGATAGCACAGGCATCCCGATTGAGTCTGGGGTTGTCCTTTTGGATACCTTTAATCATAACATCTATCTTCTCGCCTATACCGATAACATATTCGGGTGTATCTGCAGTGGCAATAGAAAACCTTTGTCCTGCAACGTAAATGACAACATTTTTCTTTTCCATTAAATGTGCCCTCTTTCAATTATTTTTTCTCACCATAATTATAGTACAAAAAAATTCTGCTGAAAAGAACTATGTACAAATTGTAACCCGCTTTTTTTGATAGTAACTCTAATGTTACCAAGGTTACGGGTTTCGGGCGAAAATAATAAAAATCACACGGTTTTCCTTGCTATTTTGCCATATTGAATTTTCTTTTGATTGGGGTTATAATTTATATATCTGTTTGGTTTCTGTGTCTTAAAGCATTATGACCTATGTCGACAGATATTTGGTTTTGGTTAATTTATAATCTGTATATTACATACATTTACTTTGCCTTAAGGAGGACTTATGAAGAAGCTAAAAGTAAACGAAGTAGTCAAGGCTATCGAAGAAAAACTTACATCTGTGTTTCACGAGGTGCCCTCAGAGGCATCCGACGAGCATTTTTATAAGGCAACCGCCATGGTGTGCCGTGAGCTTATGAGCAAGGAGTACGGAGGCTTTGTGTCCCGTACGGTAGAGCAGGGCGAAAAGACGGTATATTACCTTTGTATGGAGTTTCTTATGGGACGCTCTCTTAAGAACAATCTCTCTAATATGGGTATGGAGAAAACCGTTAAGGACGCTCTCAAGAAAATGGGCGTGTCCCTTGACAGGATTTACGAGCAGGAGCCTGACGCAGGATTAGGCAACGGCGGTCTGGGTAGACTTGCGGCTTGTTTTCTGGACGGACTTGCATCTCAGGGTTACTCCTCCATGGGATATTCTCTCCGCTATGAATACGGCATATTCAATCAGAAGCTTGTTGACGGTTGGCAGACGGAGTTGCCCGACTTTTGGCTTCCCGGCGGAAGTGTATGGCTTCATGCACACCCTGAGAAGGCTGTGGAGGTTTCCTTCAACGGCACTCTTAAAGAAGAGTGGATTGACGGCTTACACGTGGTTAAGGTAGAGGGTGCCAACAACGTATTGGCGGTTCCCTACGATATGATAGTTTCCGGTAATGATATGAAGGGTGTCAGCAGACTTCGTCTTTGGGCGGCTGACTCCAAGGATTTTGATATGCAGCTTTTCAACGACGGCGAGTTTGTCCGTGCGGTTGAGCAGAAGGCTATGGCAGAAAGCATTACAAAGGTGCTTTATCCCGGAGATAATCACACCGAGGGCAAGAGCCTCAGACTCAATCAGCAGTACTTCCTTGTTTCTGCCACAATTCAGGATATTATCAAGAGACACCTTCGTGTGTATAAGACTATAACAAACCTTCCTGACAAGGTAGCAATTCACCTTAACGATACTCACCCTGTTCTGGCGGTGCCTGAGCTGATGAGGATTATTATGGATGAGTGTGGCTACGGCTGGGACGAAGCCTGGAGAATCGTAACAGGCACTATCGCGTACACAAACCACACGGTTATGGCAGAGGCTCTGGAGTGTTGGAGCGAGGATATGTTCCGCCAGAAGCTTCCCAGAATATATCAGATTGTATGTGAGATAAACCGCCGTTTCTGTGAGCAGCTGAGAGCCGAGGGTACGCCTGAGCACGAGGTTGCAAAGATGTCCATTGTCCGTGACGGCTATGTTCGTATGGCAAACCTTGCAGTTGTAGCCAGTCACAAGGTAAACGGTGTATCTGCGCTTCACAGCAATATTCTCAAGGATACCGTATTTCACGAGTTCTACACCCAGACTCCCGAGAAGTTCACAAACGTTACTAACGGTATAGCACACAGACGTTGGCTCAATCAGTCTAACCCCGGACTTGCAAACTTTGTTGAGGAACTTATAGGTCCCGAGTTTATTACAGATGCCTCAAAGCTTCAGAATCTCAAGGAGTTCTCAGAGGATAGAGCAGTACTTGAGAAGTTAGCAGAAATTAAGCGTCTCAACAAGGTGGCAATGGCAGACCAAATCAAGCGAACCTCGGGTATACTTGTAGACCCTGACTCTATCTTTGACGTACAGGTCAAGAGACTTCACGAGTATAAGCGTCAGCTGATGAACGCTCTTAATATCCTGGCTACATATCAGATGCTTCGTGATAATCCCAGTATGGATTTCACCCCCAGAACCTATATCTTCGGTGCAAAAGCGGCTCCCGGCTACTACTTTGCAAAGCAGATTATCCAGTTCATTGTAGACCTGGCAAACACTATCAACAACGATAGCCGTGTAAACGGTAAGCTTAAGGTTGTATATCTTGAAAATTATCGTGTGACTCTGGCAGAGAAGCTGATTCCTGCTGCCGAGATAAGTGAACAGATTTCTCTTGCAGGAACAGAAGCCTCGGGTACCAGCAATATGAAGTTTATGATAAACGGTGCTGTTACTCTGGGTACTCTGGACGGTGCCAACGTAGAGATTTACGAGGCTGTAGGTGACGAGAATATCGTGCTTTTCGGTATGACTACTCCGGCAGTAAACGATATGAAGCAAAAGGGCTACAGACCCATTGATTTCTACAGCACCAGCAGTGTTATCCGCCGTGCGGTAGACGAAATCAGAATGGGCAGATTCTCTGCTATTGCCGATAATCTTCTCCATGCCGACCCCTATATGGTACTGGCGGACTTTGAGTCTTATCGCAGAGCTCAGGAGCGTACCGCTGAGATTTACAACAACAGACAGAAGTGGAACAGAATGTCTCTGATGAACATTTCTGAGGCAGGTATCTTCTCTGCAGACCGCAGCATAAACGACTACGCCAGAGATATCTGGGGTATTAAGCCTGTAGAGTAAACAAAAAGCAATAAAAAACAGGGCAGATACCGTAAACGGTACCTGCCCTGTTTATGGGGTGTACTTTGACATTCAGTCTAATTTATCCTATGGGATTTATTCTATACCTGCAATATACTTCTGAATTGCAGTAGCGTCCTTTATGTTGCGTTCACTGTCACAATTAAAGTCGGAAACATATCTTTCCCATTTTCCGTGTTGTTTTACGCTGAAACCTGTCAGAAGGTCGTCGTAATCCAGGTCAAGGTCCTTGAGTCCTGCAAGACACTTCTGGATAATGGTTGCATCCTTTACGTTTAGCACATTGTTTCTGTCTACATCGCCGATTCGGATTATCTGCTTGTAGCCACTATCGGTTATAAAGGGCATATACTCATCCTTGCTGGACTCTAAAGCATCAAGCAGAGGAGTGACCTTTTCGGTCTTCAGGTCTATAACATAAAATGTTTGGCTGGTACGCAGATGGGGTGCATCAAAGGAATAAATGTAGTATTCGTCAATTTTGTCGAATACAGTTGTAACAGTAGCTGAAGAGAACACGTGAACTATTGCATAATCAGGTGAACTTTCAAAGGCAATATTCATATTGAATTCAGGCTTTTTATCTTCAAAATACTGCTGAAGATACTCTTCCATAATGTCATAGTATTTGCCTTCTTCAATAAATTCGTAGCTGTTTAAGATATCAGTGATACCGGGAACAGCACCTACAGAACTTATTCCCCCTACTGCTATTATAATCATAGCTAAAGCAAACACCGCTACTCTGTAATATGATTTTTTCATAAACATCAACTCCCTTAATTAATAAATTGACTCTATCCTTAATTACATAATATCACTAACACAGGTTGTTGTCAACTATATTCAGCTATCCGTAATATTGAAATTTTGAAAGATTTGGTATATACTAAGATAAAGGAGAAAAAGATATGAGTAAAAACTATTATATAAACGGAATTACAGATTTACTTATACTATCTCTTCTTGATAATCACGATAGTTATATGTACGAGATTGTCAAATCAATCAACGAATTTTCCGGCGGTCTTCTCTCTATTTCCCAGAACACAATTTATACAGCTGCTTACAAGCTTGAGGGCGAGGGTAAAATCAGCGAGTATACAAAGCTTGTGGGCAAAAGGCGAACAAGGGTTTACTATCACCTTGAGCCTGAGGGAAAGGAACATCTGGAAGAACTTTTGGAAAATTACAGAAAAACTACCGAAGGGGTAAATAATATCCTTTCGTCTCTGGAGGAGGAACTTTCAAATGAATAAGTTTTGTAAGCAGTACATCTCGGAAATAAAGGCAATGTTCCCGATTAAACGAAAAGCAGAGAGATTGTACATAAAGAAGCTTAGGTCAGATGTTGAACACTACTGTGAAGAAGCAGGTGTTACAACCAAGCAAGAGTTGTATGATAATTACGGCAAACCCAATGAGGTTGTTAACGGTTATTTTGCAGCCCTTGACACAGAGTATATCACTAAACAAATCAAAACCTCCCGATGCATAAAAACCGCAGTTTCCATAATACTTCTTCTGGCAACTATAGCGACATCTCTGTTTTGCTTTGTATTATACTCTGCATACCAAAGTCTCGAAAGAGAAGAAGTAGTGATTCGTGAAGATATAATTGTAGAATTTGATTAAGGATTTTATTATGAAAAGAATATTGTCTATTTTGTTGATTATTACACTTGTCATTTGTTGTGTGTTCTTTACCTCTATCAGTACATCAGCGGCAATAATAAGTGAAACTACTATTGAATTATTGGATAACGGTGACTACATAGAAACCGTTATCACCTATGACCAAACACTCGCAAGGGCATCTACAAAGTCGGGTTCTAAAACCGCCAACTATAAAAACAGCAGCGGAGAAACTCTGTGGAGTGTTACCGTAACCGGAACTTTCAGTTACGACGGCACCACCTCCTCTTGTACAAAGGTGTCTCACAGTGCTGCTGCTTATAGTTCCGGCTGGTCTATCAAAAATTCATCCTCAAGCAAAAGCGGAAATACCGCAACTGCTAATGCAACAGCAACGCATAAGGTACTGTTAATTTCAAAGGATTATTCAATGACAGTTAGCTTATCTTGCAGTCCCCAGGGTGTTTTATCCTGACGGCGGCCGGTTGCTTATATTTGATTTATCTTACGTATAAAGACTTCCTCTTATATTGAGGGAGTCTTTTTTTGAGCAGAGGTAAGTCTCGGTCCGCTTTTACGATAGCATCGCGGCAAGTTCTTGTCCCCCTTGCAAAGGGGGAAAGAATGGCGAAGCCATTCAAGGG
>CAZRLC010000072.1:0-5260 GCA_964600975.1 uncultured Ruminococcus sp.
GCTCGAACTCGCTACCTCCACCTTGGCAAGGTGGCGCTCTACCGGATGAGCTACATCCGCAAATAGTTCACAGGCGGTCTACCGCACTGCATTTCTGATTGCTTGACTATTATATATCAACACCTTCCTGTTGTCAAGAATTTTTACAAAAAATATTTTTTATGTATTGATGTAACAGACAATTATTGGTATAATAATCTTTAAGGTTGTTTTGTACTCAAAATAAAATTTTATAATAATGGAGGTATTACCATGAATACCGTAGACCGCAGGGAAATAGCCAAGGGTGTAAACTTCACCGCTGTGGCAGACTCCCGATTCAAAACTATGAACATTTGTGCAACAGCACTTGTTCCGCTTTGTAAGGACACAGTTTCGGCTTATGCACTTTTGACTCAGGTGCTCAGCCGTTCCTGTGCTCAGTATCCCGACTTCACCGCTTTGTCCAGAAAGCTCAGCTCACTTTACGGCGCATCCCTCACCGCAGGTGTGCGTAAGCTGGGCGAGTCTCTGGCACTAACCTTCTCTGTTTCGGGTATAGATGACAGCTTTGCTCTTACAAAGGAAAGTATCTCCGAGGAACTCTCCAAGCTTCTATGCAATGTGATCTTCGAGCCTTTCTTTACTGACGGAGCTTTTGATACAAACGAGGTAGAGCAGGAACGCCGTCAGCTTATTGACGCAGTTGACTCCGAGGTAAACGACAAGAGAGCCTACGTCAACACCCGCCTTATGGAAATTATGTGCGCCGACGAGCCCTACGGTATCCGCCGCTGCGGTACTGCTCAGTCTATTCGTGGTGTGACAGGGGAGGACCTTGTCACCGCCTGGAAGAATATGCTTACCTCTGCAACATTCGAGATTTTCTATGTAGGTCAGTCCTCTGCCGATACAGCAAGAAATGTATTTGCCGAGAAGTTTGCTTCTGTTGACCGTGACCTTTTTGAGCTTTCTACAATAGTTGTTCCCCGTGCAGCATCTGTAGTAGAACACACCGAACGTATGGATGTTGCCCAGTCAAAGCTGATGCTTGGTTTCCGCAGTGAGGTTGCAGGTGAGGACAAGGGTATAACCGCAGTCCGTCTGATGTGTGCTATCCTTGGCGGAAGTGCCAACTCAAAACTCTTCAAAAATGTCCGCGAGAAGCATAGCCTCTGCTATTACTGTGTCAGCAGATTTCATCGTGCAAAGGGCATTATGACTATCGAAAGCGGTGTAGAGTCCGCCAACATTGATAAAGCTAAAAAAGCAATACAGGCAGAGCTTGAGTCTATCAGACAGGGAAATGTTACCGAGGACGAGATACATTTTGCAAAGCTCAGCGTTATTAACGACTTCATCAGTCTTTACGATACTATAGGCGGTATCAGAGAATGGTATCTCTCTCAGCTTGGCTACAGCAATATCCGGTCCCTTGAGGAGTCTATTGCCGACTTTGAGTCTATTACCAAGGATGAAATCGTAGCCGCCGCCAATATGATGAGCCTTGACACAGTTTATGTGCTCACAAGCAAATAAGGAGGGAGTAGAATTATGCAAATCAGAGAAGTAGTTTCCGAAACTCTTAAGGAAAAATATTACGAAGTAGAGCATTCCTCAGGCCTCCGTATTTTTGTGTGGCCTAAGGAGGGCTACAACTCCACCTATGGGGTGTTTGGAACACCCTTCGGCAGTATATGTAACAACTTCACGGTAAACGGCGAAAACATCACCGTACCCGATGGTATTGCCCACTACCTTGAGCACAAGCTTTTTGAATCCGAAGAGGGAGACGCCTTTACTCTCTACGCTTCCACAGGTGCTAATGCAAACGCCTACACAAGCTTTGAGAAAACCTGCTACCTTTTCTCTTGTACAGAACAGTTTGAGCGTTGCCTTGAAATACTTCTGGGCTTTGTTTCAAGCCCTTATTTCACCGCCGAGACCGTTGCCAAGGAACAGGGTATTATCGGTCAGGAAATCCGTATGTATGACGATTCTCCCGAGTGGAGAGTAATGTTCAATATGCTCAGAGCCATGTATGTAAATCATCCTGTTCGTATTGATATTGCAGGTACGGTAGAGACTATCGCAGAGATCACCGCAGAAAAGCTTTACACCTGCTACAACTCATACTATAACCTTAACAATATGGCTTTAACAGTTGTAGGTAATGTTACCTTAGAGCAGGTGATTTCTATCTGTGACAGACTCTTGAAGCCCTCTGATAAAGTAAACGTAGAGACTCATTTTCCCTTCGAACCCTACGAGGTTTCAAAGAGTTATGTAGAGCAGAAGCTTCCTGTTACCATGCCTATATTTAATCTTGGCTTCAAGTGTAAGGCAGATGCACCTCTTACTGAGGAGCAGATTGCCTATACCGACATTCTGCTTTTCCTCCTTGCATCCTCTACAAGCCCCATGTATAGAGAGCTTCTGGATAAAGGTTATATCAACGCTTCCTTCTCTTACGACCAGTTTACAGGTCCCGGATTTTACAGTATTTTCTTTTCGGGTGATTCCCGTGAGCCTAAGAAGGTAGAGCAGATTATCAAGCATTATATTTGTAAGCTTCGTGAGGAAGGTATCACAGAGGAGGACTTTGAGAATGCCCGTCGTGCTACCTACGGCGATGCACTTTCCTCTTTTAACTCAGTAGATACTATTGCAAATCTTATGGAGGATATGTACTTTAGCGGCAGAGATATCTTCAGATATTACGATGCTATTGCTTCTGCTACCAAAGAGGATATTGAGCACAGACTCAGCGAGATTCTCGACATCAATAACACAACCCTTTCAGTAATTGTAGGTGAGTAATATGCATCAGGTTTCATTTCCCTTTTTGGGACTTGAGTTTACCATCAACGAGGTCGCTTTTTCTATCGGTAGTTACGAAATCCGTTGGTACGCCATACTGATTGCTACAGGATTTTTACTTGCATACTTCTATGCTAACAAACGTGTCAATTGGTTTCGTGTTAATGCCGACAGGATGTTTGACTGCGTTGTAGTGGGCTTTTTTACCGCTATTATCGGTGCCAGGCTTTACTATGTGATTTTCTCCTGGGACGCTTATAAGGACAATCTTGTGAGTATATTCTATATCCACAAGGGCGGACTTGCTATTTACGGCGGTCTTATAGGAGCTCTGTTGGGAGGACTCATAACCGCAAAAATCCGCAAGGTGAATATTCCGGGACTTCTGGATTTAACGGCTCTGGGCTTTCTTATCGGACAGGGAATAGGACGCTGGGGCAACTTTATGAATCAGGAAGCCTTCGGTACAGAAACTACCCTGCCCCTTGGTATGCTCAGCGATACCACAGGCGGCAAGATTGTTCACCCTTGTTTCCTTTATGAGTCTTTGTGGTGTTTGCTTGGATTTGTGCTGCTTCACTTTTTCAGCAAGAAGCTACAGAAGTATAGAGGTCAGGTGTTTATCCTTTACCTTGTGTGGTATGGACTGGAGAGAATGGTGGTAGAGGGACTTCGTACTGACAGTTTGTATCTGCCTTTCTCTATAGGCGGTTATACCCCCAGAGTCAGTCAGGTGTTGTCTTTTGCCCTTGTTATAGGGGGAATCGTGGCACTAATTATATTCAGAAACAGGAGAGATACTATGGGCGCAGTTATTATGGACGGCAAGGCTGTCTCCCAAAAAGTTAAAGAAGAAGTAGCACAGGAGATAAAAGCCCTGAAGGATAAGGGCATAGAGTCAAAGCTTGTGGTTGTTATCGTTGGCGACGACCCTGCCTCCAGAGTATATGTAAATAACAAGAAAAAAGCCTGTGAGGCTTGTTTTATATCCTCAGAGGAGTACGCACTTCCTGCTACTACCACTAACGAGGAGCTCCTTAGCCTTATTGAGGAGCTTAACAACCGTCAGGATGTAAACGGAATACTTGTTCAGCTTCCTTTACCCAAGGGCTTAGACGAGAAAGCCGTAATTTCCGCTATCAGAGCCGACAAGGATGTGGATGCCTTCCATGCCGCAAATGTTGGCAAGATTATGATTGGCGAGTACGATTTCTTACCTTGCACACCTGCAGGTGTAATGGAAATCCTCAACTACTACAATGTAAATCCCGAGGGCAAAAACTGTGTTGTAATCGGCAGAAGCAATATCGTGGGTAAGCCTATGGCAATGCTTTTGCTTCATAGCAACGGCACAGTTACCATAACCCACTCCAGAACCCTCAATCTCAAGAAAAAAACTAAAGAGGCGGACATCCTTGTTGCTGCAGTAGGAAAGCCTAAGTTTGTCACCAAGGATATGGTAAAGCAGGGTGCGGTTGTAATCGATGTGGGTATTCATAAACAGGCAGACGGAAAGCTCTGCGGTGACGTAGATTTTGACTCCGTAAGGGAGAAGGCGTCTATGATTACACCTGTTCCCGGCGGGGTAGGTCCCATGACTATTGCAATGCTTATGAAAAACACCCTCAAAGCCTGTAAAATTCAAAATAATTGTTGACAATTAACTTATCTTGTGATATAGTGTAAAAGCCGCTTATTGTGGGTCTTAAGATGACTTTGTCACACCCAGGGATAGCGAGTCTATATAAAGGAATGGTACTTACTATGTACGCAGTAATCGAAACCGGCGGAAAGCAGTACAAGGTAGAGAACGGTGACGTTATCTATGTTGAGAAGCTGGACGCTGAAGTAGCATCAACTGTTGAGTTCAAGGTTGTTGCTATCTCTACAGACAACGGTCTCGTTGTTGGCACCCCCTATGTTGACGGTGCAAAGGTAACAGGTGAGGTTCTCAAGACCGCAAAGGGCAAGAAAATCACTGTTTCCACCTACAAACCCAAGAAGGGCGAGAAGAGAAAGCTCGGACACAGACAGCCTTACACTAAGGTTGAAATCAAGTCCATCGCAGGTTGATTATGATCACCGTCAGCTTTACCAAAACCTCTCAGCTTTTAACATCCTTTGAGCTTAAAGGCCATAGCGGATTCGCACAGTCAGGTTCAGACATTGTCTGTGCATCTGTCAGCTCCGCAGCTTATATGACCGCCAATACTCTCACTGAGATTATAGGGCTCAATGCAGATATAACGGTTGACGAAGGATTTATGCAGGTGAAGCTAACTAAAGAGAATGCTTTGAAGGCACAGGATATTCTCAGGGGCTTCGAGCTCCATATCACAGAGCTTTCCAAGCAGTATCCTAAGAACATTAATGTTATTTATTCGGAGGTGTAATTTACAATGCTTAAGATTAATATCCAGTTATTCGCACATAAAAAAGGTATGGGTTCTACCAAGAACGG
>CAZRLC010000073.1:0-5220 GCA_964600975.1 uncultured Ruminococcus sp.
CCTCTACCTGCTCACGGCTACCGTCAATCCATACTACCTCATCGGGAGTAAGGAGTGCTTTCATTTCATCAAGCCATTTAAGAACTGATTTGTTGTTTGTCATATTATTAATCTCCTTTCGGTGGATTTACTGAATTTGGTCCAAAACCATATATAT
The DNA here is from genome assembly GCA_964600975.1 of uncultured Ruminococcus sp. GTDB lineage: Bacteria > Bacillota > Clostridia > Oscillospirales > Acutalibacteraceae > Ruminococcoides. Next base: position 158 of record CAZRLC010000073.1, read on the forward strand.
TGTATCATAAAGCCAAATATATATCAATATATTTTTGTAACATAAGTGTTAAGAAAATAACGATATATATAAAACATTTTCTTAATTTTTGTCAAGATTATTGATAATCTATGGGTAGTGTTGCTACAGCATTCAAGTCTGATGCCGCCACATTGCCGCTTAAATATTCATAATATCCCTGAGCACCTACCATTGCCGCATTATCACCGCACAAAGAAAGGTCGGGCACATAAAGTGAGTAACCCTTTTCCTCACAGATACGATTGAGCTCTCGTCTTAAAAGCGAATTGGCGGATACTCCTCCTGCGGCAACAATTGTATTTATGTTCAGATCCTCTGCTGCCTTGAACAGATTATCCGTAAGACAGGATACCACAGCTTTTCTGAAGGAGGCACACAAATCCTCTTTGCATATTTCTTCACCTTTTTGCTCTGCATTGTGCAGAAGATTTATAACCGCTGTTTTAAGCCCCGAGAAGCTGAAGTCATAAGGTGAACCTGCAACCGTAGGATGAGGCAAAGTATAGGCATTGTCATCCCCCAGCTCTGCTACCTTGTCAAGCTCTATTCCGCCGGGATAGGGCATTCCCATAGTACGGGCAGCCTTGTCAAATGCCTCACCTGCCGCATCGTCACGGGTCTGTCCTATTACACGCATTTTTGTATAATCCTCAACAAGCACTATGTGACTGTGTCCGCCTGATACTACAAGGCACAGGAAGGGAGGCTTTAGTTCTTTGTGAGAAATATAATTTGCCGCTATATGAGAACGGAGATGATGCACGGGTACCAAAGGTTTGCCTGTGGATAGAGCCAGTCCCTTGGCGAAATTTACACCCACAAGCAAGGCACCAATAAGGCCCGGAGCAAAGGTAACCGCCAGAGCATCTATATCCGAAAGGCTTAGTCCTGCTTTCTCTATTGCTTCTTTGACCACGCCTGATATACTCTCGGCGTGACGGCGTGAGGCTATCTCAGGCACAACACCGCCGTAGAGTCTGTGCTCTTCTACCTGTGATGCTATGACAGAGGACAACACCTTTCTGCCGTCTTCTACCACCGCTGCAGCGGTTTCATCACAGGATGATTCTATTGCAAGTATTTTCATAATCTCACTCCCATACGAATAAATCCTATTCAAAAAAAGCATAACCTTATTTACATAAGCACAAATTACCACATTCCGGATATATTATAACACACCTGTCAACTATGGCAAGGAATATATTAAAATAAAACACTCCGAATACACTTCGGAGCGTTTATCGTTTCTGTTAATTTATCAGCCGAAATTTTCTTTGTAATCTTCTCTTGCTTTGCGGATAATCTCAAGGGCCGCTTCTCTGCCCTTTACCTCGCTGACTGCGGTATTCATATTCTCCAGATTCTTGTACACCGTAAAGAAATGAGTCATCTCGTCAAAAATGTGTTTTGGAAGCTCCTGCATATCCTTATACTGGTTATACCTTGGGTCACCGAAGGGGATGGCAATAATCTTGTCGTCGTTTCTGCCGTTGTCAAGCATCGACATTACACCGATAGGATAAGCACGGACAAGTGTCAGCGGAGCCAACTCCTCTGAGCAAAGAAGCAACACATCAAGAGGGTCCTCGTCATCTCCGTAGGTCTTGGGTATAAAGCCGTAGTTTGCCGGATACTGAGTAGATGTGTACAGTATTCTGTCCATCATTATAAGGCCTGTTTCCTTGTCAAGCTCATATTTAACCTTGCTACCCTTGGATATCTCAACAACACAGATAAAGTCCTCAGGCTTAATTCTTGCTACTGCTATGTCATGCCAGATGTTGGACATACTATCACTACCTTCCATCATATACTTGTGGGTATTATAACATCAAACACAGAAAATTGCAACAAATCAAACTCATTCGCGCAAAATAAAAACAGCCCTCCGATAGGAAGGCTGTAAATATGTACACCATTATATTACACGGATTCAGACTTCTTGCGTCTGAAAATCACTTTGACCACAGTTTTAAGAACAACCGCGACCATTATTAGAGTATATCCAGTTTGCCTTTTAGCTATAAAAACTATCTCTCGTTTTTACATCTAACATCTAAAAGTTATTGATATCATATAACCCCTTCTCTGAGTGTCATTTATTGTATCAAGTACCATTTTCAAACACATAGAGATATAAATCCTCAAGTGTGGGGCTGACTTTTGTTGACTTATAACCCTCGGGGAGGTTATCAGAAACTGTTCGGAGGATTATCTTATCGCCGTTGCGATACAGGTTGGAAACTCTGTATGTATTCTGAAAGTATAACAAGTCTTCTTGGGATATTTCTATCTCATACACCTTATTTTCAATCTTTTTTGCAAGGTTTTCACAAGTATCATGTGACACAAGATGCCCTTCTTTGAGAAGGATTATCTCCTTGGCAATAAACTCAATATCAGATACTACATGGGTTGAGACAAGAACTATCTTATCCTTTGCGATTTCACTTATGAAATTACGGATTCGGATTCGCTCTTTTGGGTCAAGTCCTGCGGTGGGTTCGTCTAAGATTAATATTTCGGGTTCATTTAGGAGTGCTTGGGCGATTAAGGCTCTCTGCTTCATACCGCCCGAAAATGCACCTAACTTTTTATGGGCAGCATCTGTGAGGTTTACTGTTTTAAGAAGCGAAGTGATTTTTTCTTTTGCTTCTTTTCTCTTAAGTCCCTTGAGGGCTGCCATGTACCACAAAAAACGATTAAGAGTAAAATCATCATAAAGTCCTTGTTGCTGAGGCATATAGCCAAGAACAGCACGAAAATCTTTGCCAAGTTTCTTAATATTTTCACCGTTATAGATAACCTCGCCACAGTCTGCATTCAGGTTATCTGTAATAATATTCATCAGTGTAGACTTACCTGCACCGTTAGGGCCAAGCAAACCGTATACACCCGGAGTAAGGGTAATGGAAAAATCATCAAGGGCTTTTACTGCACCCTTTTTGTAGGTCTTACTGAGACCCGATATTTTAAGCTCCATCGTTGCACCTCCTGAAAGTTCTGCCGGTAAAGGTAATGAAATTATAAGCTAAAAGTAAAACTGAAACTATAGCTGATGCAACTATAATAACTGTGAACATCCAAGTCTTGCCGTTTTGGTAAAGTGCAAAAAGTCTTAGTCCCGAATTAAAGTAAATAAGCAAACAAGGGATAAGAGTTACTGCAGTTGAAACAGTCATGGCGGTTACGATTGATTTTAGCTTTTCCGACATAAGGAGAATAAAAGCCAAAACCGCAACGCCTATGAAAATATGAGTTAAACTCTCAAGAATCAAAGCACCAAGAATGCTCATATCATTGCCAAGTCCTTCAAAGTTTGCTAAGAACACAAGAGGCTCACCGAAGATATATGTGCCAAATGTCTCTATGAAATTGACCATATAAGGCAGATAAAGAAGGATATAAATAATTGTATAGGTTATGAATGCAACTGAGAGCTTTGCAAAGAAAAGTCTGCCTTTTCCCTTTTGTGTTGCTGAGATAAGCTTACCCATTTCACGCTTATGCTCGTAGGCAAAAACACTTGACAGAGTGAACACACTAAGCACCATAAGAAGGGCAAAATTGTTCCACTCCCTATTTGAGTTTGCCATCAGCCTTGTGCCAATGTTCTTATTGATAAAGTGAGGTGTAATGTCTAACTCCTCGCCGACCCTAGTAATAGTACCATATTGAAGCATTACGGCTTCAAAACCTTTCCCACGGGTATCGAGAATATTTTCGATAGCCATAATTTTCATATTCTTCTCGTCTTCCGTAAGTGTTGAATCACTATTTATGACTTCAATTTCGAGATAAAGGGAGTCAAAATAAGCTTGCTCGTTCTCTAAAAACTCTATCTTTTCCTCGGTTACTTCACCTTGGAGCTCGTTCATATAGGCGGCATAGGCAACGTCTGCACCACTTGAATAGGTAATGCTGATATCATCTGTAAAATTGCCGTAAGCAAAGAATAGAAGCACCAACAGCACAAAAATTGCCTTGGAGCTTATATAATGCTTGAAGCACTCGCCGCCAAACACGGTAGAATTGTGTGAAAAAATATGTATTTGTCTTCGGATTTTATCTGTGAGTTTCCCAAGGGGATTTTTTACACTAAACTGGTTTTGCTTTGAAAAAGCAAGAGCTGATGCAAAAGTACAAATACCAAAACAATAGACTATAAAGCCCAGATAAGTCCACAGGACATTCACAGGCTTTGTAAAGAAATTAAGGTTGAGGTAACTGCCGAAAAGCCCGTTACCGCTTAAGAAATAGAAAATATTGATGTACTTGAAATGGTTAAGAGGTGCGAGAGGATCAATAAAATTAAAGCAGACAAATTCCGCACCTAATAAAACCGCAAGAACAATATAGGTAATATTTGTACTTTTAACAAGGGTGAAAAGCAGTGCGAAAATCATAGAAACCCCGCAAAGAGTCAGCACCTTTTGCACTACCCAAAGGCAAAGGTATTCAAACACAGACACCTTTAAGTTGCAGTTCATAAACTCAGGTACGGACTGTATACTTCGACTTAAATCACCCAAGCCGAAAGCAACCTCACTTACCACAAGTGTGGATACATAATAAATAACCGTAAATCCGGCCACAGTTACAGCAGTTACAAAAAGCTTTGCAAAGAGGGTTTCGACTCTACCAAAGGGCGTTGACTTAACGAGGATTGATAAGCCTTTTTCTCTTTCCATAGAAAAGAGGGTGATGCACACCAAAATCACAAGAAAAAGTGCGAGGTAATCCGTAAACTCAAATGTAGTGGCAAGTTCTAGTCCCAAGTCAAAGCCGGGTGTAATTTCAGTTTCCTTGAGATGTTCAAAGTCTGAGGGAGTTTTCGCAATATTGTTGTATGCAAAAGTGCCCGGCTTTGAGAAAATTGAGAATTTAAGCTGAGAATCAGCACGTGGCTGCATTTCCTCTATAAAAACCTCATACTGGTCTATGTAGTCGAATTTATTTGCAAGAAGGTTGATTGCTGTAAGCTTTTCTACGCTGAAACCGTCACTTATAATCTCCTGAGCTTTTGCAAAAGCCTCGGG
>CAZRLC010000074.1:0-5101 GCA_964600975.1 uncultured Ruminococcus sp.
GAGTTTTATCCTCGGAATTCAACCTTAGTTGGCTTCATAAATACTATACTCCCGATTATATGTCGGGAGTTCTTTTGTGTTGGATAATATATAATAATGGCAATTTACATTTTGTATCTAACATGGTAAAATATGGGTGCAGGGTGTACAAAATTACTTGACAACCAAATTGCAATGTGTATAATATAATTAAATTGTATCATACCAAGAACAATTAGGTTACTACAATAAGGTAGTTTACCGCAAAGCTCTAACGCCCTATTTTTAATAGGGCGTTATCTTTTATATATAGGAGGAGTTTGTATATGAATTATTCTATTGGTCTTGATGTGGGTATCGCTTCTGTCGGGTACGCTATAATGTTATTGAATGACAAGGATGAGCCATTTAAGATTTACAAAATGGGTTCACGAATATTCGACGCTGCAGAGCATCCTAAAGATGGATCACCTCTTGCAGAACCTCGCAGAATTAATCGAGGTATGCGTAGACGACTTCGCAGAAAGAGGCTTAGAAAAGAGCGAATAAAACTTCTTATACAAAGCTTCGGTATTATGTCTGAATCTGAAACAAATTCCATATATTCTTCAGGTAAAGAATTGAAAGATATTTATATGATTCGCAGTGAAGCTTTGGATAGATTGTTGAATCGTGAAGAATTTGTTAGATTGATAATCCATTTTAGCCAACGTAGAGGATTTAAATCCAATAGAAAAATTGATGGACAAAATTCAAAGTCGGATGCAGGAAAGATGCTTTCTGCTATCGAATCTAATAAAGAAATGATGAAGGCCGGTGGATATCGTACCATTGGCGAAATGTTATACAAGGATTCTGCTTTTGATAATGCCAAGCGCAACAAGGCGGATGATTATAAATTGAGCTTCGATAGAGCGGATTATCACGACGAAATCAAACGGATTTTTGAGGCACAAAGAAGCTTTGGTAGTGAATATGCAACTTGTGACTTTGAAAATAGCTTTTTCGATATTTACTTATCTCAGCGATCCTTTGATGAAGGGCCGGGTGGTAATAGCATATACGGTGGAAACCAAATTTTGAAAATGCTTGGAAAATGCACCTTTGAAAAGGACGAGTCCAGAGCAGTCAAAAAATCATATTCTTTTGAGTATTTTAATTTACTTACTAAAGTTAATGCTATAAAGATTATTTCTGGTAGTTCCAAACGTTTTCTTACAAAAGAAGAACGAGACAGAATTATTAAACTTGCTTTTAAGACAAAAACTTTAACCTATAGTTCGCTTCGCAAAGAACTTAATCTTACTGATAATGAGAGATTCAATATTTCTTACAGCGGACAAAAAACGCTGCAGGAAACAGAAAAAAACAGTAAATTTTCTTATCTTGAAGGGTATCATATGTTTAAGAAAGCATATGGTGAAAGCTACTTAACTTGGAGCAGTCAAAAAAAGAACGCTATTGCATACGCATTGACTGTACACAAGACAGATGAAAAAATATCTAAAGAACTTGCAGAAAACGGATTTACCGAAGAAGAAATAAATATAGCATTACAGCTTCCTACTTTAAGCAAAACCGGCAATCTTTCAATAAAAGCACTTGATAAATTGATTCCATTTTTAGAAGAGGGGCTTCTGTATAACGAATCGTGCGAAAAAGCCGGATATAATTTTAAGGCGGATGACAAGCAACTTTTTGATTTTTTACCTGCAAATTGTAATATTGCTCCCGAACTTGGAGATATAACTAACCCTGTAGTGAGACGCTCCGTATCACAAGTTATAAAGGTAATAAATGCAATTATTAGAGAAATGGGATGCAGTCCTTCTTTCTTAAATATTGAACTTGCCAGAGAGTTGTCGAGAAATTTTAGTGATCGAAATAAAATTAAGAAGGAACAGGATACGAATCGAGCAGTTAATGATCGCATAATGGAAAGACTCAGAAACGAATTCAAGATTTTGCAACCGACTGGACAGGATTTGCTTAAACTTAAATTATGGGAAGAACAAGATGGCGTTTGTCCTTATTCCTTAAAGCATATTCCTATCGAACGGTTATTTGAGCGGGGCTATACCGACATTGATCACATAATTCCGTATTCTTTAAGCTTTGATGATTCGATCAATAACAAGGTGCTGGTGTTTGCGTCGGAGAATCGCCAAAAAAGTAACCGTATACCTATGCAGTACCTTAGCGAAGAAGCAAAAGAAAAATACATTATCTGGGTTAATAACTCTAACCTCAGGTATAGAAAAAAACAAAACCTGCTTAAAGAAAAGATAGACGAAACCGATTTATCAGGATTCAGACAGAGAAATCTGCAAGACACACAGTATATATCTGCGTTTCTGTTAAAGTTTATCAAAAAATATCTTAAGTTTGCGCCTAATAATTCCAACGCAAAAGATGTGGTTACTGCAGTAAATGGTGCAATAACTTCATATGTTCGTAAAAGATGGGGGATTAATAAAATCCGAGAGAACGGTGATGTTCATCACTCTGTGGATGCCGTTGTAGTTGCCTCTATAACCAAAAGTATGATAAGACGCGTATCTGCTCATTCAAACTATAAGGAAACAATGTTTGAAGACCCTGATACAGGTCGGGTTTTTGATGTAGATGCCGACACCGGTGAGGTGTTAACCCGATTCCCGATGCCATACCCTCACTTCAGAAAAGAACTTGAGATTAGGTGTAGCAATGATCCTTCCCGGCTTATTGCTGAGGTTCAATTGCCAAATTACGCGTCTGACGAAGAGGTTCTGCCTATATTTGTGTCCCGTATGCCAAAGCACAAGGTTAGCGGATCTGCTCATAAGGAAACAGCCAGAGGTGCATTTGAGTCAGATGGAGTGGAGTATGTTGTATCAAAAGTGCCCCTGACTTCTCTTAAACTTAAGGACGGCGAGATAGAAAACTACTATAGACCGGCTGATGATAGACTGCTTTATGATGCTCTCAAACAGCGACTGATCGAGTATGGCGGAAAGGCTGACAAGGCATTTGAACAAGAGTTCAGAAAGCCCAAGAGCGACGGAACTCCGGGACCTGTGGTAAAAAAGGTAAAGGTTTTTGACAAGGCAACGCTGACTGTGCCTGTATATAACAAAACAGCAGTAGCAGGAAACGGCGATATGGTTAGGGTGGATGTGTTTAACGAGGACGGTAAATATTATCTGGTGCCTATCTATGTGTCAGATACAGTAAAAAAAGTACTGCCTGACAGAGCTATCGTTGCAGCAAAGCCCTATCCACAGTGGAAAGTAGTAAAAGACGAAGATTTTATATTCTCCCTTTATCCCAACGACCTCATAAAGGTTAAGTCAAGGCGTGATATGAAGTTTTCCCTTGCCAACAAGGACAGTACGCTGGAAAAAGAATGGGTGACAAAGGAGGCTTTTGTATATTACAGAATGTGTGGTATTTCAACTGGCTCTATATCAGTTATTAATCACGATAATACCTATGCAATTCCAAGTCTTGGTGCAAAAACACTCCTGAGCATTGAGAAATATCAGGTTGATGTACTTGGCAATATTTCAAAGGTAAAGCAAGAGAAACGACAGGGGTTTAGGTGATATGGGATACAGGGTGTTGTTTTTGGCGAATTCAATGAATCTAAGCATAAAGAACGAACAGCTGATTGTCGACAATGGGCAGATAACAAAGATTCCTCTGGAAGATATTGAGTGTATCGCAGTAGATAGTCCTCAGGTTGTATTTAACTCGTACCTGTTATCTAAACTAAGCGAATATGCAATTACCCTTTATGCTACAGATAAATCACATCATCCTTGTGGGGTGTATTTACCTGCCTTTTGTCACAGCCGTCATCTGTCGGTGATCAGGCAACAGCTTGATATGACCCTGCCCACAAAGAAAAGGCGATGGAAACAGATAGTAGTGCAGAAGATCGAAAATCAGGCACTTGCTCTAAAGTTTTCAGACATAGATGAATGGACCGAGGTTGACGATATTAAGAGGAAGGTGCAGTCAGGGGATTCAACCAATATGGAGGCGGTAGCGGCATCCAGGTATTTTAGGCTGATGTTTGGAAAAGGTTTTGCAAGATGCGGAGACAACACCATCAACGTTTGCCTTAACTATGGCTATGCCATCCTGCGCAGTACCATAGAGAAATACCTTGTGGTCTATGGCTATGAGCCTTGCCTCGGATTGTTTCATAAAAGCACCCTTAATAATTTTAACCTTGCCGATGATATTATCGAAGCATTCAGACCGGCTGTAGACTTGTTTGTACGTAATAACGTCAAGGATGATGACAGTTTTTCTGTTGCATTAAGGGCTCGTCTTGTAAACCTTCTGTGTACAGATATATTGATCGATGGCAAGTTGTATTCCATAGCTAAAGCAATTGAACTAACCATCCAAAGTATGACGGGCTTTTACAACGGAAAAAGAACAGACCTGCTTTTGCCCGAACTTGTGAAGACACAACAACACAGCTATGAATAAGTTTATGAGAATAATGGTATTTTTTGATTTGCCTGTAAAAACAAAATCAGAGCGTCGTGTTGCCACGCAATTTCGCAGTTTCCTTTTGAAGGACGGGTATTTTATGGTGCAGTATTCGGTGTATTGCAGAATATGCAACGGATATGACGATGTAGAAAAGCACAAAATTCGCATCCGGGCCCACAAACCCGACAACGGTTCTGTTCGTCTGTTGGTTATTACAGAAAAGCAGTACGAAAATATAGAACTGTTAATAGGCAATTATGTACCCGAAGAAGAGCAGTCGGTGTTTGAACAGTTGACAATTTTTTGAAATAATACCAGAATACTGTCTATAAACGCACAAAAATAATAAACAAAAATCCCCGCTAACATAGTGTTAACGGGGATTTTTGCGTCCCTATTATATCATACCAAGAAAAATTAGGGAACTACAACATTTTCCTCCTTAGATTTCAATACCTTCAAATTATATCATACCAAGAAAAATTAGGGAACTACAACTGATATACTACACATTTTGTGTATACTTATATTATATCATACCAAGAAAAATTAGGGAACTACAACAGCTTGGGCAAGAAATGGCCTGACCGATGAATTATATCATACCAAGAAAAATTAGGGAACTACAACGTTC
>CAZRLC010000075.1:0-5050 GCA_964600975.1 uncultured Ruminococcus sp.
GCCGTAAGGCGAATATAACTGAAAAAAGCAAGTCAAAAGACTTGCTTTTTTCTTGGTCCGCCCGAAGGGATTCGAACCCCCGTTCTTCAGAATCGGAATCTGCTGCGTTATCCAACTGCGCCACGGGCGGATATTAAAGGGGACAGCAAGTATATTGTTAAACCTTGCTGTCCCTTAATTTAATAGTTTTAAGACTTATCAGATAAGCTCGATGATAGCCATCTCTGCTGCGTCGCCACGACGGGGACCAATCTTAGTGATTCTTGTGTAACCACCGTTTCTGTCCTTGTACTGGGGAGCAATCTCTGTGAAAAGCTTGTGAGTAACATCCTCTTTTGTTACGAAGGACATTACCATACGCTTGTTGTGAAGAGTATCCTCCTTAGCGATAGTAATCATCTTCTCTGCCATAGAGGAAACCTCTTTAGCACGAGTAACTGTAGTCTCTATCTTACCGTTCTCGAAAAGGAAGGTAACCATTGCTCTGAGCATTGCTGTTCTGTGAGCTGTAGCTCTTCCGAGTTTTCTTGTACCGGGCATTAAAATTCACTCCTTTATCTAATTATAAAAAGGGTTATTCGTCCTCGCTATGGAGACTGAAACCAAGACTTGCCAGTTTCTGCATAACTTCCTCGAGAGATTTTCTACCGAGGTTACGAACCTTCATCATCTCTTCCTCGCTCTTGCCGATAAGGTCTTCAACAGTGTTGATACCGGCACGTTTGAGGCAATTGAAGGAACGAACAGAAAGGTCAAGCTCCTCGATAGTCATCTCGAGAACCTTCTCCTTGCTTGAATCCTCTTTAACAACCATAATCTCCTGACTGCCTCTGTCAGACAGATCAACAAAGAGATACAGATGCTCACAGAGCACCTTGGCTGCAAGGGATACAGCTTCCTGTGCATTGAGGACACCGTTAGTCCACACGTCAAGTATGAGCTTGTCGTAGTCGGTAATCTGACCAACACGGGTGTTGTCAACTGTGTAGTTAACCTTAAGCACAGGTGTGTAAATGGAGTCCACAGGAAGAACGCCGATTATGTTGTTACCTGCAAGAGCCTTATTACGCTCTGCGGGAACATAACCTCTGCCTCTGTCCAGTGTAATTTCCATGTTGAGTTTTGCGTTTTCGCCGAGAGTTGCAATGTGCAGGTCGGGAGTAAGAATCTCTACCTCGCTGTCACACTTGATCATATCAGCTGTAACGTTGCAGGGACCTTCAGCATTAATCTCAACTACCTTGGGACCGTTGCCGAGGAGCTTTGCAACAAGGCTCTTCATATTGAGAACGATTTCTGTAACGTCCTCTTTAACGCCCTCTATAGTAGAAAACTCGTGAAGCACACCGTCAATCTTGATAGATGTAACTGCTGCACCCTCAAGGGATGACAGAAGAACTCTTCTCAGGCTATTACCGAGTGTGTTACCGAAACCTCTCTCAAGAGGCTCCACAACAAAGCGGCCATATTTGCCGTCTGCTGTCAAATCTTCTACTGTAATTCTGGGCTTTTCTATTTCGATCATGCGAATCCTCCTTAACATTATTCAGCGTCCTGCTGAGATGTTTTGTAAACCTACTAATTAAGGGATTACTTGGAGTACAACTCAACGATGAGATGCTCTTCAACGGGGAAGTCGATATCGTCTCTCTGGGGGAGTGCGATAACCTTACCGCCAAGAAGGTTTGCATCCTTCTGGAGCCACTTGGGAGCTGCAACTGCTGCAGTCTCACCCTCAGCAATGGCCTTAAATCTTGTTGTTGAACGGCTCTTCTCCTTAACCTCGATTACATCGCCAACCTTAATAAGGTAGGAAGGAATGTTAACCTTCTTGCCGTTAACGGTGAAGTGAGCGTGAGAAACCAGCTGTCTTGCCTCTCTTCTTGTGGAAGCAAGGCCAAGTCTGAATACAACGTTGTCAAGTCTGCGCTCGATAAGTGTGAGGAGCTCCTCACCTGTCTTACCCTCAGCCTTTTCAGCCTTCTCGTAGTAAGCTCTGAACTGCTTCTCGAGAATGCCGTAGATAAATTTAACCTTCTGCTTCTCAGTCAGCTGCATACTGTACTCGCTCTTTTTTCTTCTCATTGTGCCGCCGGGGTTTCTGTTAGAAGTCTTCTTGGAGTAACCCATAACAGCGGGGGAAATGCCAAGTGCTCTTGCACGTTTAGCAATAGGCTGTCTATTCTTTGCCATATTCTGTTACCTCCTATTATACACGTCTTCTCTTGGGAGGACGGCATCCGTTGTGAGGAATCGGAGTTACGTCCTTAATCATAGTAACCTCGAGACCTGCGGTCTGTAATGCTCTGATAGCTGCCTCACGACCCTGGCCGGGGCCCTTAACGTAAACGTCTACATACTTAAGGCCGTGCTCCATTGCTGCCTTAGCAGCTGTCTCTGCAGCAGACTGTGCTGCAAAGGGAGTGGACTTACGGGAACCACGGAAACCGAGCTCACCTGCTGAAGCCCAGGAAATTGCATTACCCTGAACGTCGGAGATTGTAACAATTGTGTTATTGAAAGTAGACTGAATGTGTGCTGCGCCACGCTCGATATTCTTCTTCTCGCGACGACGGCGTACAGTCTTCTTACCTGTTTTTACTGCCATTTCGTGTTTCCCTCCTTACTTCTTCTTGTTGGCCATTGTCTTACGGGGACCCTTACGAGTACGAGCGTTAGTCTTACTACGCTGACCTCTTACAGGGAGACCCTTTCTGTGGCGAACACCACGATAACAACCGATTTCAATAAGTCTCTTGATATCGAATGCAATGTCACGACGAAGGTCACCTTCTACGCGGCAGTTATGGTCGATATATTCTCTGAGCTTGGAAACATCATCTTCTGTGAGATCTCTGACACGAGTGTCAGGATTAATACCTGTTGCAGCAATTATGTCGTTTGCGGTTTTTCTACCTATGCCGTAGATATAAGTAAGTCCGATTTCAACTCTCTTATCTCTGGGCAGGTCAACACCTGCTATACGAGCCATATTGGTTGCACCTCCATAATTAATAAATTAAAATTTGAATTAATGTTGGGTCAGACTATTGTCCGACCTGTAAAGCCTTGCGGTCTTTCAGATTTGGGATATTAGCCCTGTCTCTGCTTGTGCTTGGGATTCTCGCAGATTACCATAATTCTGCCTTTTCTCTTGATAACCTTGCACTTTTCGCAAATTTTCTTTACTGAAGGTCTGACTTTCATTAATAATCATTCCTTTCTTTAATATCTGTGTTTTGATTTTACTTGGAACGCCAAGTAATTCTGCCTCTTGTCAGGTCATAGGGAGACATCTCCACTGTAACCTTGTCACCGGGAAGTATACGAATAAAGTTCATTCTCAGCTTACCGGAAATTACAGCCAAAATAGTGTGGCCGTTAGGAAGCTCTACCTTAAACTGTGCGTTAGGAAGAGCGTCTGTTACTGTACCCTCTATCTCAATAACGTCCTGCTTTGACATAAAGATAACCTCCTCTTCAGTTTTCGTTGAAGCATCTCAGTGCTTCTCTGATTTTACGGTTAGTTTCCATTGAATCCTCAAGCACGGTATTTGTAGCCTGAAGATGAATAAGTTTTTTCTTTTTGGGTGCCTGTACCTTGCGGCGTTTGCCGTCGCATATCCAGGCATAGCCCTGTTCGGTTCTTACCACAACAAAGAAGTTATCCTTGTCGCGACCTGCCTTTGCCCTTACAACTGAGCCGACAGTGATGGTCATAACCTCACCTCATCGTCTGCTACAGTCATAATCCTGGGACCATCGGGAGTGATAACGATTGTGTGCTCAAAGTGAGCCGACAGACTTCCGTCACAGGTGACGGTAGTCCATTCGTCATCCAGAACCTTTACTTTGTAGTCACCCATATTAATCATGGGTTCAATGGCAATAGTCATACCAGGTATGAGCCTCACTCCTCGACCGGGAGTGCCGTAGTTGGGTACACTTGGTTCTTCGTGTAACTTCGCACCTACGCCGTGGCCGACAAAATCTCGTACCACCGAGTAACTGCGAGATTCGACATAGCTCTGAACTGCGTGGCCTATATCACCTACACGTGCTCCTGCCTTTGCGGCTTTGATGCCCTCGTAGAGAGATTCCTTGGTAGCCTCAAGCAAAGCCTGAGCTTCCGTGGAAATCTGTCCGCAGGGGAAGGTGTAAGCGTTATCGCCGTGATATCCCTCAAAGAAAGCGCCAACATCAATAGAGACGATGTCACCCTCTTTAAGGATGCAGTTACGACTGGGTATGCCATGGATAACCACATTATTTACCGAGATACATGAACTCTTGGGGAATCCGCCGTAACCGAGAAAGGAGGCTTTGGCGCCTTCTTTCTCGATGTACTTTTGGATAAGAGTATCAATCTCAAGTGTCGAAACACCGGGCTCTACAGCCGTACCCGCAAGTTTTAAGGCATTTGCAGAAATTCTACATGCATTCAGCATATGCTCCAACTCACGGGCAGTCTTGATAATTACCATAAATTAAGCCTCAAGTGCCTTGAGCGTTAAGGCTGTTGTATCCTCAACCTTATCCTGACCCTCAACAATAGTGAGCTTACCCTGCTTACCGTAGTAATCCTTCAGGGGCTCTGTCTCGGCGTGATAAACATCGAGTCTTGCCTTAACGGTATCAATGTGATCGTCCTTGCGCTGAATAAGGGCGCCTGTGCAATCATCGCAGACTCCGTCAACCTGAGGCTTCAGGTCAACGATATGATAAGGTCTGCCGCATTTCTCACAGACACGGCGTCCGGACAGACGGGTTACGATTACCTCATCAGGTACTTCGATATCGATTACCTTGTGGATAGTCACGCCCATCTTATCAAGAGCCTCGGCCTGAGGAATAGTTCTGGGGAAACCGTCGAGGATGAATCCGTTCTGACAATCGTCCTTCTGGAGTCTTTCCTCGATGATACCGATAACTACCTCGTCGGGAACAAGCTTACCTGAATCCATATAGGATTTAGCCTTGAGTCCCATTTCTGTACCGGTTCTCAGCGCCTCTCTGATAATATTACCAGTAGAGATTGTGGGGATATTAA
>CAZRLC010000076.1:0-4911 GCA_964600975.1 uncultured Ruminococcus sp.
GATATAAACGTGAGATTGAAAAACATTTTAGAATAACTCAAGTTTTTTCGGCATGGGAGGTAAGATTGCCCTCCCCTTTTGAGGGGAAGGTGGCACGGAAGGTGACGGAGGGATTACACTTGCCTCCCTTGTAAAGGGAGGTGGATTTCGCAAAGCGAAAGACGGAGGGATTAAACTTGCCTCCCTTGGAAAGGGAGGTGGATTTCGCAGAGCGAAAGACGGAGGGATTAAACCAATCCCCCTTGAATGGCTTCGCCATTCTTTCCCCCTTTGCAAGGGGGACAAGAACTTGCCTTCCCCTTGAGGGGAAGGTGGCACAGCGTAAGCTGTGACGGATGAGGTGGAAACCTCAAAACGGATGCCGATGCATCCTACACCTCATCACCGCCTACGGCGGAGCTTCTCCTCAAGGAGAAGCCTTTGAGTTCCCGCGACAGGCTCGGGAGGACAGAGATTGTAAGATAAAAAAAGCCCACCGACAGATGTCGATGGGCAGTGTAATAGAAATTACTTTGTTAATTAGTCTGCAGAGTAAGGAAGAAGTGCAAGATAACGAGCACGTTTGATAGCTACTGTGAGCTCTCTCTGGTGTGCTGCGCAGGTACCTGTTACTCTTCTGGGAAGGATCTTTGCTCTTTCGGACATATAACGGCGGAGACGGTTGATATCTTTGTAGTCAATCTTCTCTACCTTGTCAACACAAAATGCGCAAACTTTTCTGCGGGTCTTTCTGTGCATGGGTCTTTCAGCCATGGTAATTCTCCTTTCAAAAATTAGGATTCGAATATAGGTTTATCAGAAGGGCAGGTCGTCATCTGTGGGCATTTCCTCAAAATCAGAGGCAGAGCCACTGGAGAAAGAGGGAGATTGCTCGGAATAAGCAGGATGTGCAGGAGCCGAAGGCTGCTGTGAATAACCTGCGTTATAGCCTGAAGAATCACGTCTTTCGCCTGTGAATGAGGCACTGTCGGCGATAACCTCTACAACGTAGCGGTTTGTGCCGTCCTTTGCCTGATAGGTGCGACTCTGAAGCTGTCCGTCGATAGCGATAAGAGAGCCCTTTCTGAAATGTTTACATACGAAGTCGGCGGTATAACGCCATGCAACGATATCAAAGAAATCTGCCTGACGCTCCTCACCTGCTTTGACATAGCTACGGTCAACGGCAATACGGAATGTGGTAACATTGATGCCGGACTGTGTTGTCTTAAGCTCAGGGTCAGATACAAGTCTGCCCATTAATACTACTCTGTTAATCATAATACTCGTCCTTTCGTTTGGCACTTAAAGTGCGATAAATAGTGGATTATTCGTCTTCTTTCTTGATGATGAGAGATCTGAGTACGCCGTCTGTGATCTTGTAGTTACGATCAAGCTCTGCGGGGAACTCTGCTTCACTCTCAAAGTTGATGAGAACGTAGTAGCCTTCGCTCTCTTTGTTGATAAGGTATGCGAGTTTACGCTTACCCCACTCGTCAACACTCTGCAGTGTAGCGTTCTTCTCGATGAGAGCCTTGAACTTCTCGATAAGAGCCTGAACAGCCTCTTCACCGTTCTTAACGGAGAGAACCATAATGGTCTCGTAATTTGCCTTAACTGCCATTGTTTGCACCTCCTTTTGGACTATTGGCACTGTATGGATTTTATTCACAGTGCAAGGGATGTACACAGCCTGACCGCTGTGGGCTAATAAAAAGCCTGTTATGAGCATACTTACACACATAACAGGCTTATTATATCATTAAAAAATTTTTTGTCAAGAATTTATTTGCTGACAAGCAGATGTCAGAGGCATTTATGGGTATTTTTGAGTTAGTCTTCTTCCAAATTGCGAGGAAGCTTGACCTTATGGCTGTCGTCTGCCACCTCGTCGTAGGCATGGAAGCCCTTACCTTTAATGGAGTTTGCGGTTGTAGTAATTACAAAAGCATCCTCGTCTATCTCGTGTACAAGGGCAGTTGTGCTGTGTACCTGGTTAGGTCTGACGGCTACAAGCAAAACTCTCTTGTTGTCTCGGCGGTAGCCCCCCTCTGCCTTGAGCAGAGTTACTCCCCTGTCTATTTTCTCAAGAATAGCCTCGGTTACATCGTCATATTTATCGGTAACAATAAACAGCAGTTTACCATTGTTTCTGGACACACCATAGAGTACTGTATCAATTGCACGGCTAAACATAAATATGCATATTATTGCATAAAGTGCGTATTCAATATCGCCGTAAACTATAGCAGACGTTAGCACTACCACAGCATCTACTATAAGCATAAATGTACCCTGTGAAACATGGGGAAGTTTATCGTGAAGAACACGGGCTACAATATCTGTGCCTCCTGTAGAACCTCCGCGGGAGAATATGAGTGCTATTCCTACGCCGCAGATAAGTCCGCCGAATGCCGCTGCTAATATTCCCTCGCCAACATATGGCTGAAGCAGACCCTTGTCAACAAGCAGGTTCATACCGTCCATAAGTATGGCAGACACTGCAGAACAGATAATAGAACCGGAGAGGTACTTCCAACCGATCGCTACTGCTCCCAGAATAAAAATAGGAATATTCACTACAATTGTCAGCATACCGATCGGCAAATAATCAAAGAGGTAATTTATCAGAGTGCTGACACCGATCACACCTCCCGGAGCAATATGGTTGGGAGATGTAAACAGGACAATTGCAGCAGCATAAAGAACACAACCTACAAAGGTTACGAGAACATCAAGAATAAGCTTTTTGGGGTTAATCTCTTTCTTGTTGATTGTTATCATAATCATCCCTCTTTTATGCATATTTATTCATCTGTATTTTCGATAATTATATGAAATAATTCTCTGATTCGGTCTATACGGGAGCTAAGATAAAGATATCCGAAAAGAGCCTCCAGACCTGTTGCGGTATGGTAGTCCTTGAGGGTACTGTTACGAGGAACAGAATGTACGGTAACATTTCTGCCACGCTTGAAAACAGCCTCTTCCTCCTCGGTAAGGATAGCCTTAATCTTGTCAAAAGCCTTGGTCTGTGCTGAGCAGCACACCAGAGAAACCTTGTCCTTATTAAGCTCTCCCACCTGTCTGCGTCCAAAGGTTAGCAAATATTCCCTTACAAGTAAATCGTAGACGCTATCCCCTACGAACGCAAGGGTTAAGGAAGAGAGTTCCTTAGGGTCGGTGTTATATGAAAGTAGTTTATCCATAAATCCTCTTAAAATCACTCTACAAAGTCAAACTGAACCTCATAGATTGAGACTGTGTCCCCTTCCTCAATTCCTGCATCCCTGAGGGCATCGATTACACCCGAAGAAATAAGAACATTCTGGAAGTAGTTGAGGCTTTCGTAATCGTCAAAATTAACGGACTGCATAACTCTGTAAAGCCACTTGCCCTCTACAAAATAAATGCCGTCGCATACGGAAATCTTGACCTCCTTGGAGTTAAGGTCCTCTACGTCAATCTGAGGTGCCGGTTCTGCCTCGTAAACTGTTACGGGAGGAAGCTTGGTGAGCATCTCGGTGATTTTGTTGAGAAGAGGGTCAACATCATAGCGAATTGCAGCCATAATGGGGAAAAACTCGTACCCTTGTGACTCCACGAATTGACGGAAATCTTCTATCTGTTCCTCCGTTGCAAGGTCACATTTGTTACCTGCTACAACCATGGGACGTAAGGCAAGTTCTGCATTGAACTTTCTCAGCTCATCGTTGATAATACGGAAATCCTCCTTGGGGTCTCTGCCCTCGCTACCTGCTATATCCACAATGTGGACAAGCATACGGCAACGCTCAACATGACGCAGAAACTGATGTCCAAGACCTGTACCCTCCCAGGCACCCTCGATAAGTCCCGGAATATCTGCCATAACAAAGGAGTGACCCTCCACAGCAGAAACGACGCCAAGTTTTGGGGTTATAGTTGTAAAATGATAGTCTGCAATCTCGGGCTTTGCCTCGGAAACTACAGAGAGAAGGGTGGATTTGCCCACATTTGGGAAGCCCACAAGACCTACATCAGCCAGAAGCTTAAGCTCAAGCTGTACCTCAAATTCCTCACCGGGAATACCGGGTCGGGCAAAACGAGGGGTCTGACGGGTTGGTGTGGCAAAATGAGAGTTACCCCAGCCGCCCTTACCGCCACGGGCTATGACTACAGGCTCTTTGCCTGAAATATCCGCAATGATTCTGCCTGTTTCGGCATCCTTGATAAGTGTTCCTGTTGGCACACGGATAATCAAATCCTCGGCTTTTCTGCCGTTTTTTCTGCCTGACATACCGGGATTGCCGTTTTGTGCGGAATACTTGCGTTTGTATCGGAAATCAGCAAGAGTGGAAAGGTTGGTGTCGGCTACGAATACCACATCGCCGCCTTTACCTCCGTCACCGCCGTCAGGACCGCCTGAGGCTACGTACTTTTCACGATGAAAAGAAACCGCACCTGCACCGCCGTCTCCGGCTTTTATGCTGATTTTAGCTATATCAACAAACATTTTATCCTCCGTGTATATTATCTCTTAAATAAACCATAAGAGCATATACTTACTACTTATTATAAGCAAATGAATGTACTGCTAAACCTTTTAACACATTAAAATGTTCCCAAAAGAACAAAAAGGGCGGATATAACTATCCGCCCGAATGCTTCGATATTACTGCTCAACAGGGTAAACACTTGCACGTTTTCTGTCTCTGCCCATACGCTCGAAGCGAAGAACGCCGTCTGTAAGAGCAAAGAGAGAGTCGTCCTTGCCTCTGCCAACGTTTACGCCGGGATGGATGTGGGTACCTCTCTGCTTAACGAGGATGTTACCTGCGAGAACGAACTGGCCGTCTGCACGTTTAACACCAAGACGCTTGGACTCAGAGTCACGACCGTTCTTGGTAGAACCCATACCTTTTTTATGTGCGAATAACTGGATATTAATCT
>CAZRLC010000077.1:0-4182 GCA_964600975.1 uncultured Ruminococcus sp.
CAGAGTCCTCTGCCGAAATCACAGGCTCAGAGTTTAACTCAAACTCTGCAAACGGTAACGGCGGTGCTGTTTCTGTTGTAACCGGTACTCTTACCACCACAGACAGCACCTACTCGGGTAATACTTCTGCAAACCATGGCGGTGCAATCTTCGTCAGCGGTTCAACCCTTACTGCTACAGGCAACAACATATTCACAGAAAACACAGCCACAAACCACGGCGGTGCAATCTATATTGTTTATGTGACTAACGAGGACAGCACAACTCCCTCTATCGCTACTATTACAGGCGGTACATTCGAGGGTAACTCAGCATTGGGCGGTGGTGCAATTAGCATCCGTTCATACTGCGAGGCAACAATTAAGGACGCAACCTTCAAGAACAACTCCTCCGTAGGCTTCTCAGGCGAAGATGACGGTGACGGTGAAGGCGGCGGTGCTATCTACGTAGGATATGGCACTCTTAATCTGGAGGGCGTAACTGCTGAGGGTAACACCTCCGAAGGCTTCGGCGGTGCTATTAACTCCGTAGGCTCTACAGTTACTATTACCAACAGCAACCTCACCGGAAACGAAGCTCCCTCAGGCGGTGCTGTCAACGGAATCTCAAAGAGCAAGATTACAATCACAGGCTCAACTCTGAACAGTAACAAGTCTACCTATGAAAATACAACCTATGACACCTCTCAGGGCGGCGGTGCAATCCGTATTGTCGGCGGTACACTTACAGTTGAGGGCTCTACCCTTGACGGCAACTCCACCGGCTACTACGGCGGTACAATCCACGCCAATGGTACTACCGTTACCATTAACACCGGTACGGTAATCTCAAACTCCACAGGTTCTACCGGCGGTGCCCTCTACTTCAGAGGAGGTTGTGTTGTTACAATGGACAACGTAACCATCAAGGATAACTCAGCAAGGAGTAACGGTGTTATCTATCTTAACAATTGTACCCTGGATATGACAAAGGTTACCGCTACAGGCAACTCTTCTGCATCAGGCGGCGTACTCTTTGCAAGTAACGGCAAATCCCAGGTTACAATCAAGGACAGCAACTTCACAGGTAACAGCGCTACCTCAGGCGGTGCTATTTACTTCACAGATGCTACTGTAACCCTTGAAAACTCCACATTCAATCAGAATACCGCAACTACAGGCGGTGCAGTATACAACAGTGGCGGTACACTGAATGTTATCTCCTGTACCTTTACAGAGAACACCTCAACCGCACACGGCGGTGCTATCACCGTTGAGGGTGGTACATTAACTGCCACCGGCAACAACACCTTCACAGGTAATACTGCCGTAAACGGCGGTGGTGCTGTCTATGTTACCTACGTAACCAATTCTGACGAGTCTATAAAGACTTCAACAGTTACCCTTACAGGTAACTTCACCGAGAACTCTGCTAAAGCAGGTGGTGCAGTATATCTGGATGCAAACACAACTGCTACAATCTCTGACTCTGTCTTTACAAATAACGAGGCTACAGGTGGCAGCGGTGGTGTTATCTACCTTGCAAACTCCGGCAATGAAGCCACAGATACTGCAACTCTCACAATTACAGATACCACCTTCGAAAAGAACACAGCTTCAAGTAACGGTGGTGCTATTTACACAAGCGGCGAGAAAGTGTCAGCTACAAACTGCACCTTCACAGACAACACAGCCAACTTAGGCGGTGCAATCTATGCTACAGGTGCCGACCTCAGCATTGACAGTTGTGAATTCACAGGCAACTCCTCTACTCTGGGCGGTGCTGTTTACAGCAGAAATGCCTCCTTAGAGCTTAAGGATTCAACCTTTGATTCCAACACTATCACCTCCTCAAACGGCAACGGTGGTGCCATTACAATCGCAGGTACCACAATGACCGCTACAGGTAACAACATCTTCACAAACAATACTGCCACAAATCACGGCGGTGCTATCTATGTAACCTATATCACTGCCTCAGACTCCTCCACACAAGGTGGCGTACTGAATATGACAGGCGGTACATTTGAGGGCAACTCAGCATTGGGCGGTGGTGCAATTAGCATCCGTTCAAAATGTGAGGCAACAATTAAGGATGCAACCTTCAAGAACAACTCCTCTATAGGCTTCTCAGACGAAGATGACGGCAACGGCGAAGGCGGTGGCGCTATCTACGTAGGATATGGTACTCTTAATCTGGAGGGCGTAACTGCTGAGGGTAACACCTCCGAAGGCTTCGGCGGTGCACTTGAGGTTGTAGGTTCTACAGCTACTATTACAAACAGCAACCTCACCGAAAACGAGGCTCTCCACGGCGGTGCTGTAAATGCTATTGAAAAGAGCAAGGTTACAATCACAGGCTCCACTCTCAACAGCAATAAGTCAACCGATGAAAATACAACCTATGATACCTCACTGGGTGGCGGTGCAATCCGTATTGTCGGCGGTACACTTACAATTGAGAACTCCACCCTTGACGGTAACTCCACAGGCTACTACGGCGGTACAATACACGCCAGTGGTACTACCGTTACCATTAACACCGATACGGTAATCTCAAACTCCACAGGTGCTACCGGCGGTGCCCTCTACTTCAAAGGAAATTGTGTTGTTACAATGGACAACATAACTATCAAGGATAACTCAGCAAGGAGTAACGGTGTTATCTATCTTAACAGTTGTACCTTGGATATGACAAATGTTACCGCTACAGGCAACTCTGCTGCATCAGGTGGCGTACTCTTCGCAAGTAACGGCAAATCCCAGGTTACAATTAAGGACAGCAACTTCACAGGTAACAGCGCTACCACAGGCGGTGCTATTTACTTCACAGATGCTACTGTAACCCTTGAAAACTCCACCTTCAAACAAAACACAGCTAACACAGCAGGTGCTGTATACAACGGCGAGGGCACACTGAATGTTATCTCCTGTAACTTCACAGAGAACACCTCAACCGCACACGGCGGTGCTATCACAATCTCAGGTGGCTCAATGACCGGCACAGGCGACAACACCTTCGCAAATAACGCATCAGGAAACCACGGCGGTGCTATCTATGTATCCTATACCTCTAATGATGACGGCACCAGAAATCCGGGTACTCTCACAATAACAGGCGGTACCTTCGAGAATAACACTGCAGTAGCAGGTGGTGCCATCAGCTCCAGAACAGAATGCAGTGTTACTGCTACAGGTACAGTATTCAAGAACAACGTGGCAACAGGTACTGCAAACAGCGAGGGCGGTGGTGCTATCTACACCAACAACAACACCCTCACCCTCACAGGAGTAACACTCAGCGGTAACTCCTCTGCCTACTACGGCGGTGCGGTAACTGCTCTTGACGCAACTGTTACAATTGACGGCAACTCTCTTATTGAGGGTAACGACGGCAGAACAGGTACAGCACTTTACTTCCGTAACGGCGGTACCTATACCCTTACCGATATTACAGTCAAGGACAATGTTGCTACTACAGGCGGTTACGGTGTTATCTACGCTACCAGCAGCAGTGTACTTAACGTCACAAACCTTACCGCAACAGGTAATCATAATAGCTACGGCGGTGTTTTCTACACCAGCGGCAGTGTAGTGATGACTATTGAAAAGTCAACCTTTGAGAACAATACTGCAACAAACAATGGTGGTGTTATTGACCACCGCAGCACAGGTCTTCTGACTGTAACTAACTCAGCCTTTGACGGAAATACTGCAAAATTAGGCGGTGCAATATACACCACAAGAACTATTTCTATCAGCGGTTGCACCTTTGAGGAAAACTCCTCCTCTGAAAACGGCGGTGCAATTCACGCAACAGGCACAGGTGCAAATGTAACTGTTAAATCCTCTGAGTTTAACCGAAACACTGCTCCTACAGGCGGTGCTATCACTCTGGATGAGGGTGCAACAGTAACTGTTGACGACTCCTCCTTCACAGGCAACCAGGCTACAGGTTCATACGGCGGTGCAATTTTAATTGCAGACTCCTGTGAAACAGGCACCTGTGCTACTACCCTGACTGTTACAGGCAGTTCCTTTAACAGTAACACATCCAAGACAATGGGCGGTGCAATTGCTACAGATACCGCAAGTACAGGACTTGTTATCAATGTAAGCGACTGTACCTTCACCGAGAATGTCTCAACTACAGGCGGCGGTGCAGTAGAAATTCAGAACGGCAACTGTGCCAGTGCTACAGACC
>CAZRLC010000078.1:0-3977 GCA_964600975.1 uncultured Ruminococcus sp.
TATCGATCAACTTGCCGATACCGTTAAGGTTACCCTTGGACCCAAGGGCAGAAACGTAGTTCTTGACAAGAAGTTCGGCGCTCCCCTCATCACAAACGACGGTGTTACAATCGCCAAGGAAATCGAGCTTGACGACGCCTTTGAGAATATGGGTGCACAGCTTGTCAAAGAGGTTTCTATCAAGACCAACGATGCAGCAGGTGACGGTACAACCACCGCAACACTTCTTGCACAGGCACTTATCCGTGAGGGTATGAAGAATGTAACCGCCGGTGCTAACCCCATGATTCTCAAGAAGGGTATCGACAAAGCAGTCAAGACTGCGGTTGATGCTGTCATTTCAAACAGCGTACAGGTCAAGGGCAGTGAGGATATAGCTCGTGTTGCTACTATCTCTTCTGCAAGTGAAGATATCGGTAAGCTTATCGCCGATGCTATGGAGAAGATTACCCAAGACGGCGTTATCACTATCGAAGAGTCCAAGACAGCCGAAACCTACAGCGAGGTTGTTAAGGGTATGATGTTTGACCGTGGCTACATTGCACCTTATATGGTAACTGATACAGATAAGATGGAAGCAGTTCTTGACGATGCTCTCATTCTTATTACAGATAAGAAGATTTCCAACACTCAGGAGATTCTGCCCTTGCTTGAGCAGATAGTTCAGGCCGGTAGAAAGCTTCTCATCATTGCAGAGGATGTAGAGGGTGAGGCTCTCACAACTCTGGTACTCAACAAGCTTCGCGGTACATTCACCTGCGTTGCAGTTAAGGCTCCCGGCTTTGGCGACAGACGTAAGGAAATGCTTCAGGATATCGCAACACTTACAGGCGGTACTGTTATTACCTCTGACCTTGGTCTGGAGCTTAAGGATGCTACTATTGCTCAGCTTGGCCGTGCACATCAGGTTAAGGTTGAGAAGGAGAACACTATCATTGTTGACGGTGCAGGTGACCCTCAGGCAGTTGCATCCAGAGTTGCACAGATTCGTCAGATGATAGAGACCACTACCTCCGACTTCGACAGAGAAAAGCTTCAGGAGCGTCTTGCAAAACTTGCAGGTGGCGTAGCAGTTATCAAGGTGGGTGCTGCAACCGAGATTGAGCTTAAGGAAAAGAAGCTTCGTGTTGAGGATGCTCTCGCAGCTACCAAGGCAGCAGTCGAAGAAGGTATCGTAGCAGGTGGCGGTATCGCTATGATTAACGCTATCCCCGCAGTTTCAGATCTTGTGAACGAGACAACAGGTGACGAGCAGACAGGTGTTCGCATTGTCCTCAGAGCATTAGAGGAGCCTCTGCGTCAGATTGCTGTCAATGCAGGTCTTGAGGGCTCTGTTATCATTGATAACGTTATCCGCAGCGGTAAGGTGGGTTACGGCTTTGATGCTCTGAACGAGGAGTATACCGATATGATTTCTGCCGGTATTGTTGATCCCACCAAGGTTACCCGTAGTGCCCTTCAGAATGCTGCTTCTGTAGCATCTATGGTGCTGACTACAGAGAGCCTTGTTGCCGATATCAAAGAGCCTACTCCCGCAGTAGCAGCAGCTCCCGATATGGGCGGAATGTATTAATTTCAAAAAATATATACAAGTCGGCATATTATCTAATATGCCGACTTTTTTCTTTTTTATAGTTATATATTCTGTTGACATATTGTCCCTTATTTTATATAATAAGTTAGCGGATGTGCATTTGCACCAAGCTAATATTTTTAGGCGGTGTTCAGAAATGAAACGATTAATTGCAATTTTATTGGCAATATTTATGGTACTTTCATTAGTAGCATGTAATGATGACAATCCCGGTGGTAACGAGACCGAACCAACAGATAGTGCTTCCTATGAGATTGATTGGCAGACTCTTCCCGATAATGATATTATCGGTGCATGGGAGCCCACAGAGGATTCAGCGGTTTCCAATGAGGTAGTCCTCTTTACTATGGAGGGCATTATGCGTGTTGTATACGGCACAATTGTGTTCGATGCTGATATCACCTATGGTGAGGACGGCTACGGTACCAAGTCTGCATATACACAGAGTAGTTATCTCTATGGTCAGTGGTCCTATACAATAGAGAATGGTGTGCTTACTATCCAGTATCCCTCTTACGATAGCGAAACAGGTGAGGCAACCTTTACCGAAAAGGTGTTCAATTCTGTTAGCTATACCCCCATAACCCTTATTGCTAAGGAGGATTTTGCCAAGGAGGATTCCCTTGTTGGTACATGGACAAACTCCACCTATGGTGACTCCTACCAGTTCACCGAGGACGGCTATGCAATCTTCAACCTTGCTGTTGATGATGGCGTATATCTTTACGACACAGAGATTAAGTATTGCTACACAGTAGAGGGTAACGAGATTACATTCTATTATTACGATACTAACGGCGGAGAGGAAACCTCCGAGACCTTTGAGTATTCTATCGACGGCACAAAGCTTCTCGTTGGCGAGAGCGACTATTACCTCAATGGTGAGGGTGAGCCTGAGCCTACCGAGGCTGACACCGTTGTGTACGCATATTAATGCATAAAAATGCAGAAACATAATAATTACAATTCAAAGCCCCGATATATCATTCGGGGCTTTGTTGTTTGTGATTTTATTTCTGTTGCTTGTTGTTTATGCAATATTACTAATATATTTACTTATATTTTGTCCTTATGTGGCAATACAATGAAAATAATGTACAGAGCAAAATAATACTTGCATAAATATACTAAATATGTTAATATTTATGCATACTAAACACATAATTTACTTTGGAGGTTTTATTATGGCACAAAAAGAATTCAAAAAGATTGTTCTGGCATACTCAGGCGGTCTTGATACATCCATTATTATTCCCTGGCTCAAGGAGAACTACGGCAACCCCGAGATTATTGCAGTTTCAGGTAACGTAGGTCAGGCAGACGAGCTTGAGGGTCTGGAGGAGAAGGCACTCAAAACAGGTGCTTCCAAGCTTTATATCGAGGACCTTACCGAGGAGTTTCTTACAGATTACGTATTCCCTTGTGTACAGGCAGGTGCTCTTTATGAGGACTATATGCTGGGCACAGCTTTTGCTCGTCCTCCCATTGCAAAGCGTATTGCTGAGATTGCTCTGGCTGAGGGTGCAGATGCAATCTGCCACGGCTGTACAGGTAAGGGCAACGACCAGGTTCGTTTCGAAATGGCTATTAAGGCTTTTGCTCCCGATATGCCCATTATCGCTCCCTGGCGTGAGTGGGATATCAAATCCCGTGACGAAGAAATCGACTATGCAGAGGCACACAATGTTCCTCTTAAAATAAGCCGTGAGACAAACTACTCCAAGGATAAGAACATATGGCACCTCTCTCACGAGGGTCTGGACCTTGAGGACCCCACCAACGAGCCTCAGTACAACAAGCAGGGCTTCCTTGAGATGGGCGTATCTCCCGAGATGGCTCCCGATAAGCCCACCTATGTAACTATTCACTTTGAGCAGGGTGTTCCCACCGCTATCGACGGCAAAGAAATGTCTGCAACAGAGCTCATACTCACCCTTAACAAACTGGGTGGCGAGAACGGTATCGGACTTCTCGATATCGTAGAGAATCGTCTTGTTGGTATGAAGTGCCGCGGTGTTTACGAGACTCCCGGTGGTGCAATCCTCTACAAAGCACACTCAGTGCTGGAGTCCATCTGCCTTGATAAGGACACAGCTCACTACAAGGCTCTTGTTGCTCAGAAACTTGCTGAGCTTGTATATAACGCCCAGTGGTTTACACCTCTCACCGAGGCTATTCTTTCCTTTGTTAAGACTACTCAGCGTACAGTAACAGGTGACGTTACACTCAAGCTTTACAAGGGTAATATGATTAATGCAGCAGTATCCTCACCCTATACACTCTACGATCCCGAAATCGCAACCTTCGATGAGGATGATGTATATGACCAGTCCGATGCTACAGGCTTCATCAATCTCTACGGACTTTCTACCACAGTTTACGC
>CAZRLC010000079.1:0-3881 GCA_964600975.1 uncultured Ruminococcus sp.
CCAAGTCCCACACACTTTCTTCCATCGAGACCTGCGGTGCAGAGGTACAGAAGGGTAACGCTCCCGAGGAAAGAAAGCTCCAGAGACTTTTCAGAAACAAGGAGGCATCCCTCCTTATCAAGCGTTGTAACGACTTCGGTGCAGGTGGTGTATCCGTTGCAATCGGTGAACTTGCAGACGGTCTTAAAATTAACCTTAATGCGGTTCCCAAGAAGTACGAGGGTCTGGACGGCACAGAACTGGCAATCAGCGAAAGCCAGGAGCGTATGGCGGTTGTTGTAGAGAAGGGTGACGTTGACCGCTTCAAGGAACTTGCCGCAATGGAGAACTTGGAGGCAACCTTAGTTGCTGAGGTTACCGAAGAGCCCCGTCTTGTTATGACCTATAACGGCAAGAATATCGTAGATATCTCCCGTGATTTCCTTAATTCCAACGGAGCTGAGAAGCACATTGATATTGCTCCCGAAACTCCTCGACTTTACAAGAAGGACATAAACGGCAGCTTTGAGGAGAATATGAAAGCTCTCGTTGCAGACCTTAACATCTGCTCCAAGAGAGGTCTTTCTGAGAGATTTGACTCAACTATCGGTGCAGGTACAGTACTTATGCCCTTTGGCGGTAAGTACCAGAGAACACCTATTCAGGCTATGGTAAACAAGGTATCCGTTGAGCAGAAGCACACAGATACGGTTTCCTTTATGTCCTGGGGCTTCAACCCCTTTGTCAGCGAGAAGAGTCCCTACCACGGTGCTTATCTTGCAGTTGTTGAGTCCCTGTCAAAACTTGTTGCAACAGGTGGCTCCACAGAGGGTGCATACCTTACCTTCCAGGAATACTTTGAAAGTCCTCGTACTGACTCTCAGCGTTGGGGTAAGCCTCTGTCTGCACTTCTTGGCTCCTTTGATGCTCAGCTTGACTTCGAAATTGCATCCATCGGCGGTAAGGATTCCATGAGCGGCAGCTTTGAGGATATTGATGTTCCTCCCACCTTGGTTTCCTTCGCAGTAACTACAGGCAAGGTGGATACAGTAACCTCTCCCGAATTTAAGTCAACAGGCAGCAAGGTGGTTTTACTTGCACCCGAGTATAATAAGTATGGCCTCCCCCATAAGGATAGCCAGAAGGAAGTATTCGCTACAGTTACTTCTCTTATTCGTCAGGGCAAGGTTAATGCCGCTTATACCCTTGGTGCAGGTGGCGTGGCTGAGGCTGTATACAAAATGGCAATCGGTAACGGCATCGGCTTCAAGTTTGACGACAGCGTTACTTTGGAGGAGATTTTTGAGTGTAACTACGGTGCATTTGTACTGGAGCTCAGCGGTGACGAGAATATCGGCAAGGTGCTGGGTGTTACTTCAGAGGAGGAGGCAATCGTTCTCGGCACAGAGAAGGTAGCACTTCCCACACTTAATGACCTTTATGAGGGTAAGCTTGAGGATGTGTTCTCCTGCAATATAGACCAGGGCACAAGAGATATTCCTACCATAAGCTTCGACGGTAAGA
Organism: uncultured Ruminococcus sp.; assembly: GCA_964600975.1. GTDB lineage: Bacteria > Bacillota > Clostridia > Oscillospirales > Acutalibacteraceae > Ruminococcoides. The sequence goes on from CAZRLC010000079.1 coordinate 1,504, forward strand.
GCACAGTAGCTCCTGCTATCAAGGTTGCAAAGCCTAAGGTGCTTATCCCTGTATTCCCCGGCACAAACTGTGAGTTTGATTCTGCAAAGGTTATGCGTGATGCAGGTGCCGAGGCAGAGATTATAGTTATCAAGAACCTGACACCTCAGGCTGTTACAGAGAGCGTTGAGTATTTTGCACAGCAGCTCAAGACTGCTCAGATGGTGTTTATCCCCGGCGGTTTCTCAGGCGGTGACGAGCCTGACGGCTCCGGTAAGTTTATTACTGCATTCTTCCGTAATAAGGCGGTTACCGAGCAGGTACACGAGCTTCTTAAGAATCGCGACGGTCTTATGTGCGGTATCTGTAATGGCTTCCAGGCTCTTATCAAGCTGGGACTTGTACCCTACGGCGAGATTATCGACACAGACGCAAACTGTCCCACACTTACATACAACACTATCGGACGCCACCAGTCAAAGCTTGTCAATGTCCGTGTAGCCTCCAACCTTTCTCCCTGGCTTAAGAATTCACCTGTAGGTGAGACTTATCTCACAGCTATTTCTCACGGTGAGGGTCGCTTCCTTGCCGGTGACGAGCTTATTGAGAAGCTTATAGCCAACGGTCAGGTTGCTACTCAGTACGTTGACCTTGATGGCAACGCTACCGCTGATATTCAGTATAATCCCAACAACTCCGCTTACGCTATTGAGGGTATTACATCACCCGACGGCAGAGTGTTCGGTAAGATGGGTCACTGTGAGCGTGTGGGTAACGGCCTCTATAAGAACGTCCCCGGCAATTCCGATATGGGTATTTTCCGTGCAGCTGTTGACTATTTCAAGTAATAAACCTACAGTTAATTTAGCCAGATAAAACCTATATATTTCAATGGAAAAAGGGCTTCAAAAAACAGTAAAAAATCTCTTGACTTTTGAAGCCTTTTGCAGTAACATAGTTAAAATATTTATTATCCAGTAAAAATAAGATTTTAAGGAGGAGAAAATTATGGCATACTATTTCAACGAGCCTTCCCGTACATTCAGCGAATATTTGCTTGTTCCCGGCTACACATCCGAGGAGTGTATTCCTGCAAATGTAAACCTGAGCACACCGCTGGTTAAGTTCAGAAAAGGCGAAGAACCTGCAATCAAACTCAACATCCCTATGGTATCTGCAATTATGCAGTCTGTTTCCAATGATACAATGGCAATTGCTCTGGCAAAAGAGGGCGGTGTTTCCTTTATCTACGGCTCTCAGTCCATTGAGGATGAGGCTGCTATGGTAGCAAGAGTTAAGAACTACAAGGCAGGTTTCGTAGTTAGCGACTCCAACCTTATGCCCGGACAGACTCTGGCTGATGTACTGGAGCTTTACGAAGCAACAGGTCATAGCACTATGGCGGTTACCGAGGACGGTACTTCAAACGGCAAACTTCTCGGTATTGTTACAGGAAGAGACTATCGTGTCAGCCGTATGTCCGCTGATGTAAAGGTTGAGGACTTTATGACTCCTCTTGCTTCTCTTGTCACTGCTCCCGAGAGCACAACTCTCAAGGAAGCAAACGACATTATCTGGGAGCACAAGCTTAACTCCCTTCCTATTGTAAACAGCGAGGGTAAGCTCCTTTACTTTGTATTCCGTAAGGACTACTCCTCTCATAAAGAAAACCCCAATGAAGTTCTTGACAGTCACAAGAGATTCATTGTAGGTGCAGGTATCAATACTCTGGACTATGAAAAGAGAGTTCCTGCTCTTGTTGAGGCAGGTGCAGACGTGCTTTGTATTGACTCCTCTGAGGGTTATACCTGTTGGCAGAAAAAGACCCTCGACTTTATCCGTGAGAGATACGGCGACAGCGTTAAGGTTGGCGCAGGTAACGTAGTAGACCGTGAGGGATTTATGTTCCTTGCAGAGGCAGGTGCTGACTTTATCAAGGTTGGTATCGGCGGCGGTTCTATCTGTATTACCCGTGAGACAAAGGGTATCGGCAGAGGTCAGGCTACAGCTCTTATTGAGGTTGCAGCAGCAAGAGACGAGTACTTTGAAAAGACAGGTATCTATGTTCCTATCTGCTCCGACGGCGGTATTGTTCACGATTATCATATGACTCTGGCTCTGGCTATGGGTGCTGACTTTATGATGCTGGGCAGATATTTTGCACGTTTCGATGAATCTCCCACAAACAAGCTTATCATCAACGGCACTTATGTTAAGGAGTACTGGGGCGAAGGCTCCAACCGTGCCCGTAACTGGCAGAGATATGACCTGGGCGGCAAGACAAAGCTTTCTTTTGAAGAGGGTGTTGACTCCTACGTAACATACGCAGGTCCTCTTAAGGACAATGTGGCAAAGAGCCTTTATAAGGTTAAGTCCACAATGTGCAACTGCGGTGTTAC
>CAZRLC010000080.1:0-3715 GCA_964600975.1 uncultured Ruminococcus sp.
GCTCCCAAAGCAAGCGCGCTACCAAACTGCGCCACGCCCCGATGTGTATAATTATGGTCGGTTGATTTTATCTTGTTTTGATTGACTTAGTAATTATACTGAAAAATCAACTGATTGTCAACTGAATTAATTCTCACAGGGGTTGGTTCCTGTGCTTTTTTCGTGATAAGTTCTATGGTCGTACAGTAATTTTCCTGTTTATATTTTGTTAAGGTTTTGTTCTTGATTACTTTACGGATTAAGTAGGGAGTATGATTGATTTAGAGATTATTATGTGATATACTTTTTGCAATATTATATTTTGAAAAGAGATGCTTTATGATGTTTTCTTTTAAGTTTGCATTCAAGCGGGTTTTATCCCTTTCTCTTGCCCTTTTGATGGTTATGCTTATGAGCATAAGCGTTCTGGCAGACACCGCAGGTGGAGACTCCGGTACTTCACAGGGTACTCAGGTGACGGTGCTTTTTACTCACGATTTGCATTCTCATTTTTTGCCCAGCACTTCTGAGGATGGCGGTGAGTTTGGCGGTTATGCCCGACTTATGACCGTTATAAAAGAGCAAAAAGAAAAGTATCCCGATGCCATTTTAGTGGACGGCGGAGATTTTTCTATGGGTTCACTTTTCCAGACCTGCTTTGCAGATGAGGCTCTGGAGCTTCGACTTATGGGTGCTATGGGCTACGATGCCACAACCTTTGGCAATCACGAGTTCGATTACCTGCCTGAGGGACTCATATCTATGCTTAATACCGCTAAAGGCAGCGGTGAGTATGTCCCTCCTATACTTGAGGCAAACTACCTGCCACCCGAAAAGGGTGAGGAGGGTTACAACGTCGAGATGTGGGATGCCCTTAACAATTACGGCGTACAAGATTATATGATAATAGAACGTGGGGGAGTGTACTTTGCTATCTTCGGAATTAACGGCTTCGATTCCGATGATTGTGCTCCCAACTCAGGAATGATACTTGAAGACCCTGCTGAGGTTTCTCAGAGGGTTGTGGACACAGCTGTTGCAGACTGTATGGAGCGTTACGGCGTGGAGCCTGTGGTAGTGTGCCTTTCCCACAGCGGTACTGAGGACGGCAAGGGTGAGGACTACGAACTTGCCCAAGCGGTTGAGGGCATTGACCTTATTATCTCTGCCCATACCCACACAACTCTCACAGAGGCAATAGAGGTCAACGGCACCTACATAGTGTCTGTAGGAGAATACGGCAAGAACTTAGGTGTTGTGAATATGAGCTTTTCGGATGGGGATGTGGCGCTTGAAAGCTACGAGCTGATAGCTGTTGACGAGAATGTTCCCGAGGATACTGATATTGCAGAGAAGGTAGCAGAGTACAAGAAGAACGTTGACGAAAACTATCTTTCTAAATACGGTTGCTCCTTTGACGAGGTGCTTGTAACCAACAGCTACAAGTTCGATAGTGTTAAGGAGGTGTATACACCTCAGCACGAGTCCACTCTGGGTAACCTGTTTGCAGATGCTTATAAGACAGCGGCAGAGGTTACTTTAGGTGAGGAGGTAGACGTTGCCCTTACTGCTGCAGGAGTTATCCGAGAGACTATACCCATAGGTAAGGTTACTGTCAGCGACGTGTTTAATTCGGCTTCTCTTGGTGTTGGCACAGAAGGTGAACTTATCAGAATTTATGTTACCGGCAAGGACTTGAAAAATGCCTTTGAGGTTGACGCTTCCGTTCAGCCTATTATGAACTCGGCACAGCTTTACTTCTCAGGTGCAGAGTATAGCTTCAACACCAACAGAATGATTTTCAACAAGGTGGACGAGTGTGCTTTACTCAGAGCCGACGGTACAAAGGAGGTTATTGAGGACGACAAGCTTTATTCTGTAGTAACAGGAATGTACGCAGGTCAGATGCTGGGTTCTGTAGAGGCAAAGTCCTTCGGACTTCTCAGCATTACCGCCAGAGATAAGGACGGCAACCCCATTGACAGTGAGAATTTTGTGGATTATGTAATCCGTGATGAAGAGGGTACAGCTCTTAAGGAGTGGTATGCTATTGCCTCCTACCTTAAGTCTATGGGTGGTGAAATGAGTGAAAAATACGCAGCTCCTGACGGCAGAAAGAATGTGTATTCAAGCCTGAGTCCTCAGTCACTTCTGAGAAATGCCAATGTGTTTACATACGCGGTACTTATACTTATACTGGTTATTATCGCAGTGGTTGTATTGATAGTTGTTACCTCTGTCCGCAGAAGTAAAAAGAAAAAAGCTAAGCAGAACAAATAATCTTACGTTAATATAAAACAGGCACCCGATTAGACGGGTGCCTGTTTTTGTATACATATTAGGTTGCAGAAAGGTTTATTCCAGCTCAAAGGCGCCTGTGTACAGGCGGTAGTACTGACCCTTCTCTGCGATAAGGTCCTCGTGATTACCTCGTTCGATAATTCTGCCCTTATCCAGCACCATAATAACATCGGAGTTCTGTACTGTGGAGAGCCTGTGGGCAATTACAAAGACCGTTCTGCCCTTCATAAGTGCGTCCATACCCTTCTGGACAAGGGATTCGGTGCGGGTGTCGATAGAGGAGGTAGCCTCATCAAGAATCATAACGGGCGGGTCTGCAATAGCAGCACGGGCAATGGAGATAAGCTGACGCTGACCCTGGGACAGGTTGGCGCCGTTATTCTCAAGCAATGTATCATAACCCTGAGGCAGACGACTGATAAAGCCGTGGGCGTTGGCAAGTTTTGCAGCAGCAATAACCTCTTCCTCTGTGGCATCCAGCTTACCGTAGCGGATGTTTTCCATAACTGTTCCTGTGAACAGGTTGGTGTCCTGAAGGACTATACCCAGAGAGCGTCTCAGGTCGGATTTCCTTATTTTATTGATATTGATTCCGTCATAGCGGATTTTTCCGTCTTCTATGTCATAGAAGCGGTTAATAAGGTTTGTGATAGTTGTCTTACCTGCACCGGTAGCACCTACAAAGGCTACCTTCTGTCCCGGCTCGGCATAGAGAGAGATGTTGTGCAAAACGGTTTTGCCCTCTACATAGCCAAAGTCTACATCATAAAATCTTACCTCACCGCGAAGCTCTGTATAGGTAACGCTTCCGTCCTCGTGAGGATGCTTCCATGCCCAGAGTCCGGTGTGTTCAGGGGTTTCTGTAAGAACGCCGTTTTCCATTTTTGCATTTACAAGGGTTACGTAGCCTTGGTCCTCTTCAGAGAGCTCATCCATAAGTGTGAAGATTCGTTCTGCACCGGCCAAAGCCATAATAATTGAACTTGCCTGTTGAGCAACCTGATTGATAGGCATGGTGAAGTTTTTGGAATAAAGCAGGAAGCTGACAATTGCACCTAGAGTCAGGTTGGGGTCAAAGCCGGAAATAGCCAGAATACCACCTACAACTGCGATGAGTACATACTGGAGGTGACCGAGGTTGCCTGTAATGGGACCCAGTATATTTACAAACTTGTTTGCATTATAGGAGGTGTCGCAGAGGCTGTCGTTGAGCTTGTCGAACGCCTCCTTGGTTTTTTCCTCGTGGTTAAATACCTTGATAACCTTCTGACCGTTTATCATTTCCTGAATGTAGCCGTTTTCTTCACCCAAGGCTTTCTGCTGAATAGAGAAGTACTTTCCGCTTTTACCTGCAACCTTGCCTGTAATAAGCAGGGTAAGTATTACAAAAGCAAGTACAAAGAGCGTCAGCCAGACATTGGTGCTGAGCATTACC
>CAZRLC010000081.1:0-3429 GCA_964600975.1 uncultured Ruminococcus sp.
AAAAAAGAGCGGATTTCTCCGCTCAAGGTTATTTGTTATCGTCAAAATATTTTATTAAGCCATAGATAAGTTCTATTTCTTTTTTGCTGTAATTATCAAGAATGATATGTCGCTGATTTTCTAAACCAAGAAGATAATCAGTTGACACATGAAAAATTTTTGCAAGCTCTACAACATAATGGGTAGTGGGCGTAGAAAGTCCCATTTCCCACGCATTGACAGAGCTACGGGTAACATCAAGCTTCTTTGCGAGCTGTGCCTGTGAATATCCTGCCTCTTCTCTCAAGGTCTTTATCATATCGTATATCATAACAACACCTCAAGAAGATTATACCTTACAATAAAAGATAAATAATTATCAATAGGTGTATAGATTAGTTGACAGTTTGAAAATATGTGTTATAATTACAGTAGGCAATATAACATTTGCTGAATATTATTTGAAGGGTTGAATAAAAATAATGGGATTGTTCGGAAAAAATTTATCATCAGAAGAAATGAATGCTTTATCAGAAGCATTGCTAAATTCAATACGACCAAAATTGAAAGCACCTTCAACTGCCACTCTATGCAATTCAAATCAGTTAGTGATGACCCCTATAGGCGAGGATATATACAGGGTTGAAGGCTATGTTTACTCCCAAAACGGTTACGGAGCCATGATTAGCACAGATTTTTCAGCTAATGCAACATTAAATCATGGACACTGGGAGATAAGAAATACAATCCTCGGAGCTAAAAACGCTAAAAATCATGCAAAGAATTTTATTGTACGGTTTATAATAATATCAATATTTACTGCTTTAGCGGGACTTTTGGGATATTGGATTTTAACTTCAATAGTGGGCTAAATAAACAGGGAGCGGAAAAGTTAATCCGCTCCCTTGTTTTAGCTTTCCAAAAGAGAAATGTATTTATGGACATTTGTATTAAAATGTGGTATGATTTTTTTACAATTTTCTACAGGAGGAGAGTGCAATGGAAAAACTCTTCAAGCTGAAAGAGAACCGCACCAACATTCGCACGGAGATTATTGCGGGACTGACAACCTTCTTTGCAATGGCGTATATTATATTTGTAATGCCGAATATGGTTGGCGACGGCACCGATGCCAATATGCCCTCGGTGGCGGTTATGACCGCTACCTGTCTTGCGGCGGCCTTTGGTACGTGGCTGGTGGGAATACTCACCAACTACCCCTTGGCACAGACACCGGGCGTCGGCTTGGCGGCGGTGTTTTCATACACCCTCTGCGGCAGTATGGGACTTTCCTACTCAGCGGCACTGAGTGCGGTGTTTATTGCAGGTGTTTTCTTTATTCTCCTTACGGTTACAGGTGCCAGAAAAGCTATCGTTGACGCTATACCTTTGTATCTGAAAAAGGCTATCTCTGCAGGAATCGGTCTTTTTATAGCACTTCTGGGACTTAACAATGCGGGGCTTCTTACAAACGAAGCAGGAACTATTATCGGACTTGCCCGTATGTCTGAACCGACTACTCTTTTGTCGTTGTTTGGTCTTGTGTTTACGATTGTCCTTGTTGTGCGTAAGGTTAAAGCAAGTCTTTTTATATCTATTATCGCTACCTCTGCGGTAGGTTGTGTGGCACAGTTTGCCTTTGGTGTGGATATGGGGCTTACGGTTCCGATGAGCTTTGCACCCGAACTTGATTTCAGTACATTTGGCAGTGCATTTGGCGGTTTTGGGGAGCTGTTCTCCTCCTCTTTACCTGCTCTTATATCAGTTATGATAACTCTGGTTATGGTGGATATGTTTGATACTATCGGCACACTTATCGGTGCTGCGGACAGAGCAGGTTATCTTGACGAAAACGGAAACCTGCCCAAGGTGGAACGTGCAATGCTTGCCGATGCGGTTGCCACTGCTTCGGGGGCGGTACTGGGCACACCTACAGTTACCACCTGCGTGGAATCCTCTGCAGGTATTGCTGTTGGAGGCAGAACAGGTCTTACCTCCATAGTTACAGGTCTTTGCTTTGCGGTATCCGTATTTTTCTCACCTGTGCTGGGCTTCGTACCTACGGGAGCAACAGCACCCATACTCATTGTAGTTGGTGTTATGATGTCAGGTTCTCTCAAGGATATTGACTGGGAGGATATAGAGGTGGCACTGCCCTCTTTTGTTACTGTTCTCGGTATGCCTGTGTTTTACTCTATTACCGACGGTATCGCCTTCGGCTTTATCACCTATTTTGTGGTCAAACTTGCTAAGGGCAAGTTCAGAGATATTCATCCCATTATGTATGTAGTAATCCTGCTGTTTGTTATCAAGTATGTTATCACGGCACTGGGATACTGATTTGTGCAAAACAAAAAATCGGGAGCGGTTGTGTAAAAACACCGCTCCCTTGTTTTTTCTTTTTGGCAGTTTCGGTTTACCACCGTAACACTTTTCACATCATCACTGATTATCTCACAATAAAAAAAGAGCGGGATATGCGGAATAAGTAGCGGCAGATGTCTCTACCACCGTCACAACAGCAAAGGATGTGAGAAAAATTACAAATGTCAGCACAAGGGCAAGAAAAGATTTGAACTTCTTCATTCTATTACCTCCTGAAACCTGTAACAGACACCGAATATCCGCACAGGCAATATATATAAAAAGTATACAACAAATGTGAACAAATTGTCAACAAAAAACGAACAGCAGCCGTCGCCCTCTGATTATAAATTGTTCTGTTGCACAATAGCATAAAATTCTATTCAAAAAACTATTGAAAAATAGAGGAAAATAGCATATAATGTCCCTGTATGAGTTATCTCAATTTTAATTAATGAAAGGAGTAGCAACACATAATGAACTATTCACATGAAGTACAGAAAATGTGCGTTGTTGCAAAAGGACCCAAGCACGGTCCCGCACCTATTCCCGAAGAGGGCAGATGGGTTAAATCCTATCAGATTTCCGACATTTCCGGTCTTTCTCACGGCATTGGCTGGTGTGCACCTCAGCAGGGTACCTGTAAGCTCACACTCAACGTTAAAAACGGTATCGTAGAGGAAGCTCTGGTTGAGACACTGGGTTGCTCCGGTATGACTCACTCCGCTGCTATGGCTGCAGAGATTCTCCCCGGAAAGACTCTTCTCGAGTGCCTTAACACAGACCTGGTTTGTGACGCTATCAACACCGCAATGAGAAACATCTTCGAGCAACTTGCTTATGGTAGAAGCCAGACAGCTTTCTCCGAGGACGGTCTGCCCATCGGTGCAGGTCTTGAGGACCTTGGTAAGGGTCTCCGTTCACAGGTTGGTACAATGTTCTCTACTAAGGAGAAGGGTGTTCGCTACATGGAGATGGCTGAGGGTTATGTCCTTAAGACAGCTCTGGATGAGAACAACGAGGTTATCGGCTATCAGTTCGTTAAGCTCGGCAAGATGATGGAGGATATCCGTCACGGCATGAGCC
>CAZRLC010000082.1:0-3290 GCA_964600975.1 uncultured Ruminococcus sp.
GGCGGAGCTTCTCCTCAAGGAGAAGCCTTTGTTAGTCTGTGATAGAGGAATTGGTTGTTCTTGCCCTCCTTGTAAAGGAAGGTGTCGGAGGGATTACACTTGCCCTCCTTGTAAAGGAGGGTGTCACGGCTTCAGCCGTGACGGGAGGATTATTCCTCTAACTCCGTGTTTTATGATTTAATCCCCCTTGAATGGCTTTGCCATTCTTTCCCCCTTTGCAAGGGGGGACGAGTACTTGCCTTCCCCTTGAGGGGAAGGTGGCACAGCGTAAGCTGTGACGGATGAGGTGGAAAACTTCAAAACGGACGCTAACGCATCCTACACCTCATCACCGCCCACGGAGGAGCTTCTCCTCAAGGAGAAGCCGTTTTAGTTCCTTCGACAAACTCAGAATGTCATCCCCTGACAAGCTCAGAGTGACGGCGGAGCTTTGTTTTACTCCGCTTAGGACGGCATTTATAATTAATTGTTCCTATACTCCGCAGCCTTTTAGTGCGGGGAATAGTGCTGAATAAAAGATTTTTTACATGAGGTGAACCCCATGAGGATAATGGTAGTAGGTGGCGGCGGCAGAGAACACGCCATCATCAAAAAACTTAAGGAAAGCAGCAAGGTAACAGAGATATTTGCACTTCCCGGCAACGGTGCAATCGGTATGGATGCTACCTGTGTTAATATCGGTGCCAAGGATATTGACGGCATCGTTAAGTTTGCAACAGAGAACAACATCGAATTTGCGGTTGTTGCACCTGACGACCCTCTGGTGTTGGGTGCGGTCGATGCACTTCACGAGGTGGGAATTCCCTGCTTTGGTCCCGAGAGTAAAGCAGCAATCATTGAGGGAAGCAAAATTTTCTCAAAGAATATGATGAAGGATGCAGGTATTCCTACTGCACAGTATGAGACTTTTAATAATATGGAGAAGGCTCTTCAGTATCTGGAAAGCTGTGCAATTCCTGTTGTTATCAAGGCTGACGGATTGGCTCTGGGCAAGGGCGTTGTTATTGCGATGACCCGTGACGAGGCAAAACAGGCAGTAAGAGAAATGATGGAGGATAAGGTTTTCGGTGACTCCGGAAGCAATATTGTTATTGAGGAGTTCCTTACAGGCCCCGAGGTTTCTGTTCTTTCCTTTACCGACGGCAAGGTTGTAGTTCCTATGGTATCCTCTATGGACCACAAGCGTATCGGCGACTCAGACACAGGGCTTAATACAGGCGGTATGGGCACAATTGCTCCCAACCCCTACTACACAAAGGAAGTAGCCGACAGATGTATGCAGGAAATCTTCCTGCCAACTATAGAGGCTATGAACAAGCTTGGCAGAACCTTCAAGGGTTGCCTTTATTTCGGACTTATGATTACCGAGGACGGCCCCAAGGTTATAGAGTATAACTGTCGCTTCGGTGACCCCGAGACTCAGGTTGTACTTCCTCTGCTTAAAACCGACCTTTTTGATATTATGCAGCACGTTGAGGCAGGTACACTCTCTCAGATAAATGTAGAGTTTGAGGACAAGTCTGCTTGTTGTGTTGTTATGGCATCAGAGGGCTATCCCAAGAAATACGACACAGGCTTTGAGATTACCTACGATGCAGACCTGGAAGCAGAAATCTTTGTTGCAGGTGCCAAGGCTCAGGACGGCAAACTCCTGACTGCAGGTGGCAGGGTTCTGGGTGTTGTATGTACCGCCGACACTCTCTCAGAGGCAGTAGCCAAAGCCTACAAAGAAAAAGAAAAAGTACACTTTGAAAATTCCTACTGCCGTAGCGATATCGGCAGAAAAGCTCTTGCGGTATTGGAGGAGAACTGATTATGGTATACAGAGTTTATGTAGAGAAAAAACAGGGTCTGACTGCTGAGGCACAGTCCCTTAAAAACGAAATCAACAATCTGCTGATGATTAAGTCCCTTAAGGAGCTTCGTGTTATCAACAGATATGATGTAGAGAATATTGATGCTGACCTTTTTGAATACGCAAAGACTACCGTGTTCTCCGAGCCTCAGCTGGATGATGTTTACACTGATCTTCCCGATACATCCGACTGTATTGTATTTGCAACCGAGTATCTTCCCGGTCAGTTCGACCAGAGAGCAGACTCCGCTGCACAGTGTATCCAGCTTATTGCTCAGTGTGAGCGTCCTACAGTTCGTTCTGCAAAGGTATTTCTTCTTTACGGAGATGTTAAAGAGGAAGAGCTAACAGTAATCAAGAACTTTATTATCAACCCTGTAGAGAGCCGTGAGGCTCAGCTTGAGGAGTATGATTCACTGGCTTTTGTGTGTGATATTCCCGAGGGGGTTGAGACACTTACAGGCTTCTGTGAACTTAATGACGAGGGTCTCAAAGATTTTGTTGAGAAGTACGGTCTTGCTATGGATGCAGATGATATTGCCTTCTGTCAGAGCTACTTTGTGAGCGAACACCGTGACCCTACAATCACAGAAATCCGTATGATAGATACATACTGGTCTGACCATTGCCGTCACACAACCTTCCTTACAAATATTGACAAGGTTACCTTCTGTGACGAGCTTCTTGCCGGTGCCTACGAAAGATATCTGAAAACAAGAGAGGCTATGGGCAGAACAGAAAAGCCCAAGACTCTTATGGATATAGCAACCCTTGCTGCAAAGTTCCTGCGTTCAGAGGGTAAGCTTCCTAACCTTGACGAGTCAGAGGAAATTAACGCCTGTACCGTTAAGATTAAGGTGGAGGTTGACGGCACAGAGGAGGACTGGCTCCTGTTGTTTAAGAACGAAACCCATAACCATCCCACAGAGATTGAGCCCTTCGGTGGTGCTGCTACCTGTATCGGCGGTGCAATACGTGACCCCCTCTCAGGCAGAAGCTATGTTTATGCCGCAATGCGTGTAACAGGTGCCGCAGACCCCACTGTTCCCGTTTCAGAGACTATCGAGGGTAAGCTTTCTCAGAGAAAGATTGTTACTACTGCAGCTGCAGGTTACAGCTCCTACGGTAATCAGATTGGACTTGCTACAGGTATTGTAGACGAGATTTACCACAAGGGCTATATGGCAAAGCGTATGGAGATTGGTGCAGTTATTGCGGCTGCTCCGGCAGAGAATGTCCGCCGTGAGGTTCCCGCACCCGGCGATGTAGTTATCCTCCTCGGCGGTAAGACAGGACGTGACGGTTGCGGCGGTGCAACAGGCTCCTCCAAGTCCCACACACTTTCTTCTATCGAGACCTGTTCTGCTGAGGTTCAGAAGGGTAACGCTCCCGAGGAAAGAAAACTCCAGAGACTTTTCAGAAACAAGGAGGCATC
>CAZRLC010000083.1:0-3275 GCA_964600975.1 uncultured Ruminococcus sp.
CATCATCGATACGAATAAAAGTGCAGCTCCCTTGATCACCAACTGACTGTTTTATGTGGTCCTCAGCGCTTTGATTTAAATCTGAATGGAGTATGTAAATGTCATAATACGCTGCGCCACCATTACGAAAGATGGATTTCAAACAATTGCAGAGCAGACCCGTAAAATTTTGGTTGATCGCAAACAGCAAATGAATAGTATTCTGCATGGTTAGATTTTCACCCCGCTTTATAAGACACAGGCTTCATTGTACTTTTTCTCATGCCTGCTGATGCAAACATTTTTCGACTGTCTGCCATCATCTCGTACATGAGCTGAACAAAGGCCAATGCACTGAGCGTCTGCATCTCATAAAGCCATCTTTTGATCATCGCCAAAATGGAATCCGTAATCAAAACGCTTTTCATCTCAGCCATAGTGTCTGTGGATAACTCCATAAGAACCTGCTCTTGGATATACTTGCCGATATGTTCCGACAAAGAATTTGCTCCGCTGACATGAAGGAGCTTGCGATGATACTGTGCATCGGAATACAGGTAATGGCACAAGCTTTCCAACGCTCCCCATCCGTAAATATTATGAGTCTCCATTTCATCTACCAACTCCGTCTGAAAAATCCAGTTCACCAAATCATATTTGTCCTGAAAGTGATAGTAAAAGGATTTGCGGCTCATGCCCGCCTTATCTGTTATTTGAGCTACATTCACTTTTTGAAAGTTCTCTTTTTTCAGCAACGTCTTAAAGGCCGTAGCAATCTCCGTTTTCGTATGATATGCCTTTTCCATGATACACCTATCCTTACAGATATCCACCGCACAGGCTGCAGAAAAACACAGTAAACGCAATGACAAACAAATGGCTGTCAAACCGATCCAGAACACCGCCGTGACCGGGAAGCAGATCACCGAAGTCCTTGACTCCCGCAATTCGCTTCACAGTAGACATTGCAAGATCGCCAAACATAGCTATGACAGCCGCCATCATGGTATACACTAATAAGCTTGTAAAATCGACAGGCACGTTCTTCATATAGGTCATGCCCCAACCAATGAGAAGCATTGACAAAACTGCAAACAACACGCCGACCAATGCCCCTTCCACCGTCTTGTTGGGACTGATTGATGGAGCCAGCTTCTTTTTCCCGAATGCCGTCCCACCCAGATACGCGCCAACATCCGTAACAAAACACAAGGTCACCGCAATGGTCAAATAATACTTTCCATACGGCATACTGTTTAACACAGGGATTGCCTTTATAAGCATGACAACCACAAAAGTAAGCATGACGCCTTTCATCGGGCGATCAAAATGCAGAGCAGATATGTGACGCATCATCCACGCAAACATCAACACTGCACCTAAAAACACAATGCAAACAACTTCACTGCTATACGGAATCGGTACGAATACAGCTGCAGCTGACAAGGCAATGATGACTTCCCAATACTTGTGATTGCCTCCGCAGTTCGTCACTCTACAAAGCTCATATACCACCGCTGCACACAGTAATGCCGCTCCAATCGTAATAAATGATTCAAAACAAAGCACCAAATATACAACAACCACGATACCGACACCGGTAACGGTTCTTTTCAGCATGATGCCTTCTCCCCTTTTTTATCGCACAGGATCCCTATATAAAACCGCAGGTATTTTACAAGGGAAAGAATCGTTGTAAACGCACACAAAACAATCATGAGATTCGCAGCCGCCGAACTGATATCCGGGAAGAAAAACAGGATCGCCATGGACAAGTACAGCGTAACTGTGTTCAGCTTCCCAAACCACTGAGAACTGTTCACTTTGTTTTCTCGCTTAAACGCCAAAAGGCTGAAAATCCCCTGCGTAAGTTCTTTTACAACAAACAGAATCATCATAGGAAGCATCAGTGTGTACTTCGTCATCAGACAGTACAGCAAGGTCAGCTGCGTTAGCTTATCCGCAATCGGATCAATGATTTTCCCCAAATCGGAAATCTGATTCAGCTTTCTTGCGATAATCCCATCCACAACATCAGTCAAACCCGAGACCAAAACCAAAGCCGCTGCTACAGGGTAGTTACGATGATTGCAATAAAGATCAATGATAACCGGTATCATCAGCAATCGGACAACTGTCAATAAATTTGGAATCGTAAAAATTTGTTCTTTCTTAAATAACCGCTTCACGCAATCCACTTCTCTTTCTCCTTATTATTTCTAATCCCTTTATACGCAATCCAATATGCGATCATGCAAATTGGCAGTGCAGCAACAACATCCAAAACGGAGTGCTGCTTCAAAAACAATGTAGATAAACAAATCACCGCAGCCATAGCGGCAAATACAGTCATGGATTTAAGATTTTTAAACCTCTTTGTATGCGCTGCAGTAATCACAACCACTACAGAACCAATCACATGCTCCGAAGGACAAACATTCGTATTTGTGTCCACTGTGTGCAGCATTCTCACTACATCAGTCAACAGGTTATCTCTCGGATAAACCGTCGGCCGCAAATTCTGACAGGTCGGGAACAAGATAAATATGATGGTCGACATGCTCATCGCTACGCACAAACACTTTGAATATCGTTTGAATCCATCCACATCATGCACAAACAGATACAGTTGCATTCCAAACATAAATAGATACCAGAACACATAGGGAATGATAAATTCCTCCCGAAATGGTATCAGATCATCTACAGGGTGATAAACCTCATAATACCGATCTACCGTCAGAACACGTTCCACAAATACATAACGCAAGCCAAGTATTGGCCAAAACAGCCAATACTTGAAATGCTTATATTCCTCATAGTTGATTTGATTTAACCGAAAACCGCTGTAATCCACCGTCGGTTTTAGAAAGGTCATGCTTATTCTCCTCAAGAATTCAGGATCTGCATAAACTCTTCACCCGTAATGGTTTCCTTTTCATACAGATACATAGAAAGCTCGTGCAGCTTTTCCTGATTGTCCTCCAGCAGCTGACGAGCCTTCTCGTGCTGCTTTTTTACCAACGCAACAACCTGACGATCAATTTCTGTCTGAGTCTCTGCCGAGCAAACAAGGCTTGTATCTCCTCCCAGATACTGATTATTCACGGTCTCCAGGGCAACCATATCAAATGTATCGCTCATACCGTATCGGGTGATCATAGCGCGAGCCAGCTTCGTTGCCTGCTCAATGTCATTGGATGCACCCGTGGTAATCGAACCTATTGCAATCTCTTCCGCTGCGCGACCGCCTGCATAGGTAGCGATTTTGTTTTCAATTTCTTCCTTGGTCATCA
>CAZRLC010000084.1:0-3269 GCA_964600975.1 uncultured Ruminococcus sp.
AGAGCCACAGGCGATAAGGTCATCATAGGCTATAACCTCGGCACGGATAAATCCGCGCTCAAAGTCGGTATGTATCTTACCTGCTGCGCCGGGTGCCTTGGTGCCACGCTTGATAGTCCAGGCACGGACCTCCTGTTTACCTGCAGTAAGGAAGGATATAAGTCCCAGCAGGGTGTAGCATTCGTTGATAAGTCTGTCTAGGCCTGATTGCTCAAGTCCTAAGTCTGCAAGGAACATCTCCTTGTCTTCTTTGTCCATTTCGGCAATGTCTGCCTCGGTTGCAGCACAGATGGGAAGCACAGCGGCATTCTCCTGAGCAGCAATCTCACGAACCTTCTTGAGACCCTGGTTATTCTCTATACCTGCGGCAAAGTCCTCTTCGCTCATATTGGCAGCATAGATAATGGGCTTGTTTGTAAGGAGTGCTGCTGTGGACAGAAGCTCTGCTTCCTCCTCGGTACACTCAACGCTACGGGCAGAACGACCCTCATTAAGCTCTGCCAGAACTCTCTTGAAGAAATCCACCTCAACCTGGTACTTCTTGTCACCCTTGAGCATTTTCTGAGCCTTATCTATACGGCGGGTTATCATCTCGGCATCTGCCAGTATAAGCTCCAAATCAATAGTCTCGATATCTCTCACAGGGTCAACGCTACCCTCAACGTGGATAATATCGCTGTCCTCAAAGCAACGTACAACGTGAACAATAGCATCACATTCACGAATGTTGGACAAGAACTTGTTGCCAAGGCCCTCGCCCTTGGATGCACCCTTCACAAGACCTGCAATATCAACGAACTCAATGGTCGCGGGAGTATACTTGTCAGGGTCATACATCTCGCTGAGCTTGTCCAATCTTTTGTCAGGAACTGCAACAACGCCTACGTTAGGCTCAATAGTGCAGAAAGGATAGTTTGCAGACTGAGCACCTGCATTGGTTATAGCATTGAAAAGTGTGCTTTTGCCAACATTAGGCAGACCTACAATACCAAGTTTCATATAAAATACCTCCGAATGGTGAATTTAAGATATTAAGGATAAAATATAGTAGAGCCCGTACGCAAGGGGTTGATGTGCAAGATATACTAAAAAGGCGTTTTCTCCCAGCATAGAGAAAAACGGAACACGAGACTTGTACATAGCCTTGGGAACCTTACCTCTAAGGACAAAGGTGCCGAGGAATACCCCTGTCATAAAGGCAAACACCCAGGGTAGCAGGGGAAAGTAATCCGAATAGAATGCCGAGGGAGAACGAAAACCAAGTATCATAAGCGTATTACTTTCATACAAAGCCTCGGGAAGTTTTACTGATAATGCTCCTAAACCAAGATAGCCATTATCCACAGAATAAGTCAGCAGAAAGAGTATGGCACATATCACAATGCCGACATAGGGATTCAGCTTGTGAATAAATCTGCTAAGAGGGATATAAAGCATAATACACACACCCAGCAGATGCAGTATGCCAAAGACTATGGGGGAATCTGCCATAATAACCAGAGAAATCATAGTTACCGCTACAGCAGCGACGAGAGTCTTCGTTCCGCGGCGGAAGTTGTTGTGGCTGAGTGTACAGGAAATTCCGCAGATAATAACAAAGGTTGCGGCAAAGGCGGGGCTTATATATGCCAAGGCATCAAACATCTCCCGAGAGAAGTTGTGACCGAACATATAGCCCAGGGTAAACAAGGCATGGTCAAAAACCATACAGAATACACAGAATCCTCGTATTTCGTCCAGAGTATGAATACGTTTTGTGTTGATAATGTATCACCCTTTTCGAAAAATCTGTTGCAAGACTCAAAAAAATATATTACCATATATAATACCATATTAAATGAAAATATACAAGAAAAACCTGAAAGACGGTGATTTTTTTGAAATGCATATATGATTATGTGCTTTTTGACCTGGACGGTACCTTGTCCCAAAGTGCTCCGGGAATCAGACGGTGTATAGAGCTGACAATGGAAAGAATGGGCAAAGAGTGTCCTGACCTTGAGGATTATTCCAGATATATAGGACCTCCCTTGGCTACGACCTTTCAGGTGCTATGCGGACTTACTCCCGACGAAACCGCAGATGCACACAAGATTTACCTTGAGTATTACGATACTGAGGGTGAGAGAAGAAACTCTCTCTTTGAAGGAACAGAGAAAATGCTCCGAAGACTCAGGGAAAGCAACGCTAAGGTGGCGGTTTGTACCTCCAAAAATGAGATATCCGCAAGGAACGTGTGCGATTTATTGGGAATTACACCTTTGGTGGATGCTCTGTGCGGCTCCAACTATTCTCTCGGCAGAAAAGAAAAGGAAGAGATAATTCCCTACGCTATGGAGACTCTGGGTGCTGCCTGTTCCGAAAGGGTAGTGATGATAGGCGACACCAAGTTCGACTGTAAGGGTGCACGGCTTACAGGAGTAAACTTTATCGGCGTCAATTACGGCTACGGTAAAAAAGAAGATATGATAAACGAGGGTGCCACAGTCTTCGCAGACAGTGCCTATGAACTTGAGAAGATTCTTTTTGGTGAGATATAAGACGCAGACTTATGCCTTTGTACGATAGTGTCGGGTACTATATCACAGAGGGAATATCCCGAACCCTTAACAGGAATGGGATGATTTTCCGTTAACACACTATCTTGTTATCGTTTTCTTACAAGTCCCATAGATATATTAGAAATAAACAAAAAAACATCCATTCTTTTGGTGATATTTTTTCTTTATGTTCGTTTTTCATAAAATATTTAATTAATATTTAGTGAAAAAAATAATTGAGAAAAGGGATAGAAAGTGATATATTATTATGTAGATTAAACAGGAATCTGTAAAAGTCTAACTTTTTTCGAATATGGAGGTCTTTTTTTATGGCAAATGTATCACTGAGACATGTGTACAAAATCTACGATGGCGGTGTTACCGCTGTTACAGACTTTAACCTGGAGATTGAGGACAAGGAGTTTATTATTCTTGTTGGTCCCTCCGGTTGCGGTAAGTCTACGACTCTGCGTATGATCGCAGGTCTGGAAGATATCTCCAAGGGTGAGCTTTACATCGGCGACCAGCTCTGTAATGATGTTGCTCCAAAGGACAGAGATATCGCAATGGTATTCCAGAACTACGCTCTTTATCCCCATATGTCAGTTTATGACAATATGGCTTTTGGTCTTAAGCTCAGAAAGATGCCTAAGGAGGAAATTAAGAGAAGAGTTGAAGAAGCTGCAAGAATCCTCGGTATTGAGGAGTATCTTGACAGACGTCCCAAGG
>CAZRLC010000085.1:0-3186 GCA_964600975.1 uncultured Ruminococcus sp.
GGTCATATTATGACAGGACTTTTCTGGCACAGAGTTGTGGACGGCGGTATGCACTTCACAATCTCCGACACAGGCTGGATGAAGTCTGTATGGGGTAAGCTTTACGGACAATGGTTCGGTGAGTCTGCCATTATGGTGTATGACTTCGAGCGTTTTGTTGCAAAGGATATTTTGGAGAAGTTGGAAAAATACCAAGTTACAACCTTCTGCGTACCTCCCACAATGTACCGATTCCTGCTTCAGGAGGATGTAAGGTCATATGACCTGTCCTCTATTCAGCACTGCTGTACAGCAGGTGAGGCACTTCCTGCAGATGTATTCGAAAACTGGAAACAGATTACCGGACTGGAAATTCACGAGGGCTTCGGTCAGAGTGAAACTCCCATATGCGTCGGTACTCTCTATCCCTGGAGTAAGCCTGTACCCGGCTCAATGGGTCGTCCTGTACCCGGCTATGACATAAGAATACTGAATGCCTCAGGCGAAGAATGTCAGCAGGGTATCTCAGGCGAAATCTGTATCAAAGCCTCCACTCTTGCTACCCGTCCCAGAGGACTTCTGTGCAGCTACAACTGGAGCAAAGAGGATACCCATGATAAGTGGTACGGAGGCTACTATCATACAGGCGATGTTGCTTATATGGATGAAGAGGGACTCTTCCACTATGTTGGCAGAAACGACGATGTTATCAAGTCCTCGGGTTATCGTATAGGTCCCTTTGAGATAGAGTCTGTACTTCTGGAGCATCCTGCAGTACTGGAGGTAGCGGTTACCGCATATCCCCACGAAACAAGAGGCCAGATTGTCAAGGCGAACCTGGTGCTTCGTCCCGGATACACTGCCTCTGAGGAGCTTACTCAGGAGCTTAAGGACTATGTGAAGAAAAACACAGCACCCTATAAGTATCCCAGAATGATAGAGTATTTTGATGCTCTTCCCAAGACTTTCTCCGGTAAGATTCGTCGAGTTGAAATCCGTGACAAGGATATGGAAAAATACCGTGCCGAGAAACTGGCTGCTGAAAAAGCGGAAAATAACTGATAATTTTTAAGAGGGTCTGGTATCAGACCCTCTTTTTGGGGAATTTTATAAACAGGAGATGAAATGATGATAAAGGAAAAACTGAGGAATAGCCTCAGGTTATTCTGGATTTTCTTTAAGATAGGAGCCTTCACCTTCGGAGGCGGTATGGCTATGATTCCTTTTATGGAGCGTGAGATTGTAGAGAAAAAGAACTGGATAGATAAGGATACTCTATTTGATTTGGTGGTTGTATCCGAGTCTACACCGGGACCTATCGCCATAAATGCAGCTACCTTTATCGGCTACAGAGTGGCAGGATTTTTTGGCTCTGTGTGTGCTACTCTCGGAGTTGTTATGCCATCTTTTATTATTATACTTCTTCTTTCCTATTGTCTGGGCTATGTGTGGCAGATTCAAATTGTACAGTTTGCCCTTCGAGGAATTCGTGCAGGTGTCCTTGCCTTGGTTCTGAAGGCTCTGTGGGGAATGTTCAAAAAAACTCCTCAGAATGCCTTTTCGTATGTAATGATAGCACTCAGCTTTCTTGCAGTTGCCATATTCAACGTCAAGGTGCTTATAGTTATTATTTCGGGTGCACTTATAGGACTTGCCGCCTTCTTAATATCAAAGAAAGCAGGTGAGAAAAAATGATTTTTCTTGAACTTTTTCTCATCTTTTTGAAGCTTGGTGCATTTACCTTTGGCGGAGGAGCTGCGATGATGCCCTTTTTGGAGGACGAGGTTGTAGGCAGAGGTTGGCTGACAGCAGAGCAGTTTGTTGACTTTGTGGCAATAAGCGAGAGTACCCCGGGACCTTTTGCGGTAAATATAGCAACCTATGTTGGCTCTATAATGGGCAGTGAATATATGGGAGGCAGTACCCTGTGGGGAATAGTGGGTGCAGCCTGTGCCACAATAGGTTTGGTGATTCCCTCCTTTGTAATCATTCTCACCATTGCAAGATTTTACGATAAGTTCAAGTCGAGCAGCTTGGTAAAGGGTGCCATGAAGGGACTGAAGCCTGTGTCTATCGGACTTATAGCCGCAGCAGTGCTGTCGATAGGACAGGTTGTATTCTTCCCCGAGGGCTTTGCTCTCTCCGAGATGCTGAGCTACAACTTCATTACATCTCTTATAATCTTCATACCTTCCTTTATACTTTGTCTCAAGAAATTTCATCCCATAATTATCGTCTTGATTTCGGGAGCGATGGGCGTAGCCTTTGGCTTCGCACAACAGCTTTTTGCATAAAATAACCGATGCCTCACGCTGTAGGGCGTGAGGCATCATTTTTTACGTCATCTTATTTGCTTTTTAGCAACCGCAGCCACAACCATTGTTGTTGCAATCGTTTCCGCTGTTACCACAGCAGGACAGGATGAGGATCAGAATTATGATCCACCAGCAGCAGTTACCACCGCTGAAGAAGCCGTTATTGCACATAGGAGTTCCTCCTTTCGGTATTGGCAGAAAAAAGTTTTTATAGTAACTTTTCTTGCCGTCTACATTACATATTATTACGGAGACGGCTCTTTGGTTACATATTTTGTAGCGAAGACCAATAACGATATTCTGAAATTTATAATTTGCCTGTGATTTTTGAAAAAATTATATAAAAATGTATCAGATTTTTTACTTTTTGTGTTGTAATTGGAAAATGTTTGCTGTATAATACAAAGTGAGTTAGCATTCAGTGCTATAGAATATTGAAGGAGGATTTTCCAATGAAAATGTCAAGAAGAATAGTTTCTGTCTTGTTAGCTGTTATGATGTTGTTTTCAATGGCAACTATGGCAGTTTCTGCTTACACAGTGCCTGACGGATATCAGGTAGCAGATACCCCCGGCATTAATGAGACAGCTATCGACGGCGAAGTTTACGGACTTCTCGGTGACCCTGACTTAAACGACAGAGTCAACGTTAAGGACGCCACCGCTATCCAGAAGATGTTAGCAGACCTTGAGGCATTCGATGAGATGCAGCTTGTTCTTGCTGATGTTGACTTCAGCGGTTCAGTTAATGTTAAGGATGCAACATCTATCCAGAAATGGGTTGCTGATATGGAGGTTGATTATCCTATCAACCACCTTATCTATGTTCCCGCAGCAGAGGAGATAGATCCCACAGACGTTGTTTTGGATCCTACAGACGTTGTTTTAGATCC
>CAZRLC010000086.1:0-3047 GCA_964600975.1 uncultured Ruminococcus sp.
AAACAGTACAACAATCAAAAGGATAGAATTAGCTGATAGCACCGATAAAACCATTCTACAAACAAATACAGCGACAGTTGTAAATGGTACTACAGTCAGTTATAGTTATAAAATTGGCTTGATGGGAGATGTAAATAACGATGGTGTGGTAAACGCTAAGGATGTATCGAGCATACAGAAATACGCCTCTGGACTTATAACATTGACAAATGAAGACTTGATTGTAGCGGATACAAGCGGAGACGGTAGAGTTACCACGAACGATGCTACTATAATACAAAAATATCTTGCAGAAATTACAGAGGAGTTGCCAAATGGCAAGGTGGCCTTACTGTCTTGATTTTATATCAATAGGAGTGTGAACATATGAAAAAATTATTGTTGTTTTTTATATGTGTTTTAGTTTTATTAGGTTCGGTAATAAACATATCTGCAGTTATGCCTCCTCTTAAGCCCGGTGATGCTGATTTAGATATGAAAGTTAGTATCAAGGATGCAACTGCAATCCAGAAGTTTCTTGCTTCACTATGTGATTTCAGCAAAAGTTCAGAGTATTGTGCAGATGTAGACGATGACGGCGATATAACAATAAAAGATGCGACTGTAATCCAAAAATATGTAGCCGGAATTGTAGATGAGTTTAGCAAAGAGGCAGGATATATTGATGTAAGTCCTGATAGCTTATACGCAGATTATGACTCCGGTGAAGCTGTTGCGGGAGTGCCTGTTACGTTTACCGCACAGGCAAGAGGCTATATGGCACCATTTAGCTA
Source organism: uncultured Ruminococcus sp. (assembly GCA_964600975.1). GTDB lineage: Bacteria > Bacillota > Clostridia > Oscillospirales > Acutalibacteraceae > Ruminococcoides. The sequence continues at coordinate 774 of CAZRLC010000086.1, forward strand.
TGAGTTTATTATTGGGGACGAGGTTGTAGCAGAACGCTCAGAAAACAGAAGTTTCACATATACATTTGAGGATGCAGGTTCGTATTTTATTACATTACGTGTTTATAATTCTTTCGGCGTTTCAAGCGACAGGACAGTTCTCTACGAGGTAGTGGAGCCCTATGAAAGCGATATTCCTGTTATTAAAGCCTTATACTATGACAAGGGCTATTTTGTAGGTGAATATAATCAAAGAATGAATTCTGCAGATAAGGATGTTGTAATGACAGCGGAGGCTGTTATGGGCGAAGGAACTTATGAATATTGCTTCTTGATTGACGACGTGGTGGTGCAGGACTTTTCAGAAAGTAATCAGTATGTTATAGAGGATGTACCTCAGGGAGGAGCCCATAGCTTTACTGTCTACGTTCGTGATGAAAGCACAGGGGAGAGCTATGTTTCAAAGACCTTAGAGGTGGAATGCGATTATATTCTCGGATAATATCAGAAATCTGCATTTAGCAAGGAAAGTATGAAATACAATCAGGTGATTTAGTATAAAATCAGCCTGTATATTAATTTGATGTGCACTCAAAAGTGTTTGGCTTTTGGGTGCACATTGTTTTTAACCAAAAGACATAATATACCGGAATTATTAAAATGTGAGTTGTAATGAATATGTGTGAAGCAGTCGGTTTTTTGTGTTATATCCGTTGACAAAAGGGTCTATAAATGCGATAATAACAATGTATATTCCTTTATGATAGGAGGACTTATTATGGCGAAGGAATTAGCAAAATCCTATAACCCCCAAGAGGTTGAGGACAAAATATATGATTTTTGGATGAAGGGCGGATATTTCCGTGCTGAGGTAGACCGCAGCAAGAAGCCCTACACTATTGTTATGCCACCCCCAAATATTACAGGTCAGCTTCACATAGGCCACGCTCTCGATAACACTCTGCAGGATATTCTTATCCGTTACCGCAGAATGCAGGGCTATGCAGCCTTGTGGCTTCCCGGCACAGACCACGCATCTATTGCTACCGAGGCAAAGATTGTTGAGGCTATGAAGAAAGAGGGCATTACCAAGGAAGAAATCGGCAGAGAGGCTTTCCTTGAACGTGCCTGGGACTGGAAGCGTGAGTACGGCGGCAGAATCTGTGAACAGCTTAAGAAATTAGGCTCCAGCTGTGACTGGTCAAGAGAGCGTTTCACTATGGACGAGGGATGCTCCGATGCAGTTAAGGAGGTTTTTGTTCGCCTGTATGAAAAGGGACTCATCTATCGCGGTGAGCGTATTATCAACTGGTGTCCCCATTGCCGTACATCTATCTCTGACGCAGAGGTTGAGTTTGAGGAGCAGGAGGGCTTTTTCTGGCATCTGAGATATCCTCTTACCGACGGCTCGGGCTATGTTGAACTTGCTACAACCCGTCCCGAAACCTTGCTGGGTGATACTGCTATTGCAGTTAATCCCGACGACGAGAGATACAAGGCTTATGTTGGTAAGACCGTGACTCTTCCCTTAGTTGGCAGAGAGATTCCTGTTGTTGCCGACAGCTATGTTGATATGGAGTTTGGTACAGGTGTTGTTAAGATTACTCCTGCTCACGACCCCAACGACTTTGAGGTGGGCTTAAGACACAACCTGCCTATTATAAATGTAATGGACGATACTGCCCATATGAACGAGGCAGCAGGTGAGAAGTACAAGGGTATGGACCGTTACGAGTGCCGTAAGGCTATTGTCAAGGACCTTGAAGAGGGCGGTTTCCTTGTGAAGATTGAGCCTCACGCTCACAATGTAGGTACCTGTTATCGTTGCGGTACTACTGTTGAGCCCAGAGTTTCAATGCAGTGGTTCGTTAAGATGAAGCCTCTGGCTGAACCTGCTATTGATTGTGTTCGCTCAGGCAAAACCAAGTTTGTTCCCGAGCGTTTTGATAAGGTTTACTTCCATTGGATGGAGAATATCCGCGACTGGTGTATTTCCAGACAGCTCTGGTGGGGACACAGAATCCCTGCATATTACTGTGCTGACTGCGGCGAGATGACCGTTTCCAAGGAGGCAGTCACCACCTGTCCCAAGTGCGGCGGCACACATATTCATCAGGACGAGGATACCCTTGATACCTGGTTCAGCTCAGCACTTTGGCCTTTCTCGACACTTGGTTGGCCCAATAATACCGAGGAACTGGATTTCTTCTATCCCACAAGTACGCTGGTAACAGGATATGATATTATCTTCTTCTGGGTTGCCAGAATGATTTTCAGCGGTATGGAGAATATGGG
>CAZRLC010000087.1:0-2971 GCA_964600975.1 uncultured Ruminococcus sp.
TAACAAATATGCTCCAAACACAGAACATTTACCATATCTCCATCCGTGAGCTTTGTGAAATTTTAGCAAAACAGGTTAGTTTTGCCACACTCTCCACATGAGCAGTTCGAGGGAACATATCAACAGGAGTAACTTCTTCTGTAGTATATCCAAGCTCTGCGAAAATTTTGAGGTCACGGGCAAGGGTTGCCGGGTCACAAGACACATAGACAATACGCCTGGGACTCATAGCGGCAACTGTGCTGAGAAGCTCTGCATCACAACCCTTTCTGGGAGGGTCGAGAATAATGACATCAGGGGTTACCCCCTCTTCCTTTAATTTTGCGGCAGCAGTAGCAGCGTCACCACAGATAAAACGGGAGTTTGCTATATTGTTAAGACGGGCATTTTTCTTTGCATCCTCGATTGCTCGGGGAACGATTTCCACACCGATAAGACTTTTGCAGTCGAGTGCCATAGAGAGTCCGATAGTACCTGTGCCGCAGTATAAGTCAAGGAGAGTGTCGGTACTTTTAAGCTCTGCGTAATCCCTTGCTATGCCATATAGCACCTCTGCCTGAGAACGATTAACCTGATAGAAGGATTGAGGTGATATAAGAAACTTAAGTCCACAAAGTGTATCGCTGATATAAATATCACCATACAGTACCCGAAAATTCTTGCCGAGAATGACATTGGTTTTTTCTGTATTAGAATTAACAGATATACTTTTAATTGTGGGAAGTGCCGAAAGCAATCGAGAGACAAGCTCCTCCTCAAAGGGTATGGAGTCACCATTAATAACGATGCAGACCATAAGCTCTCCGCTCTTCTCACCAAAGCGTAAATACAGATGCCTTACAAGTCCTATGTGAGTCTCTTCGTTATAAGTGGAAATGCTTTTTTCCTGAATAAAGTCTTTGAGCACTGCTGAGGCTGTGAGGAAAACCTTGGGCTGAAGCAAACAGTCCAAACTGTCCGCAATGCGATGACTGTGTCTGGAAAAAAAGCCCATTGTCACCTTGCCCTCGGGAGAAACTCCTACGGGAATCTGGGCTTTGTTACGATATCGTGAGGGACTGTGTGCTTTAACTATGGGATTTACTTTTGTATCTATTCCGCCGATACGGGATATGGCATCGGCCACACGCTTTTCCTTAATTATTGCCTCTGAGTCGTAATCAATATGGCAGTAGACACAACCTCCGCATAATCTGAAAACGTCGCACTCAGGCTCAACTCGGGAAACTGAGGGGGTGATAATCTCCTCTATCTTGCCGTAAGCCAAAGTCTTTTTGACCTTGAGTATACGGACAAATAGCTCATCGCCGACAGCGGTCATAGGTACAAACACCACCATACCGTCCTCTGTCTTACCGATACCGCTACCCTCTGAGGACATAGCGGTAATATTAAGCTTTATAATATCATTCTTTGCAAGTCCCATATTGTCACCTTGAAAAATTCTTTGAATATTATAGATATAGATATTTTATCATCAATAGCTTAATTTGGCAACGGCTAAAGATAAAAAGGTAAATCGTTGACACCGATATATATTTTTTATATAATAAGTTATACTTAATACACAGATTAGCAACGGTATTTTTACTTCGGAGATGAAAAATATGTTTAACGATAACATCCTTGATAATATAAAGAGAATACACTTCATCGGCATTGGCGGCAGCGGTATGTGTCCTTTGGCAGAGATACTGCACACAGAGGGGTTTGAGCTATCCGGCTCTGATGCTAATGAATCCGATACTCTGGCAAGAATAAAAGCCGCCAATATCCCTGTGTTTATGGGACATAAGGCAGAGAACATAAAGGGTGCAGAGCTTGTGGTATATACCGCCGCTGTAAAGGCTGACAATCCCGAGCTTGTTGCCGCTAAGGAGCAGGGTATCCCCTGCCTTGAGCGCAGCGTAATGCTGGGTATTGTTACCAGAAGGTACAACCGCAGTATTGCTGTGGCAGGTACTCACGGCAAAACCACAACCACCGCTATGATTTCTCAGGTGCTTATCGGCAGCGGATTTGACCCTTCTGCGATTATAGGCGGTAAGCTTAACTTTATCGGTGGTAACAGTTACGTAGGTCAGAGCGACATAATCGTTTGCGAAGCCTGTGAGTATGTAGATACATTTCTGCAGCTTACTCCCCATGTATCTGTAATTCTCAATATTGATGCTGACCATCTTGATTACTTTAAGACCTTTGATAACATAAAGAAATCCTTTAATAAATTTGCAAATCAAACTACAAAGGCACTTGTATTCAACGGCGATGACGAAGACTGTCACGAAGCTCTCGGAGATATTCCTTTGGAAAAGATTACCTTTGGCTTTAATAAGGGTAACGATTATCGTGCAGATAATATTGTTTCTAAGGGTATGGAGCAAAGTTTTGACCTATATTATAAGGATGAACTGCTGACATCCATAGAGCTTATTGTTCCGGGCAGACACAACATAGCCAATGCTCTGGCAGCGGCGGCTACTGCACATTATATGGGAGCTACACCTAAGGAGATAGCCGACAACCTGAAGAAGTTCACAGGTGTGCACCGCAGGTTTGAGGTTCTGGGTAAGCCCTGCGGAATTACTGTTGCTGATGACTTTGCACATCATCCCACAGAGCTTTCTGCAGTACTTACTTCGGCTATGAATATGGGTTTCAAAAAGGTTTACGCTGTGTTCCAGCCTCACACTTTCTCAAGAACTGCTATTCTGCTGGACGACTTTGCTAAGGCGCTGTCTATTCCTGACGAAGCGATTATTTCCGAAATACTCGCTGTAAGAGAAGTAAACACCTATAATATTAAGTCAACGGATTTAGGCGTAAAGATTGATGGTGCAAAGTGTATTGACACCTTTGAGGATATTACGAAGTATATAAAAAGCACCGCCGAGGAGGGTGACCTTGTGCTTACCCTTGGCGGAGGAAACGTATATATGTGTGCCAATATGATTCTCAAAGCTCTTGAGGA
>CAZRLC010000088.1:0-2851 GCA_964600975.1 uncultured Ruminococcus sp.
CCATTTTAATTCACTCCTTAAATTACTTCTTACCGGCTTTGCCTTCCTTGCGGCGGATATACTCATCAACGTACTTGATACCCTTACCCTTATAAGGCTCGGGAGGACGCTTAGAGCGAACCTCGGCAGCAAACTGACCAACCTTTTGCTTATCTATGCCGTGAACGATAATCTTGTTAGGACCGGGTACCTCAATGGTAATGTCCTCGTTGTCGGACATAACTACCTGATGAGAGTAACCAAGGTTCATAACTAAATCCTTGCCCTGCTTCTGCACACGGTAACCAACACCGTTAACCTCCAGCTCCTTCTTGAAGCCCTCGGATACACCTACAACCATGTTGAAGATGAGTGTTCTGGTAAGACCGTGGAGTGAACGGTTGAGCTTGTTATCGTCGGGACGTGTAACATTTATCTCTGCACCGTTCACCTCAACCTGCATGTTGGGGTGAATCTTCTGTGTAAGAGTACCCTTGGGACCCTTAACAGTGATAACGCCAGATTCGAACTTAACTTCTACACCGGCGGGAATATTTATAGGTTTTCTTCCAATTCGAGACATCTTCGCACCTCCTTACCAAATAAACGCAAGAACCTCGCCGCCAACATTCTCCTTACGAGCCTGACGGTCTGTCATAATGCCCTTGGATGTGGAGATGATAGCAACGCCCAGGCCCTTCATAACCTTGGGCATATTCTCTACGTCTGTATAGATGCGCAGACCGGGCTTACTTACACGGCGGAGACCTGAAAGTACGGGAGTCTTACCCTCGCCATACTTAAGTACAACGGTGATGATGCCCTGTTTGCCATCTTCTGCTACTGTGAAATTCTTGATATAGCCTTCATCAAGGAGAATCTGGCAGATAGCCTTCTTCATATTTGATGCAGGAATATCAACTGTGTCGTGCTTTGCTGAACTTGCGTTACGGATTCTGGTAAGCAGGTCAGCAATAGGATCAGTAATCTGCATTATTTATTTCCTCCTTTGATGAATTACCAACTGGCTTTCTTTACTCCGGGAATCTCGCCCTTGTATGCGAGTTCACGGAAGCAAATACGGCAAATGCCGAACTTACGGAGGTAAGCGTGGGGTCTACCGCAGATTTTGCATCTGGAGTACTCTCTGGTGGAGAACTTCTGCTCTCTCTGCTGCTTAATTTTCATAGCTGTCTTTGCCACAGTAATACCTCCTTACTTAGCGAACGGAGCGCCCATAAGAGTAAGTAACTCTCTGGCCTCTTCGTCTGTTGTTGCGGTAGTTACAAAGCAAATGTCCATACCGCGAATCTTGTCAATCTTATCGTAGTCAATCTCAGGGAAGATGAGCTGCTCCTTAACGCCCATGTTATAGTTACCACGGCCGTCAAAAGAGTTGGGGTTAATACCTCTGAAGTCACGAACTCTGGGAAGAGCTACGTTGAAGAATCTGTCAAGGAACTCATACATTCTGTCGCCTCTGAGTGTAACCTTAGCACCGATGGGCATACCCTCACGGAGCTTAAAGTTAGCTACAGACTTTCTTGCGTGGCAAATCATGGGCTTCTGGCCTGTGATTGTGCCAAGGTCTGTGCAGATAGCGTCCATCATCTTGGAGTTATCCTTAGCCTCGCCTGAAGAGATGTTGATAACAATCTTGTCAAGCTTGGGAATCTGCATTACGCTCTTGTAGGAGAACTTCTTCTGAAGAGCAGGTGCAACTTCTTTAACATAAAAATCCTTAAGTCTTGCCATTTCTTTCAGTCCTCCTTATCAAAGCTTCTCGCCGCACTTAGCGCAAACACGGGTCTTGTCGCCCTTATCGTTTACCTTGTGTGCAACTCTTGTAGGCTTCTTGCAATGTGAGCAGTAAACCTGAGCCTTACAGGCGTAGAATGCGCCCTCAGCCTTGATGATACCGCCCTGTTCGCCCATCTTTCTGGGCTTAACATGCTTTGATACCATGTTGATTTTCTCAACAATGATCTTGCCTTCCTTAGGGCTAACAGCAAGAACCTTGCCCTTCTTGCCCTTATCCTTACCGCTGATTACAACTACGGTGTCACCTGTTTTTACATGAACTTTAGACATTGTTGACACCTCCAATTAAAGTACTTCGGGAGCAAGGGAAAGAATCTTCAGATAATCCTTATCACGAAGCTCTCTTGCTACCGGTCCGAAGATACGAGTACCTCTGGGGTTCTTATCTTCCTTAATGATAACTGCTGCATTCTCATCGAAACGGATATATGTGCCGTCATCTCTGCGAACGCCCTTAGCACTACGTACAACAACTGCACGAACAACGTCACCCTTCTTAACAACGCCGCCGGGAGCAGCCTTCTTAACAGAAGCAACGATTACATCGCCGATGTTTGCGTACTTTCTTCTAGTACCACCGAGAACACGGATACACATAAGCTCTTTAGCACCTGTGTTGTCGGCAACTTTCAAATAAGTCTGCTGCTGAATCATCGTGTTCCCTCCTTACTTAGCTTTCTCGATGATCTCGACAAGTCTCCATCTCTTATCTCTGGAGAGGGGTCGAGTCTCCATAATTCTTACGCGGTCGCCGATACCACACTCGTTATTCTCGTCGTGTGCCTTGTATTTAACGGTACGCTTAACAATTTTATTGTAAAGCTTGTGCTTTACGCTGTCTTCGATTGCAACAACAATGGTCTTGTCCATCTTATTGCTAACAACTCTACCGACAAGTGTTTTTCTCATGTTTCTTTCGCTCATTTTTTCGTCCTCCCTTATGCTTCTTTAGACTCAAGCTCTAACTGACGAAGAACGGTAGAAACTCTTGCAATGTCCTTCTTAACAGCGCTGATGCGCATGGGGTTCTCGAGCTGGTTGATAGCAAGCT
>CAZRLC010000089.1:0-2847 GCA_964600975.1 uncultured Ruminococcus sp.
GGATAGAGCAACTGCCTTCTAAGCAGTAGGTCCGGGGTTCGAGTCCCTGTTGGCGCGCCAATATGGTGACTATAGCTTAGTTGGTTAAAGCGCCAGGTTGTGGCCCTGGAGACCGCCGGTTCGAATCCGGCTAGCCACCCCACATGATCCATTAGCTCAGTTGGCAGAGCACTTGACTTTTAATCAAGGTGTCCGGAGTTCGAATCTCCGATGGATCACCACCGAAAAAACCTTGATTTTCGCAAATGTGCGATTTAAGGTTTTTTCTTTTTTATAACGACAATTTATATGGCAAAAGGGCAGAATTTATCTGCCCTTTTACTTTTATCCAATCGCCTCTTTGGACTTCACAGGTCAGCCTTTTAACAAGAGCTTTTCTTGACAACCAAAGAAAATTTAGATAAACTATTAGTAGAGAGATTTCCTTTGGCGGTGATTTCACCGTTTACAACGGCATGTAAAGTCCGTTGGGGGGATATCTCTTTTTTGCTTGACTATCTTTATTGTCTGTCCTATCACTGCTGAGCTGTCTGCTGTCGGGTTGTCCACTATCCAATCTATCATTTGATTTTGATAGTCCTCGTTGTCCTTCAGAGCTAACATTACTCCGATTAACTCTTCTTCGTTTAGTCCAATGTGTTTCAAACAATAAATTATATCCCTTTGTAGTTGTGTTAACATTCTTAATTTCCTCCGTTAACAGTTGAATAGTTTTCTCATTACCATTGATACGCAGCTTTAACTCAAATTCTCCGCTCATGTATCCGTTTGCGTTTACCAAATAGAAATTGTCTGCCGTATATATAATTATATTCTTTTTCTCTCCATTTTTCAATGATGAGGTTTGATTTGCAAGAGACCTGTTAAAAGCACTCTGTTCACGGCGTGTTGTTGGATAATATATATCATCTGATATATCTCTATATCCTTCGCACTATCATCAAACCGCTCTGAAGGAGTTAATGCATCACTATAATCCACCTCAGAGTAGAAGTTACGAGTCTTTTTCTTAGATATTATGCTATGCTCGGATACTCCTGATGTAGCCTTTCCAGAAACTCCTCTTCCGTTTTGCTTTCCTGCAGTATATCCGTAATTCTGCCAATTGTCCGGTAACGTTGCTCGGCGCCCCGTATCGTGTTGTCCTCTATAATATCTATAATGTTCCGAATCGAAGAATCTGACAACTTCTTGTGAATATACAAATCCCTGAGTTTGTAGGAAATTTCCAAATGTTTCTTTGTTTCTTCTGTAATCGTGTAATTCATATTCAATAACACCTCTTATATACTCTGCATCAGTTTCACTTGTGGCGTTAATTGCCAAGACACCCTCTATCATTGTACACTCTCAATTGTTCATCATCAAGAAGAGACAAGTCACTATAATCCACATCAGAGTAGAAGTTACGAGTCTTTTTCTTAGATATTATGCTATGCTCGGATACTCCTGATGTAGCTTCTCCAGAAACTCTTCTTCCGTTTTGCTTTCCTGCAGTATATCCGTAATTCTGCCAGTCGTCCGGAAGCGTTGCTCGGTACCCTGTATTGTGTTGACCCTTTTTATATTGATAATCATATCTATCGTAGTATCTGATAACATTCTCTCCGAACACATTTTGTGCAATTCGGCATCTGTCTGCATATGCTTTCTTGTTAAGTCTAAGTCCCTGTACATACTCATTAAAATCCTCCCTGTACAAATTACTATCAGATTCGCTATTCGTGTTAAAAGCCAATACACCCTCTATCATTTCATTACCGTACTCACCACTTAACAATACTATCTTATTATTAAGGTCAAGCACAACAGTTCCGTCACCAAGCGTATCTCTTACATATCGGGAATTAGGGCGGAATATTTCTCCCATTCTCTGATTTAATAGAACGTGGTCTTCAGCTGTGAATAGTTACTTCGCCCACCCTCTATCATTGTACACTCTCAATTGTTCATCGTCAAGAAGAGACAAGTCACTATAATCTGTTTCACCATACGAGTTCTTTATATCCTCTGCATTCTTTATCCGGGTATTGTGCGAATCAGGTGCAGGATTAGTGGATTTTATTATTTCCAACTGCTTTTGCTTGACAGTTTCGGTGGGATTGGGTATACTGTTGGTAGAGGTAGTTTCACTCACGGGAGCACCGCTATCGGTACCCGTCATGAAGTGTGAATCTACCTCTATTATTATTGCTTCGTGTAAATAAAACTTGCTATTAAAATGTTGCTTTGGGTAAGAGTTTATCATAACACCTAGCACAGCAGCTTTTCCATCTATATAGCCTTTTGAAGCAATAATATGACGGTCATAACCCTTACTATTATAGTTTTCTATACTATAAATTATATCTCCATATTCTATTACGCTTTTTATTGCTGATGTAGCAGATAATTTAGTTAAACCGAAGCCATGAAAGGTTGTACTTTTTGCGCCCTTATTTTTTAACTCAACAGCTCCAAGAGTTTTATTATATGCAATATTTCCTTGATTACTAAATACCTCTAATACATAATCTGACTTTGATTTATATGCTGATACATCTACAATTGGCACATCAAAAACAATAGAATCAGACAAAGCATTCATATTCTTATTTATAGCATCAACGATAAATCTTGATTCTTTGCTAACATCAGAACTATACCTCACACCGCCATCATCGGCGGTGTTTTTGTTTTTACTGGCAACACTCAGTTGCTTGTTAAGCTCTTTAGCAAGGGTATACAGTGCATCATTATCCTGCAGGAACTGTCTGTGATAGCTGATGCTCATAAGCTTATTCGCCCATTCGCGGAGCTTCTTTGCAATGTCCTTGATGATATCAATGAAGGTTTTTCTTTTCAAGT
>CAZRLC010000090.1:0-2813 GCA_964600975.1 uncultured Ruminococcus sp.
TTTCCCATTACAAGTCCATTGTTGATAAAAAGACTTGGATGGATCTGCCGATGCGGTATCAACCCTTCAAATCAAGGTTTTATGAAAAACTGTTGCATATATTCTTGAGGTAAAAGCGATGAAAAACAAAATTATGATGGCTGTGAATACAATCGTTATCTCCGCAATCCTTGTGCTTAATTATTTCTATCAAAGCAACGGCTTTGATTTTACACTGAAATGTATTTGCAGCGGTGGGTTTGCGCTCCTTGGAATTACCAATCTTATATATGCTTTTGTAACGAGGCAAAGCAACAGTAAATTTTATGTTGCAATGTCTGCAGGACTCCTACTTGCATTTTTAGGTGATGTTCTGATTGGCTATGATTTTATTATTGGTGCCGGAACATTTGCACTCGGACATATTTGCTTTGTGGCGGCGTACTGCTTTTTGCAAAAGCTTGGCAAAGCGGATATCTTGTTTAGTACACTCTTGTTCGCAGGAGCAGCAGTATTTCTCCTTTTCTGTCCTTGGCTTACTTTTGATGAACCCATCTTTAAGGTCGTATGCCTCGTCTATGCTTTAATTATTTCGCTGATGCTCGGCAAAGCAATCGGTAATTTTATTAGTAACAGAACTGCTGTAACTGCAATAATAGCGGTTGCAAGTGCGTTGTTTTTCTTTTCCGATTTGATGCTCGTATTTGATTGGTTTATCGGACGTTGGGATTGGACGGACCACGCCTGTATGGGAACATATTATCCTGCGTTGTGTATGCTTGCGTATTCTGTTTTTAGAAAAGCAAAGTTGGAGGTGGAAGATAAATGAAAATAAGAACTGTATTATTTGATCTCGACGGTACGCTCTTGCCTATGGATCAGGATGAATTTGTAAAGGCTTATTTCGGCGCACTTGCAAAGAATTTAGCACCCCACGGCTATGATGCAGAGCAGCTTATTGCAGCCATTTGGGCAGGAACAAAGGAAATGATTAAAAACACCGGAGCAGAAACAAACGAAAAGGTGTTTTGGAAAAAGTTCTGTGAAATCTTCGGTGATCAAGCAATAGGTGATGAACCGCTGTTTGCAGAATTTTACAGAACAGAATTTGACAAGGTGCAGTCGGTCTGTGGTTTTAATAAAAAAGCAGCCAAAATCATCAACATTGTAAAACAAAAAGGACTGCGTATTGCTCTTGCTACCAATCCTATTTTCCCTGCAATGGCAACTGAAAAGCGTATTCGTTGGGCAGGTCTTACGCCAAGCGATTTTGAATTTTTCTCAGCTTATGAAAACTCGCACTTTTCAAAGCCGAACCCCAAATATTATCAGGAAATTCTAAACACTCTTGGCGTAAGCGCCGAAGAATGTTTGATGATAGGAAATGACATAGATGAGGATATGATTGCAGCCAATCTTGGTATGCAGGTATATTTGCTTACGGATTGCCTTATCAACAAATCCGGCAGTGATATTTCTTCATATCCTCACGGAACGATGGATCAGCTTCTGAAATATTTATCAACTGACATAGATTAATGTAAAAAGAAAGGACTGTTTTTATGAAAACAAGAATTATAGTGGACTCGACTTCCGATTTGCTTTCACAAGTTAAAGAGCGTGTGCACATTGTTCCGCTCACCGTTCATTTTGGAGATAAGGAATATGTTGACGGTGTAACGATCGACAATAAAACCTTTTATGAAAAATTGGTAGAAAACGATATGTTACCAACGACGAGTCAGGCCACGCCAACTGATTTCGCCAAGGAATTTGATAAAGTAAAAGCGGCTAATGAAGCCGCTGTTGTGATTACACTTTCTTCAAAGCTATCAGGGACATATCAGAGTGCAACCATAGCGGCAGATGATTATGAAAATATTTATATTGTCGATAGTGGCAACGTGGCGATTGGTGGCGGCATTTTGGTTGAATATGCCCTAAAACTCTTGGACGAAGGATTGTCTGCGAAGGAAATTGCCGAAAAGCTTGAAGAACAAAAAAAGAAAATTGTACTCGTTGCGCTTGTAGATACACTTGAATATCTAAAAAAAGGCGGTCGTGTATCAAGTGCCGTTGCATTTGCAGGTGGTATATTGAATATTAAGCCTGTTCTTTCGGTAACAGACGGTGATATCAATATGCTTGGTAAGGCTCGTGGCTCCAAGCAAGGAAACAATCTGCTTGTTCAGGAAATTGAAAAAGCCGGCGGTGTAGACTTTAGCAAACCTGTTCTGCTTGGCTATACCGGACTTTCGGATGCACTGCTTCTGAAATACATTGAGGATAGTAAGCACCTCTGGGAATGTGGCTTGGACAATGTTCGATATACGACGATAGGTAGTGTTATTGGCACTCACGCCGGACCCGGTGCAGTTGCCGTGGCGTTCTTTAAGAAATAAAAACATTCTGGAGGTGATAAAACACTCATCAAATCCATTATCACACTAATGAACCGTGGGATGTGCTGAAATATTGTGCCTCCCTCGGAGAATTTCACGACATCGTCGTAGAGGATATGGACAGACAGGCCAGAGGTTATATTTACATATTAAGGGCATCGCTTCGGCGGTGCCTTTGTTTACGCCTAAATTAAATAGTATTCCCGTATTTTTGAAAAATATTCAAAAAAGTGTCGTACTGGGCGCAGAAAATCCTGACATATAGTATAATTGTGACAGTTTAACCATCACGGACAACTGAATATGATGCACTCGTAGAGGTATAGAAAGGCATCAGTCCACTATACCGTAGGTGTTCATTTATAAAATACCGTGACTCGCCGCTGCTAATTTTTATACTGTTTAAGGCGGAGTTGAGCCGACACAAACAGT
>CAZRLC010000091.1:0-2800 GCA_964600975.1 uncultured Ruminococcus sp.
CGAGGAACTGGCTTCCTCGGCGTATCATCAGTATAGTATTTTTGACGGGGATTTCAGCTGAAAATCCAACTTATAAATTACCGAGGGAGCGAAGCTATGACTACAAAAAATAAAATAGAAATACTTGCTCCTGCAGGTGGATTTGACAGCCTTACTGCGGCGGTACGCTGTGGCGCAGATGCGGTATACTTGGGCGCTAAGGACTTTTCTGCCCGAGCTTCTGCTAAAAATTTTGACTTTGAGGAGCTTAAACTCGCCATAGACTATTGTCATATACGATCCGTCAAAGCCTACCTTACCGTAAACACCCTTATGTTTGACAAAGAACTGGAACGGGCATTTGAATTGGTACAGACCGCCTATTCCTACGGCATAGATGCAGTTATTGTACAGGATATCGGCTTTGCCTCCGTTCTTTCAAAGCATTTGCCCTTGCTTCGGCTTCACGGCTCCACGCAGATGTCCGTCCACACCCCCTCGGGTGCCAAGGCTCTGTATGAGCTGGGCTTCAAGCGAGTTGTTCTCTCCCGAGAACTTTCCCTCTTTGAAATAGAAGAAATCAAAAACTCCTGTCCCATTGAGCTGGAGGTCTTTGTCCACGGAGCACTTTGTATGTGTGTATCGGGACAGTGCTATTTTTCTGCTATGCTGGGCGGCCGCTCCGGAAACAGAGGTATGTGCGCTCAGCCCTGCAGACTGCCCTTTAGTCTTAAAGATGGCTCCGACTATGCCCTCAGCCTCAAGGATAACAGCATTATTGAATATATAGGAAAACTGGAGGCTATAGGCGTAACCTCTGCCAAAATCGAAGGCAGAATGAAACGTCCCGAGTACGTTGCCGCCGCCACCAAGGCCTGTATCGAGCAAAGAGACCAAGGCTTTGTATCAGACAACACAGCCCGACTTTTGTCGGGGGTATTCTCCCGTACAGGCTTTACCGACGGATATATCCGCGGAAGCCGTACCAAGGATATGTTCGGCTACAGAAGAAAAGAGGACGTAACCTCTGCCGACGAAAAGCTTTTGAGCGAAATCCGCGGCACCTATAAGGACGAAAATCCCACAATCCCTCTGGACTTTAGCTTCACCGCACACTTAGGCGAATGTCCCGTGCTAACTGCTACAGACGGCACATACACCGCAACCGTCACAGGGGACACCCCCTGCGAAAATGCCCGAACTCTGCCTCTCGCTCGGGATAAGGTTATAGAAAACCTGTGCAAATGCGGCGGAACCCCCTACTATGCAGAGCATATATCCTGTACTTTAGACCAAGGACTCTCAATTCCTCTCAGCCGTATCAACGCTCTCAGACGAAAGGTTTTGGAGGAAATATCCCTCAGAAGATGCGAAATCACAAAACCCGAGAGCGTAAAGTACAGCCTGTCCGTAACTTCTCACAGAGTTTTCGCTGCACCCGGGCTTCGTGCCAGATTTACGGACACGGACATTCCGAGGGAATACCTGTCTGCAGAACTTGTCTTTGTGCCACTCATTACTTCGAAAGAAGAACTCAGAAGGCTTCTGTCAGAGGGCTTTAACTTAGGTGTTGAGGTGCCAAGAGGAATGTTCTCAAAAGAAGAAAAGCTCCGACAACTGCTGATTGATGCCAAAGAAGCAGGTGTATCCCACGTCCTTGTGCACAACATCGGCGCTGTATATATGGCAAAGGAGCTTTCCTTTACCCTCCACGGTGGCTTCGGACTGAATATAACCAACACCGAATCCTTACGCTGGGCAGAGGATATGGGACTTGCTGACACAGAGCTGAGCTTTGAGCTGACAAAGGTGCAGATTGAGGCTCTGGGCGGTACTATCCCCCGAGGAATCATCTCCTACGGATACCTGCCTCTTATGATGACACGCTGTTGTCCGGGACTCACCTCCCAAACAGGTTGCAAAAACTGTAAATCAAATAAATATTTGCAGGATAGAAAAGGTAAAAAATTCATTTTTACTTGTGACGGAATTTGCACCGAAATTCTCAACAGCGTTCCTCTTTTAATTCCCGATGAGATTAATAGCTTTTCCGCTCTGGATTTCCACAGTTTCCGCTTTTCTGTGGAAAACTCTGTGGAAAAAGTGGAAAACACAGGTGTTTTTTCAAGTAAGCATCCCTTTTTCAATGAAATCACCCGCGGATTATATTACAGAGGAGTTAAATAATTAACAATACTTTAATTCTTTTTAAGTAATTATTTACAAGAATTAAGTTTAATTCCCACAGGAAATATTAATATATTTTTGTTTCTCAAGCAGAATTTCAAATAAGAATTATTTTCAAAATTTGCAAGAACAATCTAAATTTTGCAGGAAAGAGGTTTTTATGGAACAGATACTCAAAGTTAAAAAAGTACGTCCCGAGGCAAAGGTTCCTGTCCGTGCAACCGAGGGCTCAGCGGGAATGGACTTGTCCGCCTGTATCTCGGAGGAAATCACCATTAACCCGGGAGACTTAAAGCTGATTCCCACAGGAATTGCCATTGAGCTTCCCTCAAGCGGATATGTAGCATACATTTTTGCTCGTTCGGGACTTGGAATCAAGCACGGCATCTGCCTTTCAAACGGCGTTGGCGTTGTTGATTCCGATTATCGCGGCGAGGTTTGTGTGGGGCTTTGTAATGTTTCTTCCGAGAGCTATACTATAGAGCCCGGAGAGAGAGTAGCCCAGATGGTTATCTCTCCCGTATCCTTGATGCCTGTTGCAGAGGTTGAGGAGTTATCGGATACAAGCAGAGGTGCCGGAGGCTTCGGCTCCACAGGGAAATAAGAAGCGCCGAGCACCGTAGCCCTCAAAAAT
>CAZRLC010000092.1:0-2739 GCA_964600975.1 uncultured Ruminococcus sp.
TATGAACATAAAGCACTGCTCATCGATTGTTGTATAGCGTATGCTAATGCAGGAACAACCTGTGGAGCAAAAACGCATACCAAAACAGTAGCTGCAACATGATGATTATTTATACTAACGGTAGTAAAGTAATCATAAGTATATATTCCATCAACAATTGGCGTCGCTATTCTAATATTTGTATATGAAATAGACCACTCATATGAAATTGACTTTTTCATAAAATCTGTATCCAAAGATAGTTCAATTGCATGTCCACCAAAAATATCATTAGTAAAACCTAAACTTCCATTATTGGTATTCACAGCCATCCCTGCTCCAGCATCTCCTGTTACATATACATTTACAGGCTTTTCTTTTTTAGGATACTCTACCTTTTCTGTGGTTCCGCTACTTACTTTAAACCAAAAATAATTAGCAGTTTCTTTAATATTTTCCGATACTTTGTGAATAACTTCAAAACTCACATTTTCATTAATCCAATTTTTAGCCTTATTCCATGTATCTTTAAGCCAATTCCAAAAATACCCACTAGGGTCGGCAGAATTTACTGGATTATTTCCACAGTAAACAAATAAGTTTAACCCGCTAATTCCATTCACAGTAGAAGCAAACCCATCCGCATTAATGAACCTACAAGTTACAGGGTCATAATATCTGCTCTGGAGATAATACAGTCCAGTCTCTGTATCGTAGACATAGCCTCTGTATCTAATGGGATTGAGGTTTGCGATGTCTGTGCTACCTGTAATATCAATACCCGCTGATGTTTTTACACTTAGAAGTTTACCGTAAGCATCATAAGTGTAGACTACAGCAACACTGCCATCACTGTTATGCAGAGAGACTACGTCACCGCGGGAGTTCAGTCCATAGTAGTAATATATAGGAGTTGCAGATGCTCTGCTTCTGTACTTAATACTAACAGGATTACCGTTTGCATCATAGCTGAACTCAAGAATTCTGGTACCTCTGGTCATCTTCTGCAACAAGCCGTTTTCATACACGTAAGTATAATTAGTAGTTGTGCCTGTTGAGGTTGTGACAGCTTTACCTGTTCTCATTCCGTTTGCATCGTAAGTGTATGTGATGTTGTTACTTGCATCACTATAACTTGCAAGTTTTCTGCCGTTTTGCCAGGTCATTGTGATGCCGTCACGATATGTTAGAGGATTACCTATTGCATCATAAGTAATGGTCTGTCCGTCGTAGGATGTCAATAGATACTTCCAACTACAGTTAGTGTAAGTGAAGGTTTACCAACGGCTTTGACTACACACTCAGAGCCGTTGGATTTTTGTTGCTAGTGCGAGAATAACGTTCGCATTATTAAGACACGGGATAATCCTATGGTTTAAATTTTAATGACTTGAACGCCACTCGTTATAATCAACTTCAAAATAGTACCAATTGTCCTCAGCTAATTCTTTCTGTCTTATGACATATTGAATATTCAAATCACCCATATTATCGTAATCATATGCAAATCCTGCATGAAACTCCATATCAAAAGGTTTTTCCCAACGCTCGAATTTTACAGTGGTATCATTTCTAATAATTAACGAATAACCCTTTTGAAACAAATCACTGATTATTGCTCTTATTTCTTTATTCTCAATTGCTATCTCTTCACCAAAATCGACAATCATGGGATTAGAATCATTTCTTATTGTAACAATACGATAATCTAAGGACATTAGATACTCTGCAACTTTTTTTAAATTTAAATAATCTTCTTCAAAAGTACTATTCACTTCTGTCATTTCAATATGTTGACTGGTAGATATACAACCTGATAATAGCATTACGCCACTTAAAAGAACTGCCAGTAGTAAACATACACTTCGCTTCTGTATTAACTCAGCTCTGATTCTCATATATATCTTCACCTTTTCTTTGTATATATAAAAATAAACAACTGGGAATTATTCTCTATAATATCCCATTTTTATATAAAGCCAGTCTTCTGTCACCTCATGTTTTAATTCACTGAAATTCATAGTGAATCCTGTAGCATAATATGATCCTGTGTATAACACAATCAGTGAATATCCATAAGCTCGTCCTATGCATCCATATGTATAATTTCCTAGCATCGCCGGAGTCATCAATGTACCATCATATATAATAATAGTATCTTGTCCCGGGAACTCTGTGCCTATAGTTGATTCCCATGACTCTTCTAATTTTATATCCCAAGACATATTATGATCAACTTTTGATACAAAATCGGTAAGCAATGCTTTTTCTGCATCTCTCTTTTCAGAACCCTTTAAGTTATTAGCATTCTCTCTCATTGTCTTGCCACTATCAACAACAACTGCTAACGCCGTATCAACTTCACCAGTAACATCTCTTATAGGTGGAAACTGTGTAGGCACATTAAAGTCCATGCATCCTGGCTTACCTAAACCTGGACAAGGACCATAATAGCCAATTATCCACGCTTGAGCACATAAACCATTCGGATCGATACACATCACTGGATTATTCAAACAATATAAAAATACATTCATACCATTGATTGTGGTATTATCAACCAAGATATCAGTATTTATAAATCTACAAGTTACAGGGTCATAATATCTGCTCTGGAGATAATATAGTCCAGTCTCTGTATCGTAGACATAGCCTCTGTATCTGATAGGATTGAGGTTTGCGATATGAGTTTCGGCGGTATTAATTTGTCCGTTGGTGTTCTTTACGGTTACGTTGCCGTAGGCATCGTACTCGTAGAGT
>CAZRLC010000093.1:0-2733 GCA_964600975.1 uncultured Ruminococcus sp.
GCAACTCTGGGGGGAAGGATAAGTCCGTCATCATCGCCATGTACCATAATGATAGCACCTATCATACGGGTAGAAACACCCCAGGATGTCTGGTGGGGGAAGTGAAGCTTGTTATCTCTGCCCTGGAAGGTAATGCCGAAACTCTCCGAGAAGCCTGTGCCGAAGTAGTGGGTAGTACCGCCCTGAAGAGCAACACCGTTGTGCATCATAGGCTCGATAGTGTAGGTAGCCTCTGCACCTGCGAACTTTTCCTTCTCGGTTTTTCTGCCAACTACTGCAGGGATAGCCAGAGTCTCGCGGTAGAAGTCCTCGTAAACTTTGAGCATACGAAGGGTTTCTTCCTCAGCCTCAGCCTGAGTCTCGTGCATAGTGTGACCCTCCTGCCAGAGGAACTCGGAGGTTCTCAGGAAAGGACGGGGTGTCTTTTCCCAACGGACTACGGAGCACCACTGATTGTAAAGCTTGGGCAGGTCACGATAGGTATTGATAATCTTTGCATAATGCTCACAGAAAAGAGTCTCGGAGGTAGGACGCACACAGAGTCTCTCGGTAAGCTTTTCGCTACCGCCTACAGTTACCCAAGCACACTCGGGAGCAAAGCCCTCAACGTGGTCCTTTTCCTTCTGGAGGAGGCTTTCGGGAATGAACATAGGCATATATACATTCTCGTGGCCTGTTTCCTTGAAGCGACGGTCAAGGTCTTTCTGGATATTCTCCCAGATAGCGTAGCCATAGGGCCTGATTACCATACAGCCCTTAACACCTGAGTAGTCAACAAGCTCGGCTTTCTTGACAATATCGGTGTACCATTTTGCGAAGTCTTCGTCTCGGCTTGTAATAGCCTCAACCATTTTTTTGTTGTCTGCCATATAAACACCTCTTGTAGGATAATATACACAGGATAATTATACATATAAACGCATTATATTTCAAGTCTTTTTCGGATTTTGAGGGGCATATAATTTTATCCCGATAAAATAAAAACCGACTGCAAAATACATTGCAGTCGGTAGTCTGATATCAGATAAGTTATCTTATTCTTGCTAATCAGGTGTGTGCCTCAATGTAAGCAACCAGCTGACCGAGGGTTCTGATGTTGTCGATTTCCTCGTCGGGAATCTCAACCTCAAACTCATCCTCGATAGACATAAGCAGGTCTACAACGTCAAGAGAGTCTGCACCTAAATCGTCCTGAAGATTTGTCTCCGGAGTGAGGGTGTCCTCCTCGATGTCGAACTGATCTGCGAGAATAACCTTTACTTTCTCTAAAATCATGATGAAATGCCTCCTGAAATACGGTGCCTTTGGATTTGTATTTAACAGACACCTTTATAAAAAACAAACCGCAGTCTGTTTTTGACTGATAATAATTAAGCTTCCTTGGACTTGAAGAGCTTGAACACCAAAGCAGCAAGTGCACCGCCAACAAGGGGAGCAACAATGAATACCCATACGTTTGCGAGGGCGTCGCCACCTGCAAACAGAGCAGGACCGAAGCTTCTTGCGGGGTTTACGGATGTACCGGTAAAGTGGATACCGAAGATATGTACAAGAGTAAGGGTGAAGCCGATAACAAGACCTGCAACCTTGGAATACTCGGGCTTGGAAGTAACGCCGAGAATTACAAAGACAAATACAAAAGTAAGGATAACCTCAATAAGGAGTGAAAGCCATACATTGCCTTCATAGAGTCCGTTTGCACCGTAACCGCAATCACTGCCGAGAAGGGGGGTGAGCAATGCTGCACCGGCGATAGCACCTGCAAACTGAGCAACAATGTAGCCAATAAAGTCCTTGACTGTCATTCTGCCGTCAATAAGCATAGCAATAGAAACAGCGGGATTGATGTGACAACCGGATACATTACCTACAGAGTAAGCCATACCAACAATTACAAGTCCGAAAGCAAGGGCTGTCAGAAGATATGCGGTGTTGGGGTCTGAGGTAGAGCAACCAACTGCTGCTGCGGTGCCACAGGCAAAGAGAACCAGTACAAAGGTGCCGATAAATTCAGCAACATACTTTTTGATACTTTCCATTAAGGTCAACCTTTCTGATATTTAATTTTGGTGTCGAGTATCTGACACTAAAAACATATTATTGATTATTCGTTATGATGTCAATAGTTTTTTGAAAATTAAACAAATTTGTAACTAAACAGAAAGGTCATAGACAGAGCTCTAAATAATAAGGACTCCCACATAGAAAAGGGAGTCCTTTTAAGTTGTAATTTGTAGAGATTAAGCCTCTGTAAAGAACTTATCGTGGAGGATACGAACAGCCTTGTCAGCGTATTCCTTGCGGATAAGAACGGAAATTTTGATTTCGCTGGTGGAAATCATATGGATGTTGATGTTTGCATCGTAGAGAGCCTCAAACATATCTGTTGCAACACCTGCGTGGCTTTCCATACCTGAACCAACGATAGAAACCTTGGCAACATTGTCGTTCATAGAAATGTTTACGCCCTCGTGACGGCTTACAAACTTCTCTGTCAGAAGGTCAACGGCTGCCTGACCGTTGTCTTTGTTTACGGTGAAGGAGATGTCCTTGGTTTTGTCTCTGCCGATGGACTGAAGAATGATGTCAACGTTGATGTTCTTTGCAGAGAGGATAGAGAAAAGCTTGAAAGCAAGACCAGGCTCGTCGGGAATATTTGTAACTGAAATACGAACGATGTCCTCGTCCTTGGCAACGCCTGAAATAAGTAATTTTTCCATTTTAGTATGCTCC
>CAZRLC010000094.1:0-2419 GCA_964600975.1 uncultured Ruminococcus sp.
GGTATGAGCAAAAGGCTGTGTGCATACTGCTTACACTTTTGCATCTTGGAATCAAAAATATACTTCTCGGCCCATCCTTACCGGCGTTTGTATCACCCAATGTTCTGAACTTTTTGGTGGAGAATTTTGGTATTGCACCGATTTCTACACCTGAAGATGACCTTAAGAAAATATTAGGATAATGCCAAACCGAGCAAATTCATACAGGTTTATGTTCTGTTATCTGCACAATAGAAATAGGGGTACCTACCGAGGTACCCCTTATTTATTGGGTTAAATCAGAGTTTTGTGGCTTGGTTTGTTAAATAATACAAAAAAGAGTCCTGTAGTTTAGTGATATATGTGGCTTTTTTCGTGGGTTAAAGTGCCGATAATACTTGACAAAAAGGCTTAGTAATGGTATCATTTATGCTATATTAAATATTTGACAAAAGCTATGACGAAGAATGGTCGAGGATGTAGTATTACAGAGAGCCGATGGTTGGTGTGAATCGGTATACAAGAGCCTTAGTGCCTCTCCCTTCCGAGCCGGAAGCCTGAACCCGCTGTGCAGCACCATTAGGGCGACCCGTACTACTACGTTAGTGTATAGAAGTTCTGTGACTTCGAAGAGGTGGCGGGTTTTTTATCCGCAATTTGAGTGGTACCGCGAGTGTAAATTTGTTTTCACCCGTCTCAAGGCAAATGTGTCTTTGAGGCGGTTTTCTTTTTAATGCTTCTAAGTAGTTAATCTATGAAAGGCGGATTTTTATGCTAACATTAGACAAGGTGTTCAGTGCACAGGCAGTCCTTAAGAATATTGTCAGAGAGACCGATGTTGTCCGTGCCTATGGAATCGCTCCTGATTGTGAGCTTTATCTTAAGCCCGAGAATCTACAGATTACAGGCTCCTTTAAGGTAAGAGGATCAGCATACAAGATAGCAATGCTAAATGACGAGGAAAAGGAGAAGGGCGTTATAGCCTGTTCCGCAGGTAATCACGCTCAGGGTGTTGCACTTGCTGCTACTAAAAACGGCATAAAATCCCTGATATGTCTGCCCGACAGTGCACCTATCTCCAAGATAGAGGCTACCAAGGGCTACGGCGGTGATGTGTGCCTGGTAGAGGGATGCTACGATGACGCCTACAAGAAGGCTCTGGAGCTTCGTGACACTGAGGGATACACCTTTGTACATCCCTTTGATGATGAGAATGTAATCGCAGGTCAGGGTACAATTGCTTTGGAAATCCTCAATGACCTGGATGATATAGATGCAATCATAGTTCCTGTCGGCGGTGGCGGTCTTATTTCCGGTGTTGCTTATACAGCCAAGCACATAAGACCTTCTATTAAGATTTACGGTGTACAGATGCAGGGTGCTCCCAGTATGTACAATTCTCTGAATTCCGACAAAATCCAAACTCTCCCTTATGTGCATACCATTGCAGACGGTATTGCCGTAAAGGAGCCGGGCGAAAACACCTTCCGGCTTGTAAAGGAATATGTGGACGATATAGCTCTTGTAAGTGATGACGAGGTTGCCTCTGCAATACTTACACTTATCGAAAAGCAGAAGATGATTGCCGAGGGTGCAGGTGCCGCCGCAGTAGCAGCCGTTATGTTTGATAAATTCAAACTACAGGGTAAGCGTGTGGTAGCAATTGTTTCCGGAGGTAATATCGACGTTACAAGTCTTTCCCGCGTTATTGACCGAGGACTTCTTAATTCGGGACGTTCCTCCAGCTTACTCATTGAGCTTATTGATAAGCCCGGTCAGCTTAAGGATATTTCCCGTGTTATTGCAGATTGCGGCGGAAATGTTACCGGTGTTCACTACGAAAAGGGTAATACCCAGAGCGTAAACGGTTGCTTCCTGCGAATCGAAATGGAAACAAGAGATTTCGAGCATGTTAATCTTATTACCAAGACCCTTCGCAATGAAGGTTTCAAGATAGTATAATCTGATAGGAGAGAATATTATGAAAGAAAAATTCAGTACAGATAAAGCCCCTAAGGCAATCGGACCTTATTCACAGGCAATAAGCCTGGGCAACATACTATTCACCTCCGGACAGATACCCCTTAATCCTGCAACAGGTGAGATGGAAGGCACTGATATTTGCGAACAGACCCACAGAGTATGCCAAAATCTTAAGGCGGTGCTTGATGAGGCAGGAGCAAACCTTGAGAGTGTAATAAAAACAACCTGTTTTTTGGCAGATATGGGTGATTTTGCACAGTTCAATGAGGTTTATGCTCAGTATTTCACAGATAAACCTGCACGTTCCTGTGTGGCAGTCAAAGAACTTCCCAAGGGAGCCTTAGTAGAGATAGAAGTTATAGCAGAGAGGATAATAAAGTAATGATGGATTCAAGTAAATATCGAGTGGGATATTTCCCCGTAGATAAAAAATATAATAAATGGGTAGAAAAAGACC
>CAZRLC010000095.1:0-2403 GCA_964600975.1 uncultured Ruminococcus sp.
CAATTCCTGTGACCGTTCTGTGAGTTCTAGTTCCATAACGACCTCCCAGCAAAGTGTTATTCTGCCGCCTTGAAGTTGTAGACGGGAGTGATACGCTCCACGATGTCGACAGTAGGGCCGATGTGGGAGATGATCTCCTCCATGCCCTTATAGGCCATGGGTGCCTCATCCAGAGTAGTACGGTCCACGCAGGTTGTGTAAATGCCTTCCATCTCCTTGCGGTACTCGTCAAGGCTCAGTCGCTTGAAGGCTTCCTTGCGGCTCATCAAACGACCGGCACCGTGGGGCGCGGAGCAGTTCCAGTCGGGATTGCCCTTGCCGATGCAGATGAGGCTTCCGTCGCGCATATTGATGGGGATCAGCAGCTTCTGACCGGCATAAGCGGC
Organism: uncultured Ruminococcus sp.; assembly: GCA_964600975.1. GTDB lineage: Bacteria > Bacillota > Clostridia > Oscillospirales > Acutalibacteraceae > Ruminococcoides. Next base: position 387 of record CAZRLC010000095.1, read on the forward strand.
CACAGCGCCTTTACGCAGGATCATATTGTCGGTATCAATGTAGTTGTGGATGGTAGTAAACTGCTCCACAGGAGTCAGCCCCATACCGGACAGGATCACTTCCACCATAGCTTTGCGGTTCAGCTCCGCAAAATACTGGATCATTTTCATATCGTGGATATAGTCATCAAACAGACGGCCTTCCACATATGCCAGATCCTTTGGCAGACTGATCTCATGCTCTTTCCGCAGGCGGTTGATGGTAGGCTGGATCTCCTGGAAGCGACCTTCAGCCTTTAATTGTGCGACGGCAGCATCTACCTGATGGCGTGCGCCACCCCAGAAAGCCTTCCGTCCTTCGTCCTGGTAGTACTTGGCTACCTCGTTGCCAATGTGACGGGATCCGGAGTGAACCACGATGAACAGATCGCCATTCTCACCGCGATCAACTTCGATGAAGTGATTGCCACCACCCAGGGTACCAATGCTTCGCTGAGCGCGGCTCAGATTCACATAGGGGCTGCAACGCAACCCAGTCAGGTCAATCTGATCATTCAGCTTGTGAGGTTGATTGCGCACTTCGCGACCGCAGGGAATGTACTTATGTACGATCTCGTCCAGACGAGCAAAATCGATTTCCTTCTCAGCAATCCGGACCGTTTCCATGCCGCAACCGATATCGACGCCCACCATACCGGGGACGATCTTGTCAGTAATGGTCATGGTGGTACCAATGGTGCATCCCATACCGGCATGGACATCAGGCATAATACGGATCTTACAATCCGCAAAGGCGCTCTGATCGCAGACAGCCTTGATCTGTCCGGCGGCAGCTTCTTCCAGCTCGCCGGTATAACAAACGGCAGTGTTATATGCGCCAACGACTTCTATCATCGTGGTTACTCCTTTCTTGATTTCTTTCATAGAGTATGATAATATGAAATTGAAGAGTTTTGCTTTTGCAGAAAGCTTCGAAGATATCCTGTTTAATAGCGAACGGCCTCTGTCGCCGGGAACTTCTTTGCAGGGTATCTTTTTTATTTAAAAAGGGGCAGAGCAGCGTATTACTTTCGCCTGCTCCGCTCCTTGCACAACTGCCTTGTTTAAGGACATCTGGCACTCCGTGAATTCGCAAATCCATCTGTTACCATTCCATAAGGCAGTTAATGCTGTTATTATGCCGCAATCTTTGCGTATCTTTCCGTACCCAAGATATCCAGCATGTAGCCCAAAGGAGACAGGATGCCACTGCGAAGCATGCTGAAAATTCTGGGACTGCAGCCACTGACCAGTGCTACGCCCTGTTCGTTCTGAGTGACGGGTTGCTGCTGATTACGATTCTGGACATTCCAGAACACCACGCGAGGAAGCTGGTAGCCAGCTTCCGCAAAGATTTTCTTTGCATACTCAAAGTTGGTGATGTCTGCACCCTTAGCACAGTAATCAAACTCCATATCGGAGATGATGTAGAGTGTGGAAGGCATCTCGGCCTGAGGAACCTTGTTCTTGACAGCGGTGCGGAGGATCAGCTCGAATACCTTCTGGATATTGGTATTTGCGACCTCGTTAAAGCCGTGGCAGTAACGGACCTTTTCCAGAATGGTATCACCCTTGATCTCCACCAACTGAGGCTTCTCAGAGAAGGTGAGAAAAAAGTTGCGGAAGGCACCGGTGTTTCGCTCGGCAAAGTAAATGCCAAGAGAAAGAGCCACCGTTGCAGGCATGGGATCGGTGCGGCAATACATGGATCCGGAACCATCAATTACCACCAGAGCGTTTTCGCCGACCGTGAAATCCTCCTGTGCTCTCCAGGTTGCGTCAATGGCGGTTGCCTCCTGATCACTGACCTTTTCGTAGAAGAAGGGTTTGATGATTTCATAAGGGGTAAGCGTGCCGGTGTGCAGCTGTGCTTCTCCACGGGATACCTTGCTCAAGAATGCCTCATAGCGTTCGCCATCGTTGCGATAGAACGCTTTGCGGTATTTGAACATGGCCTTGGAGGGCTGCTTGGAATAGTCAAAGGAATAGTCCTTCACGC
>CAZRLC010000096.1:0-2308 GCA_964600975.1 uncultured Ruminococcus sp.
AGTTGTGTGTCATAGAATCAGTTGTGACATTGACTCGATCCGAGTCATAATTATGAAATTGATACCACATCAGCGGCGACGGTACTGAATCACGACGGTATTTTTAGGAGGAACATATTTTGAAAGTCAGGTTTACATTGGGAAAAAAGATGTATATCTTTGTGACGGCAGTGGTGCTTTTTGCTGCTTTTGGTGTTGCCATGCTGTCATATATAATCAATGCGGGTCAGATAGATCGTTTCAAAAAGGGTATCACGCAGGATTCTGCAAGGAACTATGCCTCGCTCGCGGATGTTGATTACCTCAAAAAACTGAAATCTGTGATTTTGTCTGAGGAGTATCAGAACCTCAGGGATCAAGCTGAAGAATATGAAAATGAACAGTTGGTCATCGATTACCTGACCGAGCAAGGCCTCTGGGAGCAGTATGAGACGGAAAGGGAGAAACTCCGAACCTATGTAAACAACATGAGTGATATAAGGTTTCTCTATATCGTGGTCTGGGGCGATAATGGCAGTAAATACAACATGTATCTTCTGGATGCAGATGATGTACCGGTATATGAGACTGGTTACTATGAGGAACGTGAAAAGGAATTCCTTGGCGTCGATGCATACGAAGATATGGAGCCGACCATATCAAACGGAAAGTGGGGATGGCTCTGTTCCGCCTATGCTCCCGTATATGATCATGAAGGTGAGTTGATATGTACCGTTGGCTGTGATTTGGATATGGAAGATGTGATGAAGGACAGAAGTATCTTTCTCCGGGACATTGCCATTACAACTGTTCTTTTGATCATCATCGTTCTTGCTGCTGCGGTTATCTTCGTTCGCAAAACAGTGATCAGACCGCTTAGCAGACTTACGGAAGGGATGGAGAAGTTTGCTCCTGAAGAAGGAAGAACATACGATGAAGCGGGAGTCATCAAAGTTGATCTCAGAAGCAACGATGAGATCAGGGACATCTATGAAGAAACAAGATCAATGCAGGTACATATCATTGATTATATAAACAGCATCACACAGATCCGCAAGGAAAAAGAAAGGGTCGAGGATGTTGTACGGAGCAAAGAAGAAGAGATCGACGTGATCAGCCAAAAGGCCTATCGTGATTCACATACTGGTGTAGGAAATAAAGCGGCTTACACAGAAAAGATGAAGGAACTGAATGCAGGTATAAGTAAGGGCGAAACTGAGTTTGCCATAGTCGTAATGGATATTAACATGTTAAAGAAGGTAAACGACACCTACGGACATACCGCAGGTGATCAATATATCAAGGGATGCTGTCAGGTTCTCTGTGAAACCTTCAAGCACTCTCCCGTATACCGTATCGGCGGAGATGAATTCGTCACGGTACTTACCGAAAGTGATTATCGGGAGCGGTTTACAAAGCTTAAGGAGCTAAAAATGAAATTTGCCAAGACGGAAAAGAATGAAGACCAAGACCCTTGGCTTCGTTTCTCTGCATCTGTGGGAATGGCAGATTTTACATCGGAAGATTCTGATTCCGAAATGGTATTTCAGCGTGCGGATCAGATGATGTACGAGTATAAACAGGAACATAAGAAAGGCAGATAACAGTTTCACGAGACGACAAAGCTCCCGGCCACCGGTTCACACCGGCAGTCGGGAGCTCGTTTTCTGTTTGCGGATCAGCCGTTGATGGTCATTCCAACCTTAAAGGTGAAGGTCATCCGGCCATCGGCGTAGATGGTTGCGTAGTCCAGCAGGCCAGTCCAGAGGCCTTCCCGGAATTCGGTGATTTCGCCGTCCTGCTTTTTCAAAAGCTTCAGGGCATCCTCCATCTCAGCCTTCCGGGACTGCTTGTCGCTGATCTGCTGGGCGACGGCCTCGTGCTTGGCCTTGGCGGTTTCAAACCGGTCGCTCAGGGCATCGAAGCGCTTCTGGTACTCAGCCTGATCCTGTGCGACCGTGGCGTTCTGCCGGATGCAGTCCTGCATCATCTGAGAGACGATTTGCATCTCATCGTTCAGGTTGGCCTGCTCCGCCAGCAGGTCAGTAAGGTCAAAGACCGTGGCCTGCGCCTGCTCATATTCTGCACTCAGACTTTTTACGGTCGGCAGCTTTTTCAAACCGCGTTCGTCAAACGCCTTTTTTGCCGCCTGATGCAGCAGAATATCCGATTCATGCTCGGCGCGGAATTTTTTTGAGTACCCCGCCTTGCGATATCGTGAACGAGTATGTGCAGAAGATTGTGGTCCATGCCCCGGATAAGTCCAGCGGCAAGCGCAGGCAGCGCGTTCAGATCTTCTTCAACTTCCTCGGCGAGTTCAATCTCCCCA
>CAZRLC010000097.1:0-2303 GCA_964600975.1 uncultured Ruminococcus sp.
GTATGACACAGATCTTCGACGAGAAGGGAAATGTAGTTCCCGTAACTGTTGTAGAAGCAGGCCCCTGCGTTGTTTCTCAGAAAAAGACAGTTGAAACTGACGGCCACACAGCTGTTCAGATCGGTTTCGGTGACATGAAGGCAAACAAGGTTACCAAGCCTATGCAGGGCCACTTCAAGAAGGCAGACGTTGCCCCCAAGAAGGTTCTCAAGGAGTTCCGCTTTGACGATTGCGACGCTTACAGCGTTGGCGACGTTCTGAAGGCAGACATCTTCGAGGCAGGCATGAAGGTAGACGTTACCGGCACAAGCAAAGGTAAGGGCTACGCAGGCGTTATCAAGCGCTGGAACTTCGGTAGACTTAAGGAAACCCACGGTTCAGGTCCTGTTGCCCGCCACGGCGGTTCAATGGGTGCTTGTTCTTCTCCCTCCAGAGTTTGGAAGGGCAAGAAGATGGCAGGTCACCTTGGCGCAGAGAAGGTTACCGTTAAGAACCTCACAGTAGTAAAGATTGACGCTGAGAACAACCTCATCGCTATCAAGGGTGCTATCCCTGGTGCAAACGGCGGTTACGTTGTTATCAGAGATATCAAGTGATAGGGAGGAGGAGTATTAATGCCTAACGTAGCAGTATTAGATATGGCAGGTAAGAAGGTTGGTACAATCGACCTGAGTGATGCTATATTCGGAATCGAGCCCAATGAGGCTGTTATGCATGACATGGTAGTTAACTACCTGGCAAACCAGAGACAGGGTACTCAGTCCGCTCTCACAAGAGCAGAAGTGTCCGGTGGCGGCAAGAAGCCTTGGCGTCAGAAGGGTACAGGCCGTGCACGTCAGGGTTCAACAAGAGCTCCCCAGTGGACTCACGGCGGCGTTGCATTCGCACCAAAGCCCAGAAGCTACCGCTTCACAGTTAACAAGAAGGTAAGAAGACTCGCTATGAAGTCTGCTCTTTCCGCTAAATGTGCTGCAGAAGAGATCATCGTACTCGATGCTCTCAAGGTGACAGAGTACAAGACCAAGACAGTTGCTGATATGCTGACAGCAGTCGGTGCTGAGAAGAAGGTTCTTATCATCCTTCCCGAGGTTAACAACTTTGTTATCAAGTCTGCATCCAATATCGCAGGTGTTAAGACCGCACAGGTTAACACTATTAATGTATATGACATTCTTAACGCTGACAAACTTGTTATTGTTAAGGATGCTGTTGCAAAGATTGAGGAGGTGTACGCATGATTTCTCATGACATTATAATCAGACCTATCATCACTGAAAAGAGCATGTTGGGTGCTACCGAGAAGAAGTACACTTTCGAGGTTGCAAAGACAGCCGGTAAGATTGAAATTGCTCGTGCAGTTGAGGAAATCTTCAAGGTTAAGGTTCAGAAGGTTAACACCCTGAACGTTCGCGGTCACTACCGCAGACAGGGCAGAAGCGAGGGCTACACAAGAGCTTGGAAAAAGGCTGTAGTTACTCTTACTGCTGACAGCAAAAACATCGAATTTTTTGAAGGCATGATGTAAGCCTGTAAAAAAATATAATCTATACTATATTAATACAGGCAGAATGTATGGGAAGCGCCATCTTCCCGCAAAGCCATCATGAGGAGTGTGAATAAAATGGCTATTAAAGTTTACAAACCGACTACAAACGCACGTCGTAATATGTCGGTTACAGATTACTCTATCCTTTCTAAGGTAGAGCCTGAGAAGAGCCTGCTTGCACCGCTGAAGAAGAATTCCGGTCGCAACAGCTACGGCAGAATCACCGTTCGTCACAGAGGCGGCGGTAACAGAAGAAAGTATCGTATCATCGACTTCAAGCGTCAGAAGTTTGACGTTCCCGGTCTTGTAAAGACTCTTGAGTACGATCCTAACCGCAGTGCTTTTATTGCACTTGTTGAGTATCCCGACGGCGAGAAGGCATACATCATCGCTCCCGAAGGTCTCAAGGTTGGCGATACAGTAGTTTCCGGTAAGGATGCAGACATCAAGGTAGGTAATGCACTTCCCCTGTCCGCTATCCCCACAGGTACATTCATCCACAACGTTGAGCTTTATCCCGGTCGCGGTGCTCAGTTTGCTCGTGCAGCCGGTAACATGGCTCAGCTTATGGCTAAAGAGGACGGCAAGGCACTGCTTCGTCTTCCTTCAGGCGAACTTCGTAAGGTTCCCGTTGATTGTATGGCTACAATCGGTCAGGTTGGTAACACCGACCACGAGAACGTTAAGATCGGTTCCGCCGGTAGAAAGAGAAACATGGGTTGGAGACCCACAGTTCGTGGTTCTGTAATGAACCCCT
>CAZRLC010000098.1:0-2225 GCA_964600975.1 uncultured Ruminococcus sp.
ACTTGGTGTCGTAGTCACCGGGCATCTTGTTGATGAGAGAGCCCTTGCCGTAAACAACCTCATCGTGAGAGATAGGCAGCAGGAACTTCTCAGAGAAAGCGTACAGGAAGCTGAAGGTAAGGTTATCGTGGTTGAAAGGTCTCCACAGGGGATCAATTGACATATAGTGGAGCATATCGTTCATCCAACCCATATTCCACTTGTAGTCAAATCCGAGGCCTCCGTCGTATACAGGACGTGTTACCATAGGCCAGGATGTGCTTTCCTCAGCAATCATCATAACTGTGGGATGATAGAGGTGAACTGCGGTGTTAAGTCTCTTAAGGAACTCAACAGCCTCAAGGTGCTCTCTTCCGCCGAAGCAGTTAGCAACCCACTCGCCGTCCTTACGGTTATAGTCAAGGTAAAGCATAGAAGCAACAGCGTCAACACGAATGCCGTCTACGTGATACTTGTCAATCCAGAACATAGCAGAGGAAATAAGGAAGCTGTTAACCTCGTTACGAGCATAGTCAAATACATATGTACCCCATTCCTTATGCTCACCCTTACGGGAATCCTCGTACTCATAGCAGTGAATACCGTCAAATCTTCCAAGACCATGAGCATCCTTGGGGAAGTGAGCAGGTACCCAGTCGATGATAACACCGATACCCTCCTGATGACAACGGTCAATAAAAGCCATCAGCTGGTCAGGATTACCATAGCGGGATGTGGGAGCAAAGTAACCTGTTACCTGATAACCCCAAGAGCCGTCAAAGGGATATTCTGTGATAGGCATAAACTCAAGGTGAGTGTAACCCATTTCCTTAATGTAGGGAATAAGCTCATCTGCAAGTTTATCATAAGAGAAGGTATTTCCGTCGGAATATTTTCTCCAGGAACCTGCGTGCATCTCGTAGATGTTCAGAGGCTGTTCAAAGTGGTTGATGCTGTTCTTGTGTGCATACCAAGCCTCATCCTGCCACTGGTGATTACCAAGGGAGAAAACACGGGAAGCATTGTCGGGTCTTGTCTGGCAGTGGAAAGCAAAGGGGTCGGTCTTAAGAAGCTTCTCGCCCCAGGGAGTCTCTACACAGTATTTGTAAATGTCGTATTCGTTGATACCCTCAATGAATACTTCCCAGATACCGTCAGAGATTTTGTACATATGGTGAGCATCTTGGTCCCAGCCGTTAAAGTCACCTACAACAGAAACAGAAGCAGCATTGGGTGCCCATACTCTGAACACTGCACCCTGTTTTCCGTCCCAGTTTTCAATATGGGAGCCAAAGAAGTCATAAGCACGTACAGAGTCGCCATCATAAAAAAGCTGAATTTGTGATCTTTCGTCATTAAAATTATAATTCATAATAAAATTCCTCCTGCCAAAATAATATTCACAGTAGATAAACCTACTTGTACTTTTATATTATATCAAACATCCTGTTCTATTTCAATAAAAATCGAAATAATGGTATACAAACTTTTGTAAACTTATTTGTTAAAAATAACAAAAAATAAAGCATAAAGTAAATAATTTTTATCATTACTGACATTGGCTCAAAATTTTATATAAAGGGGATATCAGGCTCCAAATAGCTATTCTCACCATTGAAGCATTTGCTCCATACCAAAATAAAACGGACGGCCTGTTATAGACCGTCCGAATGTTACTGATTATTCAGTTTAACCGACTGCTTGATTAAATCAAAGAGTCTTATCAAGCTCTGCGAAGTACTTGATAGTTCTAACCATCTGAGATGTGTAGCTGTTCTCGTTGTCGTACCAGGAAACAACCTGTACCTGAGTTGTGCCGTTATCCATCTGAGTAGCCATTGTCTGAGTAGCATCGAAGAGTGAGCCGTATCTCATACCGATGATATCGGAAGAAACGATCTGATCCTCGTTGTAGCCGAAGCTCTCGCTTGAAGCAGCCTTCATAGCTGCGTTGATCTCGTCAACTGTAACGTGACCCTTAACAACTGCGAAGAGAAGAGTTGTAGAACCTGTGGGAACGGGAACTCTCTGAGCAGCACCGATGAGCTTACCATTGAGCTCGGGGATAACAAGACCGATAGCCTTAGCAGCACCTGTGGAGTTAGGAACGATGTTCTGTGCGCCTGCGCGAGCACGGCGGAGGTCGCCCTTGCGGTGAGGACCATCGAGAATCATCTGGTCACCAGTGTAAGCATGAACGGTGGTCATGATACCGGACTGGATGGGAGCGTAGTCGTTAAGAGCCT
>CAZRLC010000099.1:0-2188 GCA_964600975.1 uncultured Ruminococcus sp.
AGCGTGTAGACTATTCAGGTCGTTCCGTTATCGTTGTTGGTCCTGAACTTAAGATGTACCAGTGCGGTCTTCCCAAGGAGATGGCTCTGGAGCTGTTCAAGCCCTTCGTTATGAAGCGCCTTGTTGAGACAAAGGCAGCTCAGAATATCAAGGCAGCCCGTAAGGCTGTAGAACGTGCAAAGCCCGAGGTATGGGATGCACTGGAGGTTGTAATTAAGGGCCATCCCGTTCTCCTCAACCGTGCTCCAACACTTCACAGACTTGGTATTCAGGCATTCGAGCCTGTACTGGTTGAGGGTAGAGCTCTGAAGCTTCATCCTCTGGTATGTACCGCTTACAACGCCGACTTCGACGGCGACCAGATGGCTGTTCACGTACCCCTTTCCGCAGAGGCACAGGCAGAGGCAAGATTCCTTATGCTTGCAGCAGGAAACTTGCTGAAACTTGCTGACGGTCAGCCTGTAGTAGTTCCTACTCAGGATATGGTTCTTGGTTCTTACTATCTGACTCTGGATAAGGACGGAGAGCCCGGTGAAGGCAAGGTATTCAAGGATACCGACGAGGCTATGATGGCTTACTCCACAGGAGTTATCAAGCTTCACTCTAAGATTAAAGTTCGCCGTACAGCAGTTATCGACGGTGTAGAGCATACTGCACTTGTTGATACTACTATGGGTAAAATTATATTCAATGGTCCTATTCCTCAGGATCTGGGCTTTGTGGACAGAACCAAGCCCGAAAATCTGCTGAAATATGAGATAGACTTCCTTGTCGGCAAAAAGCAGCTGGGTAAGATTATCGATGCCTGTATCCGTGTTCACGGTCCCGAGGTTACCTCTACCGTTCTTGATGATATCAAGGCACAGGGCTACAAGTACTCAACTCGCGGTGCTATCACCGTTGCTGTTTGTGACGCTATTATTCCTGCCACCAAGAAGGATATCCTTGCTCGGGCAGAAAAGGACGTTGACGCTGTTCGTGACGAGTTTATGATGGGTCTGCGCAGCGAGGAAGACAGATACAACGAAGTTCTCAAAATCTGGGAAAAAGCAACAAACGATGTTACCGCAGCACTTCAGGGCGGTCTCGACCGTTACAATCCCATCTTTATGATGGCAGACTCAGGTGCTCGAGGTTCTATGAGCCAGATTCGTCAGCTTGCAGGTATGAGAGGACTTATCGCAAATACATCAGGTAAGACTATCGAAATCCCCATTCGTGCTAACTACCGTGAGGGTCTGAATATTCTGGAATACTTCATTTCCTCCCGTGGTGCTCGTAAGGGTCTTGCTGATACAGCGCTTCGTACTGCTGACTCAGGTTACCTCACCCGTCGTCTGGTTGACGTTTCTCAGGAGGTTATCATCCGTGAGGAGGATTGCTGTACTGACGAGGGTCTTGAGGTATTCGATATCAAGTCCGGTAAGCAGGTTATCGAGGGTCTCCACGAGCGTCTCATCGGCAGATATCTTGTGGAAGACTTCAAGGATTCCGAGGGCAATGTTCTCGTATCCAAGGATAAGCTTATGGATTCCTCTGATGCAGATATTATCTGCAACTCAGGTACAGAGAAGATTACAATCCGTTCCGTTCTGGGATGCCATGCAAAGCACGGTGTATGTCGTAAGTGCTACGGTGCAAGTCTTGCAAACGGTCAGCCTGTAACAGTAGGTGAGGCAGTAGGTATCATTGCTGCACAGTCTATCGGTGAGCCCGGTACACAGCTGACAATGAGAACCTTCCATACCGGTGGTGTTGCTTCCGCAGAAGATATTACACAGGGTCTTCCCCGTGTTGAGGAACTCTTCGAAAGCAGAAAGCCCAAGAGTCTGGCAATCATCAGCGAAATCGACGGTGAGGTTCGCTTTGATACTATCAAGAACAACCGCCATGCAGTTGTATTCAATAAGGAAACAGGCGACGAGAAGCAGTATCTGATTCCCTTCGGCTTCAGAGTCAAGGTTCAGGAGGGTGACATCATCAAGGCTGGTGACAAGATTACCGATGGTGCTGTTAATCCCCACGATATTCTGGCTATTCTGGGCACACAGGCTGTTCAGGACTACCTCATCAGCGAGGTACAGAGCACCTACCGTCTCCAGGGTGTTGATATCAACGATAAGCACATCGAGGTTATCGTTCGTCAGATGATGCGTAAGGTTCGTGTTGACGAGCCCGGCTCCACCGA
>CAZRLC010000100.1:0-2158 GCA_964600975.1 uncultured Ruminococcus sp.
ACTACTACATCTGAAATGTTGTTTTCTACGTAGCAATAGCCATGTTCATCGAGAGTTATTTTTATTTCTACAGTTTCTGTGGTTTTGTCATTGTAATGGATAGTAACAGTAAGGACATCGCCAAAGTATTTGGTAAAATCCTCACCGCTTTGGAGCAACCTGTCTATTGCCTCTGATATTTTGCTCATTTTGTCAAGTGTCAGGTTCTTCTCTGTGGGGTCTACCCCTGTTGCCTCAAAGATATCCTTATTCAAAAGCTCACCGGGATACCAGGATACAACATAGGTATAAGGGTCCTCCTCATCGAAAGGCTCCAGGTTCTCAAATTCGCTGCCCCTGTGGAAATAATCTGTCTGTGCACCGGTTTCTTTATAGATTTCACGAGCCTTAAAATCTACCCAAATGAGCTCTCCCTGTGCTGAGGAAACGTCATAGGATTCAATATCCTCACCGCTTATTTTTAATCCCAAACTTTCTATGGATATGGTTGTTAGCTCTTTGTATATCACATCTTCACCCGAGGCAGGATTAAACTCCGAGCTCGGACTTCCGTCTTTGTGAAAGTCGGAAATTCCCACAGATTTTTTCACCAAGGGCTTCTTAGAGTCAAGACAGACAGCCTCTTCTCCCAGCTCAACCTCATTACCCGAGGTTGCTTGAACGCTTATAACAAAGCCTCTGTCCTGAGCATCGCCCTGTGATACCTCAGTATCCCTTGCAACCTTAAACACAGTAACACCTGTCAGCAGCAGCATAAGGGCACAAGCAGTTGCAATCACCGCCCTGAAGCTAATTGAAGGTCTCTGCTTCTGAGCTTCAGCTTTTACTCTGAAGGTATAGGGTGCTGTCCTCTTACCGTAAGTAACAAGCATTTCCTCTATCTTTTTTCGGTTATTCATAGTTTAGCCTCCTTCTTATAGTTTCCTTTGCCGAATGAAGTCTGGACTTGACTGTTCCCAGAGGAACTCCGGTAATCTGAGCAATGTCACTCAGAGAATAGTCCTTAAAATATTTGAGGGTAATTACAATCCTTTGATTCTTCGGCAAAGAACAGATTATTTTGTGAAGCTCCCCATATTCATCGGGGCTTCCCGCACTATTATCAGGTATAGAGTTAAAGAAAAGCTCCTGCTCCTCTTCGGTTGAGAAAACCATTCTTCGGGAGTTAAAGCTCAACTTCAGACTGTTTTTGTAGGTGTTTACACAAATTGAAAACAGCCACTTGTCAAAAGGCTGATTCTTATTGTATTTACTGTAATTTTTCATCGCCTTGTGCCAGGTCTCCTGAAACAAATCCTCTGCATCGGTCATATTCCCACACAAGGAAAGGCACAGCCGAGTCAAATCCTGGCTGTAAAGAAAAACACATCTCTCAAAAAAATCCTTCAACTCCATACCTCCTTTCTATCATTGAAAGCTTTCACTATATATACAATTAAGACAATCAAAAGGTTCACATATTTTCAAAAATAATGCCCGAGCATACACTCGGGCGTTTTTTATACGTTATATTCCATTTCAAGACAAAGCCAATCTTCACCGAAGAATTTGTATGTGGTAGGCTTTATGGTCTGTGACTGAGTAAATCCGACTTTATTGTAACAGTTGTATGCCGAGGGGTTGTTGTCAAAAACTCCCAGAGTAATCTTCTGTGCCGAGAACCTTTCCTTTGCAAGTTCTGCTCCGAGGCGAAGCATCTGAGTGCCTGTTCCTCTGCCTCTGATATTGGGATTTACAATAATATATCCAAAACGGACAATATGCTCATTTTCGTCTATTACCCTCATAATAAAATGTCCAAGAACCTGGTCATCCTCCACAGCAACTACAGCACAAAAGCCACCGTGGTACTCCTCTCTCAGAACCTCATACCTTGCAAGTATATCCTCGGAGCTAATGGGATAGTCCTTGTAGGTATCAACTGCCCATTTGCGAAATGCAGTCTCATCCCCCAGCCAAGAAACTATATTCTCTGCATCTTTTGGGGTAAACTCTCTTAAATACATAACAATCACCTTAACTACTATACCACCTGAAAATAGTAAAGTAAATATTTTTGCAAAAAGAAAAGCTCCGAAGCGTTGCTTCGAAGCTATAAAAGGGTATGCACCCTGAAAACTGAATAAAGGTGAAGAAAGATAAAGGAGAAATAAGTTTC
>CAZRLC010000101.1:0-2119 GCA_964600975.1 uncultured Ruminococcus sp.
ACAGATGCACCCACAGATCCCACAGATGCTCCTGATGACGGAATGTACACTGTTTACTTCTCCAACAACAGAGGCTGGGATACAGTATATCTCTATGGCTTCTACGGTGTTGAGGGTCAAAGCTCCACAGCTGATTGGCCTTGTGAATATCCCGGTGCAGAGATGACCTTTGTAGAGACAAACGAATACGGTCAGGACGTATACTCTATGGACGTTCCCTCCGATATTGACTACATCAAGTTCACTAACGGCGGCAGCGGCAGCACAAACTATCGTACAAACAACATTCCCAACTCTATGCTCTACGATAACGTAGGTTTCTATCTTACTGACGAGATTAGTGCAAGTTCCGGCAAGAAGTGGGATATAGGTTCATACAATTACGCTCCTGATGCTGATGACACAGAGGCAACAGATCCCACTACAACACCTACCGCAGGTGACGAAGCAACAGTTGATGAAGCAACTAAAGACGAAGTTATCGACGACGGTATGTATACCATTTACTTCACCAACAACAGAGGCTGGGATACAGTATATATTTACGGCTTCTACGGTGAAGAAGGTCAAGACGGAGCAATTCCCTGGCCTTGTGACTATCCCGGTGCTGAGATGAACTTTGTAGAGACTAACCAATACGGTCAGGATATATATTCCTACGAAGTACCTGAGGATCTTAACTACATCAAGTTCGCTAACGGCGGCAGCGAAGCTACAAACTATCGTACAAACAACATCCCCAACTCTGTGCTCTATGACGGCGTTGGCATCTATCTTACCGATGAAATCAGCGCAAGTTCCGGCAAGAAGTGGGATTACAATACCTACAACTATAACGGAGATTCTTCTGAGGAAGAGACCACAGTACCTGATGTAGAGACTACTACAGCTCCCGCAGGTGATGCAACAGCTTCTAAATATTCCGTAAGAGGTAGCTTTAACAATTGGACTGATACAGTTCTCTATACTACCGACGATGTTACATATACAGCTACTATCACAGTAGAGGCAGGTACCTACGAGTTCAAGCTCTACGACGGCACAGATTGGTACGGCAACGGCGGTACAGTTGAGAATGTTACAGGTGGCGATTGGGGCTTCCGCACATCAAACAGTAGCAACTGCACATGGAATGCTACAGGCGGCACATATCTGTTCTCTGTAACAATCGGTTCTGATTCTCTCAGAGTTACAATCTCCGAGGCTGCAGCTGAGGATCCCACAGATGCTCCTACAGACGCACCCGTTGATCCCACAGATGCACCCACAGATCCCACAGATGCACCCACAGATCCCACAGATGCACCTGTTGATCCTACAGACGCTCCCACAGATGCACCTGTTGATCCTACAGATGCTCCTACAGGAAAAACAGCATACTGCATCAACTCCGCTAATTGGTCTGAACTTTCAGCTCATATGTGGATTGAGGGCGGTGCAGGTACATCATGGCCCGGTGAGGCTATGACTAAGACCGGTGAGACCGTTAACGGTTTTGATGTTTACAGCATAACCACAGATATGGCTTACGAGAATATCATCTTCAATAACAACAATAACGGTTCACAGACTGCTAACCTCACATTCGAGAACGGCAAGTATTTCGATATAAAGAGTGGCGTATGGTACGAATCTCTTGATGATGTTCCCGCTGTAGATGCTCTTGCAACTGACAGATATCTTGTTGGTTCCTTCAATGGTTGGAGCACAATAGCTGACGAGTTTAAGCTGAGTGCTGAGGGCGATACAACAGGTTATGTAACCCTGACCCTCGAGGCAAATACAAACTACGAGTTCAAGATTGTTCGCGAGGGTACTTGGACCAGCTGCAAGGATACACTTTCAATCACAGGTTCTGTATCCGGACTTACATTCAGCTCCAGCGTATCAGGCAATGTAGTCCTTACTACAACAGTTGCCGGTGAGTATGTATTCGCATTCGGTATAAACACTTCTCAGCTCTCCGTAACATATCCTGACGGCGGTGAGGATTCCGAGGAACCCACAGACGCTCCTGTAGATCCTACAGATGCTCCCTCCGATCCTGAGGAAACAGAGACAATTACCGTTTACTTCATCGACAACAAGGGCTGGGATACAGTATATATCTACGGCTTCT
>CAZRLC010000102.1:0-2055 GCA_964600975.1 uncultured Ruminococcus sp.
TGCCGTTTTGCCAGGTCATTGTGATGCCGTCACGATATGTTAGAGGATTACCTATCTGGTCATAGGTAATGGTCTGTCCGTCGTAGGATGTGAGAAGGTCTGCCCAACCGTTGGTGTCCTCGTAGGCATAATTTACCTTGCTGATTTCTGTTCCTCGGGTTACTGTGGATATATTCCCGTCCCACTGAGAAACCTTCTTCTGCAGAATATTTCCGTTGCTGTCATAAGCATAGTCGGTTATGGTACCCTGCACTGTGTCCATATCAGCAACAAGCTGATTGTTATTATCATAGTTGTAGAGATGGAGCAGGGTTTCTGTGTTATCTGTTGCTACGGAATATATACGCTTGATATTACCGTATACGTCATAGGTATATCTGTATTTGGTGTTTCCTATGGTTTCGGTTTCAAGCTTTGTTGTGGTATATCCTGCTCCTCTATCTGATGCTTCGTAGGTATAGGCATAACTAAGTGGTGTTGTAGCGTTAAGAGATTTGCTTATTAGTCTGCCTAAGGCGTCGTAAGTGTAAGAAACCTCTTTGCCGCTTTGCAGAATAGTCTTGGATAGCAGATTATCAAGTCCGTACTCGTATTCGGTTACGTTGCTGCCGTCTTTGTCTGCGAAGGCAAACTTAGTGACGTTATTGTTAAGGTCAAAGTCGTACTCTATGGACCGCAGCCATTTGTCCGCATTTCCTGTAACAGATAAGTCAAATACATCTGTAGACACAAGTCTGCCTATGGTGGTGAGAGGGAGGAGGAAGCCTCCCTCTCAATAGGTTAAAATTTAATCTTCCGTCAAGACAGGGGACGTTTCCCTGTCTTTTTAGTTAATTATTTGTATAAAACAGTTGATAATAGCGGATATAATTGCTATTAAAAAAACCAATAAAGCAATCCATTCTACACACTTACCCACGGTGCAGTACCGAGTTCTTTTGTTAAAAAACATAGAGACAATATATGTAAATGTACTTCCATATATTACTATGTTTGATGATGCTACATTCGTATCAAATACACTAGGTAAAAAGTACGGGATCCATATTAACACCATACCTGACAACAAATACAAACAAATAGACAATATCATATCTCCATTTGTTACTTCTCTTAATCTATTTTTTATTAATGATAAAAACAATATCGAAAATAATAATAATGGTGTTATTAGCAAAAGACATAAATACCAAATGTTATTTTGATTATAAATAATGTTAAAATATGTTGTAAGGTAAAGAACAGCATTACAAATTAACACATACAATAAAACGAATATTTTATTCATCAAAAATCACCTCCATATTTCCTTGAGTTTAATAACAATCCGATCAACATCCCAGCCCACACTAATATTACCGCCTATTATTAAATAGCCGGAAAAACTCATCAACTCAAAATAATTTGGAGGATCGACAAAATATGTATATTCATTTGTAACAGCGGAATAAGAGTGAATTTCGTGCGCTTCAAATATCTCTTTTCCAAATATCGTTAAACCTCCTGATGCATATAAATCCATACCTATATCATTACAGTCTTGTGACAACTTGAAGTGTAAACAATCAGATTTTATCAGCCCTTCAATACCAACATATTCACTCACTTCATATTCAATGCCAAGTCCAAATCCTACTCCGCCCTCAACGTAAACACTTTCGAGAATAGTTACTGCACTCTCCCATAGTTTATTGCCAAATGTCGGCTCATCCAACCAATAATCAGCAATCTGTCCATACCAACCTAATTGGTGTGCAGGAACGTTTTTAAACTCAACTCCATCGTATGTTACACCTGAATAAGTGACATATGTTCCAGTACCGTCTCTAAATATTACCGGATTATTATTACAATAAGCAAACATATTGTGGCCTAATAGTCCTTGCCCTGTAGAAGCCAACCCATCCGCATTAATGAATCTACAAGTAGTTGGATCGTAGTAGCGACTCTGGAGATAATACAGTCCAGTCTCTGTATCGTAGACATAGCCTCTGTATCTGATAGGATTGAGGTTTGCGATGTCTGTGCTACCTGTAATATCAATACCCGCTGATG
>CAZRLC010000103.1:0-2014 GCA_964600975.1 uncultured Ruminococcus sp.
CTTTCTAACGGAATCGAAGTTAGTTCCTACATTCCCGGCGTAGGCCACAACCTGCAGGAGCACTCAGTTGTTCTCATCCGTGGCGGTAGAGTTAAGGACCTCCCTGGTGTGCGTTATCACATCATCAGAGGTACACTTGATACTCAGGGTGTAGCAGGAAGAAATCAGGCACGTTCCAAGTACGGCGCAAAGCGTCCGAAGAAGGGTAAATAAGAATTTGACAGCTTAAAAAGAAAAATCATTCAGAGATTCATGATTTTTTTCGTATCTGTATCTGATACAGAGCTTTATATATAGATAGAGCCTCTGTATTGGCGTACGGGAGTTTGTCGCTTTCGAGTACCTATGATATCTCAAATATTGTGAAGGAGGGAAGTAAAGTGCCAAGAAGAGGTTCAATTGCAAAACGTGATGTTTTGCCGGATCCTATTTACAGATCCAAACTCGTTACTCGTCTGATCAACAACATTATGCTCGACGGTAAGAAGGGTGTTGCCCAGAAGATCGTTTACGGTGCATTCGACATTATTTCTGAGAAGACAGGTAAAGATCCCCTCGAGACATTCGAGGCAGCAATGGAAAACATTATGCCCGTTCTGGAGGTAAAGGCTCGCCGTGTTGGTGGTTCTACCTATCAGGTTCCTATCGAGGTTAGACCCGAGAGACGTCAGACACTTGGTCTGCGTTGGCTCACAAACTATTCACGTCTTCGTAGTGAGAGAACTATGAAGGAAAGACTTGCCAACGAGATTCTCGACGCTATCAACGGTGCCGGTGGTGCTGCTAAAAAGCGTGAGGATACTCACAAGATGGCAGAAGCAAACAAGGCTTTTGCACATTACAGATGGTAATAATTTTCGACGTTTTATATCAATTAGGAGGATTTTATGCCCAGGCAAGTATCTCTTGAAATGACAAGAAACATCGGTATCATGGCTCACATCGATGCCGGTAAAACTACAACTACAGAGCGTATTCTGTACTACACCGGTGTTAGCCACAAGCTCGGCGAAACACACGACGGTGCTGCTACCATGGACTGGATGGCTCAGGAGCAGGAGAGAGGTATCACCATTACTTCTGCTGCTACCACCTGTTACTGGAAGAATCACAGAGTTAACATCATCGATACTCCCGGACACGTTGACTTCACTGTTGAGGTTGAGCGTTCACTGAGAGTTCTCGACGGCTCAGTTACCGTTCTGTGCGCTAAGGGTGGCGTTGAGCCTCAGTCCGAGACTGTATGGCGTCAGGCTGACAACTACGGCGTTCCCAGAATGGTTTACGTTAATAAGATGGACATCATGGGTGCAGACTTCTACAGAGTTCTGCAGATGATGAAGGACAGACTTAAGTGTAATGCTGTTCCCATCCAGCTTCCTATCGGCGTTGAGGATACCTTCAAGGGTATCATCGACCTGGTAGAGATGAAGGCTGAGGTTTACTACGATGACCTCGGCAAGGATATGAGAGAGGAAGAAATTCCTGCAGATATGATGGAACTCGCAGAGGAATACCGCGAGAAGCTTATCGACGCTGTTGCATCCGTTGACGATGCCCTCATGGAGAAGTATTTCGGCGGTGAGGAAATCACAACAGCTGAGATTAAGGCTGCTATCCGTAAGGCAACAATTGCTAACGAGATGGTTCCCGTTTGCTGCGGTACTTCTTACCGTAACAAGGGCGTTCAGAAGCTTCTCGACGCTATCGTAGATTATATGCCCGCTCCCACAGATGTTCCCGACATCAAGGGTATCGATTGCGATACAGAGGAAGAGTGCGTTCGTCATTCTTCTGACGATGAGCCTTTTGCTGCTCTCGCATTCAAGATTGCAACCGACCCCTTCGTTGGTAAGCTCTGCTTCTTCAGAGTTTATTCCGGTAAGGTTGATGCAGGTTCCACTGTATACAACTCTACCAAGGATAACAAGGAGCGTATGGGTCGTATTCTTCAGATGCACGCTAACGACAGAAAGGATATTGACTGCTGCTATGCAGGTGATATCGCTGCTGC
>CAZRLC010000104.1:0-1987 GCA_964600975.1 uncultured Ruminococcus sp.
CAGGTAGCCGTAGCCCTTAAGGTAGAAGAAGTAAGCTGTACCCTGAATGAGACCAAGACCAACGGTCAGGTAACGGGTAATAGTAGCAATCTTCTTTCTGCCGTCCTCGCCTTCTTTGCTCATTCTCTCAAGTGCGGGAATGGCAACGCAGAGGAGCTGCATGATAATAGAGCTGTTGATGTAGGGTGTAATACCCATTGCGAAAATAGTAGCGTTACCGAAGGCACCGCCTGAAAGAGTATTGAGGTATGCAAACACTGTGTTTCCTGATGTGAGGAAAGATGATGCTGCAAGAGAATCAATATCTACAAAAGGAACGGGGATAACGCAGCCGATTCTGTATATAGCAAGAATAAGAAGAGTAAAGAGAATCTTCTTTCTTACATCAGGAATCGCCCAGGCGTTTCTGATTGTCTTAAACAATTAGATCACCTCTGCCTTTCCACCTGCGGCTTCGATTTTTGCCTTAGCAGATTCGGAATAAGCAGAAACCTTAACAGTCAGGTTCTTTGTCAGTGTACCGTTGCCGAGAATCTTAACACCATCAAAGGAGTTCTTTACGATACCAGCAGCAACAAGTGCCTGTACGTCAACAACTGAACCGTTGTCGAATTTTTCAAGTGTACCTACGTTAACAGAAACAATATTCTTAGCGAAGATATTGTTAAATCCACGCTTAGGAACACGTCTCTGAAGGGGCATCTGTCCACCTTCGAAGCCAATTCTCATACCACGACCTGCTCTTGCCTTCTGGCCTTTGTGACCTTTACCGGCGGTTTTACCCTGACCTGAGCCGTGACCTCTACCGATTCTTCTGGCTTCCTTCTTGGAGCCCTCTACAGGAGATAAATCATGTAATCTCATATTCGCACCTCCCTATTAAGCTTCAACCTGAATAAGGTGAACGATCTTCTTAACCTTACCCTTGGTCTGTGCGTTGTCGGGCTGCTCAGTTACATCACCGATTTTGCGAAGACCCAGTGCGTGGGCGGTTGCGATCTGATCTTTTTTAGAGCCGATAAGGCTTTTAACCAATGTGATTTTCATTATACGGCCCTCCTTACAGAATTTCCTTAACAGACTTGCCTCTGATTGCAGCTACCTGCTCGGCAGTGCGCAGTGACTGAAGTCCCTGGAAAGTAGCACGAACAACGTTGCAGGGGTTGTTGGAACGCAGAGCCTTGGTTCTGATATCCTTAACACCAGCAACCTCAAGTACTGCACGAACAGGACCACCTGCGATAACACCGGTACCGGGTGCAGCGGGTTTCATAAGAACTCTACCTGCGCCGTACTCACCGATAACCTCGTGAGGGATTGTTGTACCACGAAGAGAAATCTTTACAAGATTCTTCTTTGCGTCCTCGATGCCCTTGCGGATTGCATCGGGAACTTCACCGGCTTTACCAATACCAAAGCCGATTGTGCCTTCGCCGTCACCTACAACTACCAGAGCAGCGAACTTGTAGATACGTCCGCCCTTAACGGTCTTTGATACACGGTTGATAGCGACTACACGCTCTTTAAGATCCATTGTGGATGCGTCAATAATAGCCAAAGTAATTCCTCCCCTTCCTTAGAAATTGAGGCCGCTCTCACGAGCGCCTTCGGCCAATTCTTTAACACGGCCGTGGTAGATATTACCGCCTCTATCGAAAACAACATCTGTGATGCCCTTTTCCTTTGCACGTTCTGCGACGAGCTTACCAACTGCCTTTGCAGCCTCTTTGTTACCGCCATTACCTTCAATGCTCTTGTCCAGAGAAGAAGCAGATACCAGTGTAACACCCTTTACGTCATCAATAATCTGAGCGTAGATGTTGTTGGTGGAGCGATAAACGCAAAGACGGGGACAATCTGCTGTGCCGTTAACCTTGCCACGAACTCTCTTGTGGCGCTGAACACGGGCTTTTTTTGTATCAGGTCTTCTAACCATTTTAATTCACTCCTTAAATTACTTCTTACCGGCTTTGCCTTCCTTGCGGCG
>CAZRLC010000105.1:0-1858 GCA_964600975.1 uncultured Ruminococcus sp.
TTGACTGCATCATAATAAATCTCCATTCTGAAACCTCGGTAACTGCCGATTTCGGTAGGTGTGGACAGCGGATATTCCTTACAGATTGCAAGGAGCATTTCGCCTGCGGCTGCCTTTTCGGTGTAGGTCACACCTTTTAGGGTCATCGGGCAGAACTTATCCTCGCCCTGAGGCTTGTGCTGTTCGGCAAGAGCCGCATCGTTTTCATAGCCTGCAATGCGTTCTTCATACTCCTTTATGGTCTGGGGATAGAATTTGAGTATCCTGTCCTCAAGGTCGTAATGCTCTGAAAGATAGCTTTGTTTCAGTACACGGAGCTTTGATACCTGTATATCCAAGTCCATTTTTTGTTTGAAACGCTCATCGCCCGTAGCAAGCATTTTAACCTCGGCAAAGGACAGGGCAACCTCGTCCACATCTTCAGCAGAACGAACAGGGCTTTTGCTCGTCATTATCTGGCTGATAAATTTCTGCTTGCTCTCCACTAACTGATAGAGGTAAGCATCAAAGGTCTGCTCGGTAACATAACGATAAACCTCAACCTCTGGGAACATATTTCCTTGTCGCTCAATACGCCCTTGCCGTTGTTCAAGGTCGGAAGGTCGCCACGGACAGTCGAGATTATGAATTGCTATGAGCCTGTCCTGCACATTCGTACCTGCTCCCATTTTCGGGGTAGAGCCTAAAAGCACACGGACTTCGCCGCTTCTGACCTTTGCGAACAGCTCTTTTTTCTGTGCATCGGTGGTGGCTTCGTGGATAAACCGTATCTGCTCCGCAGGGATACCCCTGTCGGTCAGCTTTGCCCGTATATCGTCATAGACATTAAAAGTACCGTCATTCTTCGGGGTGGAAAGGTCGCAGAATACAAGCTGTGTCGCTCTTGTGTCGGCGTATTCCTCCCAGATACGGTACACATTATCCACGCAGGCGTTGACCTTACTGTTTTCAAAGTCTGGCAGCATCGGGTCAATGAGCCTTTGGTCGAGTGCCAATTTACGCCCGTCATTTGTGATTTTGAGCATATTGTCGATATACGGCTCTACAAGCCTGTCACGGACTTTCTCGGCTCTCTTGGCAAGGGAAGCGACCAGTTCCTTTTGAATTTCGCTCGGAGCGACCTTGATATTGTGGTAACTGACCTTTGGTACGGGGAGCTTTAGCATATCGGCAGTCTGAATATCAGCCACCTCACGGAACATCTGCATAAGCTCTGGCAGGTTGTGGAACTTGGCAAACCTTGTTTTCGGGCGGTAACTTGACCCCTCTGGGGCAAGCTCCAAAGCCGTGATTATTTCTCCGAAAGTGGAAGCCCAACTGTCAAAATGCTGCAAGCCGTTCCTTGCAAGGGTGTCATACTGCAAATACCTCTGCACCGAGTACAGCTCCACCATTGAATTGCTGACGGGTGTACCTGTTGCGAAAATCGTTCCTCGGTTGCCTGTGATTTCGTCCAGATAGCGGCATTTCATAAAGAGGTCGCTTGATTTCTGGGCTTCGGTCTGGGCGATACCGCCGACCCTCCGCATCTTGGTATAGAGGTACAAATTCTTGTAAAAATGGCTCTCGTCAATAAACAGACGGTCAACGCCGAGCTGTTCAAAGTCGATTACCGTATCCTTTCGCTTGGTATCATTGAGCCTGTCGAGCTTTGCCTTGATACCCTTACGGGTTTTCATAAGCTGCTTGACCGTGAACTGCTCCCCATTGGAAGCCTGCACATCTTCGATACCTCGCTCAATGTCAAAGAGCTGTTTCTCCAACTGCACTTTCTGGCGTTCCACGCTCATCGGGATTTTTTCAAACTGACTATGCCCGATAATAACCGCATCATAATCGCCTGTGGCAATTCTGCCAC
>CAZRLC010000106.1:0-1844 GCA_964600975.1 uncultured Ruminococcus sp.
TGCGATTTCTCTTCTGACAGGCTCAAAGCAACTGAGGGTAATTGCCTCGGGTGTGTCGTCGATAATAAGGTCAACACCTGTTAAGGTCTCGATAGCACGGATATTTCTACCCTCTCTACCGATGATTCTACCCTTCATCTCATCGTTGGGCAGAGGAACAACGGAAACCGTTGCCTCTGTAACGTGGTCAGCAGCAAGACGCTGAATAGCAAGAGAGATGATGTTTCTTGCCTTCTTGTCAGACTCATCCTTGAGCTGCTGCTCGTACTCCATAATTTTTACGGATTTTTCGTGGGCAAGTTCACCGTCAAGCTGCTCAAGCAGATAAGCCTTAGCCTGTTCTACAGAGTAGCCTGAGATACGCTCCAGCATTTCAAACTGGCTCTTCTTGATAGTATCAATTTCCTCCAGCTTCTTCTCTGCTTCCTTAAGCTTTCTTGCCACGTTTTCTTCTTTCTTTTCAAGGTTATCCACCTTTTTGTCGAGAGTTTCCTCCTTCTGCTGGATTCTTCTCTCCTGTCGCTGAACTTCCTTGCGTCTTTCAGCCAAATCTTTTTCTGTTTCAGTTCTCAGGCGATGGATTTCATCCTTGCCTTCGATTACGGCTTCTTTCTTCTTAGCTTCTGCAGTTTTCATAGCGTCAGAGATAATACGCTTTGCCTCCTGCTCGGCACTTCCGATTTCATTCTCGGCTACTTTCTTTCTATGAAGACCGCCAACAACAAAACCGATTACCAAACCTACTACCAGAGCAGCTGCAATAACTAAATAATGCCATAATTCCATAATGTGACACCTCCTTGATTTGAATTTTTTCAGATTCAACTCACGGTGCCGTTAAAAGTAGATATACAACCCAAAAAATTACCGTAAAATACAAAAAACGGGCAGGATAAAACACGCAAAACACAGCCATATCATCCCCTTTTACAAGGCATAACTATAACTATGGCAGGTAAAAACCTGCAATTGCGGTAAAAAGATATCCGCCCGAAAATATATAAAAAGGTAAATTAATAGTGAAAGGATATCTATAAGTAACGGCTCTTCTAAGAGTCGGGTTAAAATTATGTGCGACTTTATTTGTGTCTGCGTATATAAAGTCGCTGATGTAAATAGAAAAACTATTCCACCTACCTAATATATTAATAGAAACCACCTGTTTTGTCAAGAATATTTTGTTTATTTTTATGCATAATATTATGGGGTTTTCGGGATAAAATGGATTAAATCTATAAAAAATATGCAGAAAAAAGAAAATTCGAAAATCAAAAAAATATCACCGAGCTCTTTACACAAGTGTATTATTTGCATAAAAAATCAGGTCTTCTCCCTCTTAATAAGAAAAGAATATACAAAATAAGTTAAATTCTTCACAAGCTATTGAATTTATTAAAAAAACAGTATATAATTTAATCACCAATAAAATACAGGAGGAAGTATATATTATGTCAGTTAAAGTTGGTATTAACGGTTTCGGTCGTATCGGCCGTCTTGCTTTCAGACAGATGTTCGGCGCAGAGGGTTATGAGGTTGTAGCTATTAACGACCTTACAAGCCCCAAGATGCTTGCTCACCTGCTCAAGTACGATTCTGCACAGGGCAGATATGCACTTGCAGACACAGTTACAAGCACAGACAACTCCATCACAGTTGATGGCAAAGAAATCACTATCTACGCTGAGAAGGATGCTAACAACATTCCTTGGGGCGAACTTGGTGTTGAGGTTGTTCTCGAGTGCACAGGCTTCTACTGCTCTAAGGAGAAGTCCATGGCTCACATCAATGCCGGTGCTAAGAAGGTTATCATCTCTGCTCCTGCAGGTAACGACCTTAAGACTATC
>CAZRLC010000107.1:0-1835 GCA_964600975.1 uncultured Ruminococcus sp.
ACGATACCTAACTTCATATTGAATATTTCTCCTTGAGTTTTATAGACTTATATGTACTTATATGAGGTTTTATCAACTTAAAGTGAAACAACCTTTGGTTTTATACGCCATTTCGAGACGTAAATGAAACAACCTTTTAACCTTTAACATTGTATCATGACAGTCCACGTTTCTCAAGAGTGAAACGAACACGAAATCGTCAAATTATCGCTGATATACAGATCATATTCTTTGCATTTACCATAAAGAAATCATGTATATAACAAAAGGCCGGAGAAATCTCCGACCTTTTTGTTATGTATCCGAAACCGCAGCCATACAAATGGGTTTTATATCAAGGAAGTTTCATAAAAGGAGATTATGGTCTGCAGCTTCGGATGTTTTTTAGTTCAGTGCATACCCAAACTTGCTGCCTTGTGTGACAGCCTTGTTGATCTTACCTGTGTTGAGTGCATCACCTGCCATCCAAACACTGGGATGCCCCGCCATCTTCAGAGCCATGTACAAATCATTGTTGGGCTTTACGCCAACAGACATGATAATCACATCTGCGGGAATTTCCAGAACACTGTTATCTTCGGTGTTGACTGCAAGCAGCTTGCCGTCTGCATACTTTTCCACCTTGTGATTGTAGTGCAGCTTCAAACCGGCCTTTTCGCTGTGCATAAGCTCAATCAGTGCTTCCATCTGATATCTGGGATCCAGAGTTGCATGCGGCCAGTCAGGCAGCATATCCACCACAGTAACTTCATTGCCCTGTGCACGTACAAGCTGGGCAACCTCCAAACCGGTGATGCCGCCACCGACAACGGCGATCTTCTTTCCTTCAAAGACCAGATCCTTGACCAGCACGTCATGTGCTTCATATACAGGAATTGCTTCCGTTCCCTCAATGGGGAAGGTCACGATATTGCTGCCGCTTGCGATCAGCACGGAATAGGGATTGAGTGCCAAAATCCCTTCCACAGTGGCTTCCGTATTCAAACGAACATCAATGTTCAGTTTCTTAGCCATATTGACGTAGTAGTCGATCGCCCAGTCAAACTTACCCTTGCAGATAGGTTTTTTAGCGATATGTATATTACCGCCAATCTTGTCGCCCTTTTCAAATACGATGGGTTCAAATCCGCGCTGCTTCAGTGTGACCGCAGCTTCCATACCCGCAGGACCCGCACCGACGATAACCACAACGCGGCCTTCCCCATTTACGTTCAGAGGACGCTGGGATGCCTCTCTCAGCGCAAAAGGATTCACAGAGCAGTTGGTCTGTTCATAAGCAAAAGGATTGACGTTCCAGCAATTCAAGCAAGAAATACAGTAACGCAGCTCGTCCTCGCGGCCTTCCGCGCACTTCTTGACCCATTCACGTTCTGCCAGAATTCCGCGGCCCATGCCAACCATATCGCACTTGCCTTCCTCAATGATCTGATCCACATAATCAGGATGACGAATAGACCCGGTTGCAACAACGGGAACAGAGACATTCTGCTTGACCATAGCTGCAGCGGGAACCTTCCAGCCTTCCGCACGGCGTACGTCACCGGCCATGATATCATCCTGCATTAAGATAGTGCCGCCCGCGGAAACGGTCAGCATATCTGCGCCTGCCTTTTCAAAATAAGGTGCAACAATAGCAGCCTGCTCGGGGTCGATACCATCAGCACCGTAAATAGATGCTGCACCTTCTCCCTTAGGATAGTCAAAGCCCTGCATCTTTACAGACAGAATCTTATCGGGACCGATCACTTCGCGAATCGCAGCAATACATTCGCAGGCAAAGCGGGTACGATCTTCGGGATTTTCCCAACCATATTCATCAGTACGATGATTGAACA
>CAZRLC010000108.1:0-1809 GCA_964600975.1 uncultured Ruminococcus sp.
TTGATTCCAAGATGCAAAAGTGTAAGCAGTATGCACACAGCCTTTTGCTCATACCATGAAAGCACCATGGAAAGAGGCAGCTCATTAACTGTGCAGCCAAACGCTTCAGAAAGTGCCACCGCAACCTTGATTGCACTGTAGGCATCGTTGCACTGTCCCATATCCATAATGCGAGGAAGTCCCCCTATTGTGCCAAGATCAAGGTCATTAAAACGGTATTTTCCACAAGCCAGTGTCAGCACCACGCTGTGAGCAGGAGTTTGTTTTACAAATTCTGTATAATAATTGCGTCCGGGTTTTGCACCGTCACAGCCTCCCACAAGGAAGAAGTGTTTGATATCCCCTGACTTTACTGCATCAATTACTGTGTCTGCTACTGAAAGCACAGCATTGTGTGCAAAGCCTGTCATCACCTTGTCGCCGCCGTTAATACCTGTAAATTTTCTGTCCTCGGGATAACCGCCAAGGGAAAGTGCCTTTTCGATAACAGGAGTGAAATCTTTATCTTCTCCTATATGAACAAGCTGCGGAAAGGACACAACCTCCGTTGTGAAGACACGGTCGGCATAAGAGTCTTTAGGCGGCATAAGGCAGTTTGTTGTGAAGAGAACGGGAGCCGGTATGTCGGCAAACTCCTTCTGCTGATTCTGCCACGCTGTGCCGAAATTGCCTTTCAGATGAGGATACTTCTTAAGCTCGGGGTATGAGTGACCGGGCAACATTTCTCCGTGGGTATAAACGTTGATACCCCTGCCCTCTGTCTGCTCCAGAAGCTTTTTGAGATCAAAAAGGTCGTGTCCCGAAATAACGATAAACGGACCTTTTTCTATTGTCAGACTTACCTCTGTGGGTGAAGGATTGCCGTAGGTCTCTGTGTTAGCTTTATCAAGAAGTGCCATACATCTTAGATTGATTTCTCCTACCTCCATTACAACGGGAAGCAACTCATCCATACCGTAATCCTTCACACCAATGGTAAAAAGTGCCTTGTAGAAAAACTTGCTTATAATATCATCGTGGTATCCGAGAACGTCAGCGTGATATGCATAAGCCGCTACTCCTCGAATACCGAAAAGTATCAACGATTTAAGAGAACGGATATCCTCATCGGCATTCCACAGCTCACTCATATCATAGTTATCCTTTTTGCCGCAATCCGAACTGCAACAACAGCAATCAGACTCAAGGCGTTCTTTTTCCGCTTCGACCCGACTGATAAGCGTATTTAAGGTTTCGTTGTTGAAATTAACATTGGTAATAGTTGCGAAAAGTCCTTCAATAACCAGTTTGTCGGTTGAGGGTGTTACAAGGTGTTTGTTACCTTCTGTTGCTCCGGCAAGTCCTATGAGAGCACCTGTCAGCTTATCCTGAAGCTGTGCGGTATCCGCCTTCTTTCCGCAAACACCTGCATTACCCGTACAACCTTTACAACCGGCAGTTTGCTCACACTGAAAACAAAACATTTTATTCATTGTATTACTCCTTAATTTATCTTATTTGAAAACCCGTTGATTTTCTAAACAAATAATACAATACTATTTACAACAGGTCAGTTGTTTTTACAACAGAAAGAAGTGACTTATGAAGAAATATATTCCTGTTCTGAAAAGAACCAAGATGTTCTCGGGTGTGGGAGAAAAAGAAATAGAATCTATGCTCAGTTGTCTGGGTGCAAGATGCTATGAATACAAAAAAGGCGAATACGTCCTCAGGCAAGGAGAACACCTTGGTGATATAATTGTTTTGGTGAAGGGTAATCTTCATATTCAAAAAGACGATTACTGGGGAAACCGCAGTATACTCGGTCAG
>CAZRLC010000109.1:0-1616 GCA_964600975.1 uncultured Ruminococcus sp.
ACTCTTCTGTACTTAACTCTTTTGGGCATCAGCATTATTTATTGCCCCCTTCCCTACGATTTCTTCTGGGACGGTCGGATCTCTGGTTATTGTTCTGGTTAGCATAACCGAGAACCTCACCCTTGTACAGCCAAACCTTTACGCCGATCTTACCGTATGTGGTGTTTGCCTCAGCAAAACCATAATCGATATCAGCACGGAGTGTCTGCAGCGGGATAGTTCCCTCGTGATAATTCTCGGAACGAGCAATTTCTGCACCGCCGAGACGACCGCTACACTGTGTCTTTATACCTCTTGCACCGAGTCTCATAGCACGACCGATAGCCTGTTTCATGGCACGACGGTAGGAGATTCTCTTCTCCAGCTGCTGTGCGATACTCTCTGCAACGAGCTGTGCATTTACATCGGGCATCTTAATCTCAACAATGTTGATAGCGCAGGGCTTACCACCCAGCATCTTCTCACACTGAAGTCTGAGCTTCTCAATCTCAGAACCGCCCTTACCGATAATCATACCGGGCTTTGCACAGTGAATGTGAATTCTAACTTTCTTGCCATCGCGCTCGATTTCAATCTTTGCGATACCTGCAGCGTAGAGCTGCTTCTTCAGTTCCTTGCGGAGGTTATAGTCCTCAACAAGTGTGTCACCGAAGTCTTTCTTATTTGCGAACCAGCGTGAATCCCAGTCCTTAATAACGCCAACACGTAAGCCGTGAGGATTAACTTTCTGACCCATGACTATTTACCTCCTTCTTAGTTTTCTCTCTCTTTGAGAACCAGTGTGATGTGGGAAGTCTTCTTGTTGATTCTGAAGGCTCTGCCCTGTGCACGGGGACGGATTCTCTTAAGAGTGGGACCCTGGCTAACGCTGCAAGATGCAACGTAAAGCTTTGTAACGTCCATTTCATGATTATTCTCTGCATTTGCCATTGCAGACTTGAGAAGCTTCAGAAGAGGCTCGCAAGCTGCCTTGGGTGTATGCTCGAGAATTGCCTTTGCAAGTTTAACATCCTTACCGCGGATAAGATCCAGAACGATGCTAACCTTACGAGGTGAAATACGGACATAATTAAGATATGCCTTAGCTTCCATTTCTGTATTCTCCTTCCGCATTATCTGGATGTTTTGGAACCTGCATGACCTCTGAAGGTACGTGTGGGAGCAAACTCGCCGAGCTTGTGACCTACCATATCCTCAGTTACATATACAGGAACGTGTTTGCGTCCGTCATGGACTGCAAATGTGTGACCTACAAATTCAGGGAAAATTGTAGAGCTTCTGGACCAAGTCTTGAGAATTCTCTTCTCGCCGGAAGCGTTCATTTCCTTAACCCTTTTGAGCAGTACAGGCTGAACAAAAGGACCCTTTTTCATACTTCTACTCATATTAAATAAGCTCCTTTCTACGCCTTACTTACTGTTTCTACGCTTTACGATATCTTTATCGGAGCGATTGTGTGTCTTTCTGGTCTTATAACCCAGAGCAGGTTTACCCCAGGGGGTAACAGGGCCGGGACGACCAACGGGGGATTTACCCTCACCACCACCGTGGGGGTGATCGCAGGGGTTCATTACAGAACCACGAACTGTGGGTCTCCAACCCATGTTTCTCTTTCT
>CAZRLC010000110.1:0-1597 GCA_964600975.1 uncultured Ruminococcus sp.
CGGTTCGGATGGTTTCCATCCATTTGCAGTACCTCCAATCAATCTGAAATCCGAAGAAATCAGATTGACCGGAGGACTGCGGCAACGCAGATTGGCTACGGTGTTGTTATGATGCGGGAAAACATATAATGTGAATTGCAGTTCACTTATTGATCCAGAGTACCCCTTGCTAAAACATTGAAATTCAGTTTTGTCTTGCTAAATTCCTTTGAGTTTGGCACGATGATGTGAAACTCCTTTCGTTTTGCAAGTGAAGTGTGATACACTAAAGAGGTGAATTGTGACGAATTCCATCGAAGCGAGGTGTATTGTAGAATATATCCGAGGTGAATTGTAATGCCGGATTATTCTCGTGTATTAGGTGATGTTGTTAAGGTTGCAAGAGAGCAGGCGGGATTTACGCAAGCTGAATTGGCTGCCACTATCAGTAGGGACACTCGTACCGTCCTAAACATTGAAAACTACAAAGGAAATCCAAAACTGGAAGTGCTGTATCCTCTGATTCGTGCATTGCGAATTGATTCCAGAGAGATTTTCTATCCCGAAATGCGTTGTGATTCTCCTGCACTTCGGCAACTCCGGCTTTTGGTTGAGGATTGTAGTGAAGAAGAAGCTGCGGCGATCATTCCGGTATTGCAAGCTGCCATCAAAATGGCTAGAAATTGCAACTCAACTGCAATCGAATAGAAAAGAGCCTGCCTCCCTTTATGCTAGGGAAGCAGGCTCTGCGTTTTACGTCTGGCTCATTTGCTTTTTGCCATTTTCAGTTGTAGTACATCGATTTTTGTTTCGCTTTTGCATTTAGGGCAATACAGCGGAAAATTAAACATCACCGTATCTGAATACACTTTGGTTCGTGTCTTGCTGTCACAGATCGGACAGCGAATCCATCTGGAATCGTATTGCTTGTTATCCATGCTGTTCCTTCCGTTTCATGGTAAGCTCTGCGTAGAACGTCTGGCTCTAATCATAATATTAAACGATTCTCTTTAATTTATTGGTGAGCATTTCCGTCGCAATAGTAGGCGGAAGAACCACATACTAATCATATGGAAATTATCTCTGATCGTATCTTAATTTAGGTTTAAATCAATAAACACGCTATCACGATTTCCGCTGGTATTACAGCCACGTACCATAGAAAGATCCCAAGTATCCTCTGGGGTAATCAGGAATCCGATCGATACTGCTTTTGTCTCACCAGGAAGGATCTCATAGTAGTTAACCCAAGGCAGTTGATAGGTTGAATCAGAGAAATAAACTGCATCCGAATACGGTAGGTTTCTACCATCAGCATCTTCCAGAAGTGCAAGCGTAAGGAATCCACCTGTATTGAAACCGTAGATGCTAGTATTATTACTGGGCAATTCATTTGGGTTCCATTCAATTCCCTGATTTTCCACCAGAAGGTCTACAAGGATCAGGCTGTAACCATCCTTGAAAGAACCGTCTTTATTTAAGCAAATCGGGTAATCTCTTTCTATCCAGCCTGTCTCTCCGAGTTCCACATAGGCATCTAACGAGAAACCTGCATAGCTTCCGCCCAACTGCGAAATATCCGTTACGATTCGGGCATCCGTCACCGTAATTGCTAGTC
>CAZRLC010000111.1:0-1594 GCA_964600975.1 uncultured Ruminococcus sp.
ACAAATTGCATCAGCAATTTTGCGATTTCTTCGGGTGTCTTTTGTATGTCCTCCATAAGCCATTGTCGAAGCATAAAATAACCTCCGCCGACAATAAATGTAGAAATCAGTTTAATAGCATCGTCCTCAATGATAACTGACTTTGAAGATTGTTTTTTTATTGTTAGAATGTGATGAAACATTTTGTTAATGACGTTTGTTAAATCATCTGTGGAGCTGTTTGAAATCAAGATTTTGATAATAGCTGAGTGATCATAGAAATAGGAACATATATTCTCAATATAGTCATATCCGCGTGTGGTGTCCAATGTTGGTAACATATCAAATTTTTCTGACATATCCTCTGTCAAGGTGTTCTCAATTTCAACCAGTACATCACGAGGAACATTATAGTGCCGATAAAATGTTGCTCGGTTGATTCCGGATTCGTTGCAGAGTTCAGTTATATTTATCTTATCAATAGATTTGGTTTCCAAAATCCGCAGTAATGCCTCGTGTATAAGTCTTTTAGTAAGGGCAATTCTTTGATTTACTTTCATGTTTCTAACCTT
This sequence comes from uncultured Ruminococcus sp., assembly GCA_964600975.1. GTDB lineage: Bacteria > Bacillota > Clostridia > Oscillospirales > Acutalibacteraceae > Ruminococcoides. Next base: position 552 of record CAZRLC010000111.1, read on the forward strand.
CTTGGAAAAAATTAAACTTATATGAACAACAATACACTATGGTTCAAAGTGTCGCTTTTGTATCAAACGTTGCGAAACTGATTGTTGTAAAAGCGACAAGTGTATGCTATGTTTATATCATGTTAGATATATTTTGTCAAGATGAGCTGAATGACAGAATAAATCGATTATATGCGAGGGATAAAACAGTGAAAACTCTGAAAAACAACTTAAACGTTATCTTATTGTGTCTTTTTGAAATTGTAATTGGTGTCCTTCTTTTGATTAACCCTATCGGCTTCACAATCGGTACTATCATAACTACCGGAATAGTTCTTCTGATTATCGGGTTGATCAGTGTAATTAAATATTTCCGAGCAGAAGCAAAAGAAGCAGCTACCGGTCAATATCTTCTGAAAGGTCTTGTGGAGTTGCTTTTCGGTGCATTCTGTATTTTTAAGTCTAATTGGTTTGTTGTAACGTTTCCTGCTTTAACGCTGATTTATGGCGTTGTTATTTTGGTTACCGGCCTTGGAAAGGTACAAATAACCGTTGATATGATCCGTGCAAAGAACAAAAAGTGGTTTCTGGCAGCTATCAGTGCACTGCTTTCCGTTTCTTGTGCTGTTGTTATCCTGAACAATCCTTTTACATCTACGGCGGTTCTTTGGATGTTTACCGGTATCACATTAATTATAGAAGCTGTTTTTGACATTATCACACTTATTGTGAGCGGAAGCGGAAAAACAGAGGAATAATGTTACTGTGCATTAAAATGCAGAGTAGGGCTGATTCCGGCTCTGCTTTGCATTTATTGTTTTTCAAGATATATAAATTTTTAGGATATATAAAGGAGAAGTCAAAATGAATATGTCATCGGAAAAGAAAAAGAAAATAACCAAATGGGTAATTGGTGTTATTGTGACTTGTATTGTAATCTACCTTTGTTTGCAGAATATTGGTGTAGTTGCTAATGCATTCTCGTGGTGTATCGGAATTATGATTCCTCTCGTACTTGGATGTGCTATTGCTTTGATCGTTAATGTGCCTATGAGATTTTTCGA
>CAZRLC010000112.1:0-1575 GCA_964600975.1 uncultured Ruminococcus sp.
CTGGGGCGGTTCAGAGTTTTCTTGCTGCATTTTGTATTTTCTTGTGTTTTTAAGGTACGCTTTCTATATTGTAGGTGCATCTTTTAAGTTGAATAAAGAGGAATTGAAATGTTTGCAAAAGTAGTATCAGATAGTTGTTGAGCAAAAAAGCATTCGGCTATCAAGCGAAATATAGATGATGTCCATTTCACTTTAAGATACCTGTGCTCCGTAATTACGGCGATTTTACCGATGTAATGACTATCCGAGACTATTACCCCGACATACTGGATGAATATGGTAATTTCAACGGTTACAGCCCAGAGGATAATTTGCCACCGGTTGACATGGAAACAGGCACGATTGTAGTTCATCCGGAGGGGGAAGTTTTCCCACCTAAACGAATTACAGACGAGAGTGTGGCAAAACTAACCTGTTTTGCTAATCATCAATAAAAATTCTCTACCGTTAGTTGAAATCTCCCTATTCAACCAATAGTTTGTTGTATTTTCATCCCCACAGGTCTATAATTTAGTCGAAAGGAGGCTCGGTATGGACCAAATCAAAATCGGAAAATTCATTGCCGAGTGCAGAAAAAAGTCTAACCAGACACAGGTGCAGTTGGCAGAGAAGCTGAACATTACCGACAGAGCAGTATCAAAGTGGGAGAGAGGCAAGTCCTTGCCAGATTCCTCAATTATGCTTCGGCTTTGTGATGTTCTCGGAATCACAGTAAATGATTTATTAAGTGGGGAGGTTGTTACTATGGATAATTACAATAAAGAATTAGAAAACAACTTGCTTGAAATGGTAAGACAAAAGGAACAGGCAGATAGAAGACTACTGTCTCTTGAGATTTTCATAGGTGTATTAGTATCGGTAATTCTTTTTGCCTTGGTAGTTGTTGCCTCCGTTGTTCAGATGGCGGATTGGTTGAGGATTGTTCTTATTGTAGTTGGTTTTATACCTTTTATCATTGGTTGTGCCTATTGCTTGAGGCTTGAACAAGTGGCAGGTTACTATGAATGCAGAAAGTGTGGTCACCGATATGTTCCCACCTTCAATAGCGTTTTGTGGTCTATGCATACTGGCAGAACAAGATATATGCGTTGTCCCGAATGTAACGAAAAATCCTGGCAAAGAAAAGTCCTTATCAAAGAAGAGTAAAGCTATTGCAAGGATTAATTGAGTATTATTAATATAATTATGCATAATTTATGCAATATTTGAATAATGGCAAAAAGTCTGCTCAGGTAGGCTTTTTGTCATTATTAGTTAATATTACTATAGCAGACAGGGGTAAAACCGCAGTTTCGAATATAAGTGAATATATATTATTTTCTTACGGTAGGTTATTCAATGAGTCTCTGAGCGTAATAAGAAATAATAAAGGAGAGAAGTCCATTTCATCAAGGCTTCTCTCCTGTTATTTTGCTTTTTTTCACTCTTGCTCTTTCCTTTGTAGAGAGCACGTCCGCCACAAAGATCAAACCGCTATCGTGTACTACTTTTGTGTTGCATAAAACTCCGAAGTGTAATTAACAAATTGCATCAGCAATTTTGCGATTTCTTCGGGTGTCTTTTGTATGTCCTCCA
>CAZRLC010000113.1:0-1549 GCA_964600975.1 uncultured Ruminococcus sp.
TAATATTTATTTCCAGCATCATCACATAAATGATCTATATAAACCTTTTTACCAAGGAAATAACTTTCTATTGAAACTGGATTATTACCACCTCTAACAATTGGTTCAAAATCACTATGGAATTGACCCAAATTTTTACCAATTAATTCACGTCCAAATCTCTTTTTATATTCAGCTTGAAGCAATGGTATTTTATCATCAACAATGTGCATTGAATCTGTGTCTTGATAATAGATTGGTATATCTAAATCTTCAGCTGTACACATAACTTCATTCATAATACGTTTTGACATTGATAATATTTGAACACCAATAAGGTTTGGAACATAGAAATTATCAATTTGTGTATTAAGAACAATAGCACACAAATTAACGTCAACATCATAAGATTCTCTAATTTTACCATGATTCTTACGCATAAAATTATCTGCTGGTGTTTTCTCTAATTTAATAAATTCTTTACCATTAGCATCAATTTCAATTTTATCAGCGTATTTGGTAAAACGTTCAATAGATTTCTTAGTTTCTTTCCCAGTTTTAGTATATTGACGTTCATATCTTTTTATGGTGTAAATCTTTTTATAAACAGTGCTTGTCATGATAGGAAGCTGAATAGTTTTACCATATAAAGAATTCATCATAAGCTTAATCACTTCTTGTGCAGCATTACCTTCTTTCTTTAATTTGCATCGTAATTCATGTAAACGTTGAATTTGTGTTCTAATATTAAAATCTTTAACAGATTGACACCACCAAATACCATCCATAACAACACATTCAATACCTTGATATTTAATAAGATCTTCTAATTTAATATTGTCAACATACATTTCACAACATTCATTTACATTATAATTTATTAATGAACCACCTTTTTTGATCTTTTTCATTATCAATGGGAAATGTCTATTTATACCAACTTTTGTTATATGAATGTGAACAATATATGCAGCTATTGGTTTTTGATCAGAAGTTTGTTCATTTTCACTAGCTGTATGTGATAATAAATATTCAGTATTTAAACATTCTTTTGGGATAACTGATGGTGTACCTGAAACAGTATATAATCTAGCCATAGCACTAGGATATAAAGATACAGCATCAAAATCATTTAATGTTTCATTTACATGCCATTTTTCATTATCACGTGTCATACAACGTCCACCTTCAACAGCTTTTTGAATATATGCACGTGTAACACCAGAATATTTATACATACCACCTTCAGCTACAGCAAATATATTTTCATTACAAAATTCAGATGCTATTCTTGGCATAGTTAAATAATTATCTGGATCTAAATTAATTCCATATTGTGGATCCATAATAATATCTCTAAATGCATCAAATCCTTGTTGTAATAATCTAACATCTTGTTTAACATAGAAATCACAATACAATTTCATGTCAAAATATTCACCTTTTGGATCTGGTTCACCATTAACATTTATACGGCAGTTTTCAATTGAATCAATATTTTCTTCAAATTGTTGCTGATTCCATTTTAATTCATCAATAGGTTTATCAATTTGTTTTGTTGATAATATTG
>CAZRLC010000114.1:0-1524 GCA_964600975.1 uncultured Ruminococcus sp.
AGTGGGCGTCAGAGAGGGTTAGATCAGTGGGGTTGAAATTCATCGTGGTTGCGTCTATCCACATAGGAAGAGGAAATAAACGACTGGAACCACGCATTTGTTTGAAAGACACTTTCCCTCTGGCTTCCCATTGTCTAAGGAACTGGCTACTGGTATTTGTGCTATCTTTTGTTTGTTTATTTTCAAGCTGTTGTTCCCGGAGACTATTTGTAATATTTTGAGGTTGTTTTGTTTTTTGTTGTTGACGTACCTCCCGATAGGGAAGAGCTTCAAGCGAAAATGTACTTTCTGCTAATGTTATACCTGTTTGGATAGGGAGGTTAAAATATTTTAATGTGTCAATCGTAACCATAGCCCCTGCTGTTGGTATACGTTTATCAGAGGCTGAGGATTTAATACCTCCTTTTAATTCGGTACGTCCAGCTACTAACCAAGTTGAGTCAGGTAAACGTGTTCGTAAGCGGTTGAAGGATAAACGACCGGTTACGGGTATAACTGCCGTAGTATCAATAACAGGTGTAGTCTGTGCTAACATCTCTAACTTTTGGATATGAGTATTGATTTCATCTTTGTATTGTATGTTCATGCTATCAATACCTAATGTTAGACGCATAAGCTCCTGTTTATTATTAATATATTGACTTTTCTGATGGGTCGTGTCAATGGTCAAATAGGTATTGGAGATAAAAATGTCCATACCGAGTGGTTGACTAAATGCTTTCAATTGATCTATGTCTAATGTCCCGGAACTATGTATTTTCCCGAATCGACTTTCTATAAGATCGTCGAGGGTAAATGTGGCAAATAAATCTGCGTTCATAATACCTTCTATTAATAAAGTATCGGGATTTAAGAAATCTTGCCCCATGCGGGTAAAATCAATCTGTCCTTTTATACTCGTTTTGACGGCCGGATTTTGAAACAAATTAGTTACTTTAGCTTGCATATCTAAAGAGGTATTAAGACCTTTGACAATTAATTGTTCTAAAGATATGAAAGAGGAATCAGGAGAAAGACCATTTAGTTGCAGATCTAAATCCATAGCTAATGTGTCGATACCCTGCTTTTTATCTTTTATATGATAGGCTCCATTTTCGATTTTACAACATAGGTTTATATTGGGAATAACACTGTCTTTTAATGTACCAGACATACTTCCTTCGATAAAGATAGAACCTTTTGCCTCTATCTGATGTCTATCTTGGAAATAGGAGTCATGAATAAACTGTAATAAATCGTTCAGATCTGAAATTTTTAATCCCATGTCCATATCGATTTGTATCTCTTGTTTTTCCGGAAAACGATGGATAAATCCATTGGCAGTGAATGGGAATTGATTGATGAGCAATTCAGACTCTTTTAATGTGATTGAACGATATTGATCGGCCAATATTAAATGGCTTTTTAAATGAAGAGCTAATTCGTTCTTTAAAGTGTAAGTCGGGTTTTTAAAAAGGATAGAGGAACAACCTGTCTCAAAATCTAACGTGTTTGTTCCCGCATTTAAGGACCCATCTAAACGAA
>CAZRLC010000115.1:0-1521 GCA_964600975.1 uncultured Ruminococcus sp.
TTGAAGAACTTCAGAAGCAGGGTATAGGTGAGAAGGGTGTTCAGTACAAAATGAAGGACTGGGCATTTAACCGTCAGCGTTACTGGGGTGAGCCCATTCCCATTGTTCATTGTGAACATTGCGGTATGGTTGCTGTTCCTTATGAGGAACTTCCCCTTAAGCTTCCTAAGGTTGAGAACTTTGAGCCCGGACAGGATGGCGAAAGCCCTCTTGCAAAAATAGACGATTTTGTAAACTGCACCTGTCCTAAGTGCGGAGCCAAGGCTAAGAGAGAAACAGATACAATGCCTCAGTGGGCAGGTTCCTCTTGGTACTTCCTCCGTTATATTGACCCCCATAACACATCAGAACTTGCTAATATGGATAAGCTCAAGTATTGGATGCCTGTTGATTGGTACAATGGCGGTATGGAGCACGTTACCCGTCACCTTATTTACTCCAGATTCTGGCACAAGTTCCTCTATGATATCGGTCTTGTACCTTGTGAAGAGCCTTATGCCAAGAGAACTGCTCAGGGACTTATTCTTGGACCTGACGGCGTTAAGATGAGTAAATCCCGCGGTAATGTTGTAGACCCCAACGAGGTCGTTGACCAGTACGGTGCCGATGTTCTCCGTACATATGTACTCTTTATGGGCGACTACGAACAGGCAGCTCCTTGGTCGGAAAGCTCTATGAAGGGCTGCAAGAGATTTACTGACAGAATTTGGAATTTACAGGATATTCTGGTTGAGGGCGATGAATATTCATCAGAGCTTTCTTCAGCATTCCATAAGACAATCAAAAAGGTCAGCGAGGATATCGAAAGCCTTAAGTTTAATACTGCAATTGCAGCTTTGATGACTCTTATTAACGAGATTTACAATAAGGGCACAATCAATAAAGCAGAGCTTAAAACCTTTTTGCTTCTTGTCAATCCTTTTGCTCCTCATATTACAGAGGAAGTAAACAGCATTGTTTTCTCTGATTCAGCTATTCTTGCTGAGACACAGTGGCCTTCTTATGATGAAGCAAAGTGCAAGGATGACACTATTGAAATTGCTGTTCAGGTTAACGGTAAAATCAAAGCAAGACTCAATGTTCCGGCTGATGCAGAGCAGGATGCAGTCCTTGACCTTTGCCATGAGGACGAAAATGTTAAGAAGGCAATCGGTGAAATGAACATTATTAAAGAGTTTTATGTTAAGGGTAAGCTTGTTAATATTGTCGTTAAGCCCTGATTGTTTTTTCGACAAAAATTAATAATTCTTCTGTTTTTCCTCTTGACATAATAGTGTTAATTATGTATAATTACAAAAGTATTTTTACAATCCCGTAATTTAGATGGGAGGGAAGAAAGATGGCAGAAGTTAGATTAAAAGAGAATGAGTCCCTTGAAAATGCTTTAAGAAGATTCAAGAAGCAGTGTGCAAGAGCTGGTGTTATTGCCGAGGTACGTAAGAGAGAGGCTTATGAGAAGCCTTCCGTAAAGCGTAAGAAGAAATCCGAAGCAGCTCGCAAGCGCAAGTATAGGTAATCTCT
>CAZRLC010000116.1:0-1501 GCA_964600975.1 uncultured Ruminococcus sp.
CTACACCTCATCACCGCCTACGGCGGAGCTTCTCCTCAAGGAGAAGCCTTTGTTACTCTGTGATAGAGAAATTGGTAGTTCCTGCCCTCCTTATAAAAGAAGGTGACGGAGGGATTACACTTGCCTCCCTTGTAAAGGGAGGTGGCACCGAAGGTGACGGAGGGATTAAACCAATCCCCCTTGAATGGCTTCGCCATTCTTTCCCCCTTTGCAAGGGGGACGAGGACTTGTCTTCCCCTTGAGGGGAAGGTGACACAGAAGCGCCGAGCACCGTAGCCCTCAAAAATTAAGGACGACACCGTCATCATCTTGTAATTATGCCAAAATATAGTTGAAATCTATATTTATATAGAGTATAATTATGATGTTTAAGTATACTTTACTTATATATTATACATATCAAAGACTAATTCAAATTTACTTGCAGATTCTGCAGGAAAGGGGCAATATATTATGCTGTTTTCTTTTACTAAGGATATCGGTATCGACTTGGGTACCGCAAACACACTGGTTTTTATGAAGGGTAAGGGTATTGTTCTGCGTGAACCCTCTGTAGTTGCAGTTGACATCCGCAACGATACAGTTCTTGCTGTTGGCTCACAGGCTAAGGAGATGATAGGCCGTACTCCCGGCTCTATCGTAGCTGTTCGTCCTCTGAAGGACGGTGTTATTGCCGACTTCCAGATTACCGCCTCAATGCTGAAGCACTTTATCAGAAAAACCGTTCGCTCTAACTTCTTCTCCCGTCCCAGAATAGTCATCTGTATTCCCTCAGGTGTAACCGAGGTTGAAAAGAATGCAGTTGAAGATGCCGCAAGAGAAGCAGGTGGCAAGGACATTGAGCTTATTGAAGAACCTATGGCAGCTGCTATCGGTGCAGGTCTGCCTGTTGCTGAGCCTACAGGCAGTATGGTTGTAGATATCGGCGGCGGTACCTCCGAGGTGGCAATCATCTCTCTGGGCGATATTGTTACCTCCTGTTCTGTACGAGTTGCAGGTGACAAGTTTGACGATGCAATTATGTCTTATATCAAGAAGAAGTACAATCTCCTTATCGGTGAGCGTACCGCAGAGGATATCAAAATCGGCATTGGCTCCGCATATCCCTATGAGGACGAGGGAGAAATGTGCATCAAGGGCAGAAACCTTATGGACGGACTTCCCAAGAATATCACCATCACCGCTGCCGAGGTAAGAGACGCTTTGGCTGATCCCCTTTCTACAATTATTGATGCAATTATCAACACTCTGGAGAAGACTCCTCCCGAGCTTTCTGCAGATATTATCGACCACGGCATTATGCTCACAGGTGGCGGTGCACTTCTGCGTGGACTTGACCTTCTTATTATGCAGCAGACAGGTATGCCCGTACACGTAGCAGAAAGACCTTTGGACTGCGTTGTTGACGGTGCAGGTAAGCGCCTCGAACTTACAATGCCCAGCGAGTATTACCGTTCCAGAAGAAAGTAAGAAGCGCCGAGCACCGTAGCCCTCAAAAATC
>CAZRLC010000117.1:0-1495 GCA_964600975.1 uncultured Ruminococcus sp.
GACGTTAAGTTAGACATTGATTATACGTATGAAAGTGTGAAGAAAGAGGACCTGAATATGCGTCCTCCTCGTTTGGCTTATAATAATTCTCGGATACGCTATCGTCATTATGGAAAGACGCTGGAAAAAATGATTCAAAAGGCGACAGAATTTCAACCGGGTCCGGAGAAGGATCAGTTGGTGCATTTGTTAGCAACGCAGATGAAGAAGTCTTTCTTGAGCTGGAACAAAGAATCTGTAGACGACGCGAAGATCTTTAAAGATTTGGATGAGCTTTCAAAAGGACAGATCGTTCTGGAGGAGGATAAGCATAAATTAGTTGAATCACGGGCATTACTGGCACGTGTTAATAACAATAATAATAAAAATAAGAACTTTACACGAAAAGGTCGATGAGCTCATTTGTTATAGAAGGCGGGTATCGGTTGTCCGGTGAAATTACTCCACAGGGTGCAAAGAATGAGGCTTTGCAGGTAATTTGTGCAACGTTGTTGACTTCCGAAAAGGTGACAATACATAATGTCCCGGATATTTTGGATGTGAATAACTTGATTCAGCTTTTACGGGATATGCAGGTAAAGGTGGATCATCCAGCAACTGGTACGTATACTTTTCAAGCAGATGATGTCGATTTGAATTATTTGGGAACAGATGAGTTCTTGCGCAAGAGTAGTTCGCTTCGAGGTTCCGTAATGATTGTCGGTCCATTAGTTGCCCGCTTTGGAAAAGCTTTATTACCAAAACCGGGAGGAGATAAGATTGGCCGCCGTCGTTTGGATACACACTTTGTAGGGATTCAGAAGTTAGGTGCTAACTTCTTTTATGATCCCAATCGCCAGTTGTATGAGATTGAAGCCAAGAAGTTGAAGGGAACTTATATGCTGTTGGATGAAGCTTCTGTAACAGGTACTGCTAATATTCTCATGGCTGCGGTTTTAGCAGAGGGAAAGACTACTATTTATAATGCGGCATGTGAACCCTATTTACAGCAATTATCTTCCATGCTGATTGGGATGGGAGCTCGTATCTCAGGAGTGGGATCTAATTTACTAACGATTGAAGGTGTGGATGTATTGGGTGGTACAACACATACTATCCTGCCGGATATGATTGAAGTAGGTAGTTTTATCGGAATGGCGGCAATGACGGGTTCTGATATTACAATTAAGGATACCGGGTATGAGAAGTTGGGTATTATTCCGGACGCATTTCGCCGTTTAGGTATTACGGTTGAGCAGAAAGGAGATGATATTCACATACCGACACATGATTCATATCAGATTGATACTTTCATTGATGGTTCTATTATGACGATTGCTGACGCTCCGTGGCCGGGATTGACACCTGACTTATTGAGCGTATTCCTTGTGGTAGCAACACAAGCAGTAGGTAGTGTATTGATTCATCAGAAGATGTTTGAAAGTCGCTTGTTCTTTGTGGACAAGTTGATTGATATGGGGGCACAGATTATTTTGTGTGATCCACACCGTGCAAC
>CAZRLC010000118.1:0-1475 GCA_964600975.1 uncultured Ruminococcus sp.
CGCATTATACTTTTTAGTTACGCCAATATAGGATAGAAAACAGCACGTTACTTTAGGGTATATCTATAAGGGTATATCTATATTATCCCTGCACGTTGGCCATTGCCTGCTTAATGATGTCAGGCTGGCACTGGGCTGTTCGGCATCACTGCCATACCATCCGGGATACACATGAATGGCATAACCGATATTCTCTCCTTCTATCGGATAAGTGGCATAACCTTCATAACTGGACTGATAGAACAATCCCGGTATCCATAGGATGTTCCGAGCCTTATTGGCACGGATTTTGTCGACCACCGTTTGGAAATAGGTCTTCATATTCTTGAAATGTCCGTCCCCCGAACCGGCATAGGTGCCATCGGCACAAACACTTCGTCCAAGTATTTTTTTAAACGGGCTTCCGAGAAACGTTCGTGACCTTCGTAACGTACCGATGGTTTGTCAGGGTCATCGCTCCAATACGGATCCATGTGCATACGCACGAAGTTCATCCGCCACCCGGCAGACAGTATCTGGTCTATGAGTTTTTTGTTATAGCTTAAGCAACCGGACACGTCATAATTATTCCAAGCATCGTTATTGAAGAACGGACTGAATGTTTGTCCGAATCCATGCAGGTTCACAACATTACCTTCAGCATCTTTCAAGTAGCGTCCCACCACATTCAGCACCAAAGGTGTATTGTCGTCCTGCGGTTCATCCTGCGGCTCGTCTTCTTCGGGTGTAACCGGAGTTTCCGATTCTTCCGGATCAACGGGCGCTTCCTTCGTTTGCTCCGAACAAGAGAAGCAAAGGAAAGCAAAAAGCATAGCTATCCAGTTAAGGTATTTCATCATATTCATTAGGATTGTATTTTCTGATACAAATATAGTCTGTAAGCATACAAACAGAAATTTTTCCTATTACAAATACTTTTGCTCACATTACATTTTACGATAAAACGTAATATTTTTATCATTTTTGCTTGTATAGAAGATTACAGTATGCAAGATCGGATATTTTATGCCTATTATAAGGAAGTTATTCGGTGTTATTTGAGGATAGTAAATTTGAACGGATAAAGTCAAAAAAACAAATGGAGGTGTGGCATTTTGCCATACCTCCATTTGTATAAATTATTCCATGCTCTTATAATTGTTCTATTTCTTCAATTGTCAGGCCTGTGTTTATTGCTATCATTTCTATTGACAGGCCCGCATCTTTTAAATTGCGAGCGATAGAACGTTTGGCTTCGGCTTCACCTTCTGCCCGACCTTCCGCCCGTCCTTCTGCACGACCTTCTGCACGTCCTTCCGCCCGTCCTTCTGCACGACCTTCTGCACGACCTTCTGCACGTCCTTCCGCACGACCTTCCGCTCGACCTTCTGCCCGTCCTTCTGCACGTCCTTCTGCACGTCCTTCTGCTCGACCTTCTGCCCGTTCGGTGTTGATGTTGTCGCGTAGAATAACCACATTGTCCAAATGTCGGTAGT
>CAZRLC010000119.1:0-1466 GCA_964600975.1 uncultured Ruminococcus sp.
GGCTAAAGATTTCCCTACGGAAAATACATGTTCTTATCGTAAGGATTATAAATGATTATAGAAAAGGGCAAGTTTGATTCTTGCCCTTTTCTATTTTTGTTGAATTATAAAGGATATTCCTCGAATGCGTATAAAATTGTAGACAAATATCTTTCTCCTGTATCAGGTAATAAAGCCACAATTGTCTTTCCTGCGTTTTCTGGTCGTTGTGCCAACTGTGTTGCTGCATATACCGCTGCACCGGATGATATTCCTACCAGCAATCCTTCTTTCTGAGCTAATTCGCGAGAAGTACGAATAGCATTGTCTCCTTCTACAGTAATGATTTCATCAACAACAGAACTGTTATACGTTTTAGGGATGAATCCTGCCCCAATTCCTTGGATTTTATGAGGACCGGGTTTCCCACCGGAAAGGACTGGAGAGTCAGTCGGTTCTACTGCTACAATTTTAATCTTGGGATTGTGTGCTTTCAAGCCTTTTCCTACACCACTTACAGTTCCTCCTGTTCCAACTCCTGCTACAAAGATATCTACTTTTCCGTCTGTATCACGCCAGATCTCTTCAGCTGTAGTAGTAACATGCTTTGCCGGATTCGCCGGATTTTCAAACTGTTGTAAAATGATAGAACCGGGCGTTTCATTACGTAGAGCTTCTGCTTTAGCAATAGCTCCTTTCATACCTTCTGCTCCCGGAGTTAGAACTAAATGGGCTCCTAATGCTTTCAATAAATTTCTCCGTTCCATACTCATTGTGTCAGGCATAGTCAGGATTAATTTATAACCTTTAGCAGCTGATACAAAAGCCAAGCCTATCCCTGTATTTCCACTGGTTGGCTCGATGATGGTTGCACCGGGTTTCAGAAAACCTTTTTCTTCAGCATCTTCAATCATCGCTAAGGCGATACGATCTTTTACACTACCGACTGGATTGAAATATTCCAGCTTCCCGATAACTTTCGCTTTTAACTCTTTACTTGCATTGAAGTTTTCAAACTCTAACAACGGTGTATTTCCTACAAGGTCAGTTAGTTTTTTTACTATGTGTGCCATTGGATAAATAATTTAATAATTATGTATTTATTACCTATTAAGTAGGCGTCTCATTGTTTGCATTTTAGCTTCCGTCTCTTGCCACTCGCTTTCCGGTTCGGAAGAGAGTAGGAGTCCACTACCTGCGTATAAAACAAGCCGATCAGAAAGGATGTTCATGCAACGCAGGTTTACATATAAGTCACTTTTCCCTTCGGGTTCTAACCAGCCGATAAAACCTGAGTAATACTGCCGGTCGTATCCTTCATTCTCTTGAATAAACCGATACGCTTTTTCCTTGGGCAGTCCGCAGACAGCAGGAGTAGGATGTAATCGCTTTAATAAATCTCCCAACTTTTTATTGTTGGGTAAAGGAAAACAAAAGTCACTTTTCAGATGAGCCAGTTCTTTGTATCAGGTGGCCAAAGTATTGGA
>CAZRLC010000120.1:0-1462 GCA_964600975.1 uncultured Ruminococcus sp.
TTTCTACGCTGAAACCGTCACTTATAATCTCCTGAGCTTTTGCAAAAGCCTCGGGAGATTCGGTTTTATAGCCTTCAATAATACTTTCCATATGTTCGGCATCAAATTTACCGCTTGAAGCCGAGTTAAGATTTGAGGCAATCTGATATGCCTGTTGTATAAGTGCAAGCTCTGCCTTTGCTGTTTCTTCGTCCATTGCAAGATATTTTTCGAGTTCTGAGTTATACACTTCACTTATGCTAAGCTCATACTCATACATCTCGTTATTTGCTGACATGAAGTAAAAACCAACGGAATTTACCACTAAAAACAGCACAAGGCAAATAACAAAAAACTTACTATCAAAAAGCTTTCTGAATTCTGCACTAATTATACGCAAAAGACCACCTCCTTTTAATCTTTTACAAGATATACCAGTTAAAATTAAAACGGTTTAGTTAAAAAACTTTGTTGTCAACTTAGAGTTTTCAATGTTCTATTTTCCCAGTTTCCGCCCTTAACTTTTCCAATTTCAGATTTATCAAAATAGGACATCACTCCGTTATTATCAATACTCAAAAAGCACATCTCATCAACAGGGCGGAATGACATCTCGTAATCTCCTACGTTCAATGTATCAACCAAATTGAAATTACTATCGTACACCTTGAGCACACGGCTTGGTGCTTGCTCTATAGAAAGCAAATCGCTGTGCATAAAGTTTGCAAAATTATCCTCATACAGGTAAGTTCCATCTGCAAAGATATTGTGATACTCATCCTCTAGGGTCAGAATCTTTTCTATATTTTCAGCATTCAAATCGCATCGGTAAATTTCATAGCCTACCTTAAAAATAAGCTTATCACCTAAGGGATAAATATAATTTATACCAAATTCATAAAGGTTGGTGTCACCCTCGGGAATAGTGATTTCTTTCTCGGTATAATTTTCTAAATCATAGCAGACAAGCTTTTCGGAAAGTTCATCATTGTCAGTATAGTACTGATAGGAGTAGTAAAGATAATTATCAAAAACCACAATGTAAGTAAAAGAAGAATCCTGAAGAAAATCAACAGAATCAAAAAGAATTTCAGCCTCACCCTTACCACTGAGAGGGACTTTCTCAACTACAAGTCTGCTTCGGTTTATATTCTCAAGCTTATCCTCAAGACGATATTCACGATAGGCATTATAGAAGCAACCCCTGTGTACAGCCCACTTATCGGTATTGTATTTCTTTGAGTAAACGTCTTCACGAGTACCGCTACCGTCAGTGGCTACACGCATAAGAGAACTCCCATCATCAGCCTCAGCATTGCTACCTATGTAATAAACATAGCCCTCATTATAGGTAATACTGCCGACTACTCCAACATAAGCGTTACAATCAGTATTGAGATAAACTTCGTTATGCAAACAGTTTGGCTTATTGCAAAGAATTGTAGCAGAGCTCATACTTATATCAGCAAAGTACAGATACCCA
>CAZRLC010000121.1:0-1435 GCA_964600975.1 uncultured Ruminococcus sp.
AAATACCTCTATGGAACCAGGACAGAAAAGCCGGATTTCCATAAAGCCTTACCCCTGCTGTTACTGGAGGCGAACCGTGGAAACGGATATGCCTGCTACGATTTGGGACGGATGCACCTGCTGGGGCAAGGCTGCGAGGAAGATGAGGAAGAAGCTCAACGGTGGTTCCGGGATGCCCTGGAAGCCTTTATGACCACAGAACAGACTGCGGAAAAGAAAGGCTACCTGCGGTACCGGATCGGGAAATGCAATGCTTACGGACACGGTGCAGAGCAGAACTACGAGGAATCCGCCCGGTGGTTCCAGCAGGCGGTGGACGAGAATAATCCCTTCGCAGCCTACTCCCTGGGAGGGCAGTATCTCCGGGGGCAGGGTGTGGAACAGAGCGATACGGAAGCCTATAGCCTATTTTATATGGCGGCTACCCATGAAAAGCAGCCCAATGCCTACGCTCAATATCAGCTTGGAAAGATGTACCGGGATGGGATCGGTACGGAGGTCAATCTGGAGGAATCCAGCCTGTGGTTTGCTAAAGCATACGCAGGATTTCTGACCATGGAAGAAACCGTGGCAGACGATAAGCTGTACTACCGTTTAGGCTCTATGAATATGTCCGGAACCGGAACAGCGGTGGATCTGGAAAAGGTACGGTACTACTTCGAGAAGGCTGCAGAGTTGGGCAATGCGGATGCCCTGTACAGTCTCGGCAAGCTGTATCTGAAGCCTGAATTTCCTGACTACGGTCCAGCGAAAGCGGTGGAATATCTGGAGCAGGCAGCGGCAAAGGGTAATGCCTTTGCCAAGTACGAGCTTGGAAAGCTGCTCTGTCAGGGCGAGCTGGCGCCAAAGGATATCGCCAGAGGTCTCCCCCTTCTTGAAGAACTGGCGGAGAACGGTGTCACCTTTGCATCCTATATTGCCGGCAAGGTCTATCTCAAGGAAGAAGGCTGGCAGGATATCAAAAAAGCCATCCTCTACTTCCGGCAAGCGGCAGAGGATGGCAATTCTTTTGCGGAATATCAACTTGGCAGGATCTACTATTTCGGAAACGGTGTCCGTGTGGATCGGGAGAAAGGATTGGAGTACCTGAAGGATGCAGCATCCCACGGCAACGAGTATGCCGCAAATCTGCTGCTTACTATTCAGCAACAGCACACCTGGGGTGTGGCATCCTGTACTGCCTCCATGATTGCCCAGCTGGGGCGGATATTCCAGGAGCAGGATCAGAAGCAGAGTCAGCGCCAGCGGCCTCGCATGGACCGGAAGCACCGCCGTGAAATCGAGGAAAAGAAGCAGGCTCTGGGTATCCGTGATTAACAAAGGAGGAAGCAATATTGAAAATCAGCTATAAGCCTCTCTGGAAGCTGCTGATCGACAAGGATCTGAAGAAAAAAGACCTCTGTGAGATGGCAGGGATCAGCCCTGCCTCTGTTAC
>CAZRLC010000122.1:0-1432 GCA_964600975.1 uncultured Ruminococcus sp.
AGAGCCTTAGGAGCGTTGTCAACAACTTCCTTAGCTTCCTTAAGACCGAGACCTGTAGCCTCACGAACAGCCTTGATAACAGCGATCTTGTTTGCACCAGCGGACTTGAGGACTACGTCGAACTCTGTCTTCTCTTCCTCAGCAGCTGCAGCAACAGCAGGACCTGCAACTGCAACAGCAGCAGCAGCGGATACGCCGAACTCATCCTCTACAGCGTGTACGAGCTCAGAAAGCTCAAGAACTGTGAGGCCTTTAAGTGTGTCAATAATAGCAGTAATCTTCTCAGATGCCATTTTAATAACCTCCAATAATTAAATAAGTTTTTTTAATAGTTGTTAGCAGATGTAATTATTCTGCTGTTTCTTCTGCAGGAGCTGCCTCTTCGGGAGCCTCTGCTACTTCTGCAGGAGCTGCCTCTTCAGGAGCCTCTGCGGGAGCCTCTGTAGGAGCTGTCTCCTCTGCGGGAGCTGCCTCCTCCTCGGGTGCACAAGCTTCTACGCCACCCTTGTCAACAATAGCCTGTACGGCACGGGCAAAACTTGCGATAGGTGCCTGGAATGCACCAAGTACGTTTGCAAGAAGAACGTCTCTTGTGGGAAGCTTGGAAAGCTCTATGATCTTATCCATAGAGATAACCTCTCCGTCAATGTAACCACCCTTTACTGCAAAACCCTTCTTGGACTTATCTGCGTAGCCGCAAAGAATTCTTGCTGCTGCAGCGTAATCCTCGTCGCTGGTTGCAATAGCGGTAGTACCTGCCAGATGCTGGTCAAGCTCACTGAGACCTGTCTCTGCAAATGCTCTCTCGAGCAGTGTGTTCTTTACAACTGTGTACTCAACACCTGCTTCACGAAGCTCTTTTCTGAGCTTTGTGTCGTCAGCAACGCTGATACCTTCGTAGGTAACAAGAAGACCTGTGCAGGAATTCTTAAGTCTCTCAGTAAGTGTTACAACAAGCTGTTTCTTCTGCTCTAATACTTTTGCGCTGGGCAATGTATTCACCTCCGTTAAATTGATAACGCAGTTCATAAAAAAGAAGAGCCTCTTCCATAGAGGAAGAGGCGATAAATTCAAAATATGGGATATACCCGTTTTGATGCTTCTTCCTCGGCAGGCGGACCAAAGTCCATTATACGGATAAACCGAACCTGCTGTCTTTAGAACAGCGATTTATATATTTGTGCGGAAACCGCCAAATACCTGTGTAAAAAGTTTGCTCCGAGCTAATAGATTAGCCGTTTGTGGAAGCTGCTGTGAACTTGTTGGGGTTAAGCTTAACGCTGGGACCCATAGTAGAAGTTACAGCACAGGAGCGGATGTACTGACCCTTTGCTGCAGCAGGTTTAGCCTTAACAATTGCTTCCATAAGAGTCTCCAGGTTCTGCTGGAGCTTCTCCTTACCGAAGGAAACCTTGCCGATGGGGCAGTGGAT
>CAZRLC010000123.1:0-1424 GCA_964600975.1 uncultured Ruminococcus sp.
TAAGGTGAACAGCAAACTTCCTTTTCACAGATGTTTCGTAAGGTAAGATGCAAAATTTCCTTAGAGCAGTTTTGCCTTTTACCTTACGGAACATGGGAATTCAAATCTTTTACTTTATCCAGTGTATGTGAGAAAGTGGCATCAGGGTCAGGGCACAGCCAGACGGACGAGGAGTGCGTTACCGCCCAAACCGGAGGAATCAAAATTTTATAAATTGTATGATTGCCAGCCGGGAGATTTTGATGTATAATCTGACTCACAGGTTGCAGGTGGTTGAATCTTCCACCATAAAAAAGATAACCGTAACTGATAACGCCGGATTACCGGAGCCGACAGGGAGCCCAGCCAGCCGAGTGTCGGATAAATGCAACCGGACAACTGAATAAGTTTGAATGTAAAGCAATAGTGAGTGCAAGAGAAAAATTAAGAAGCACATTTGATTAAGTGACCGCTTTTCATGGCAGACAGAGTAAAAGAAGCAGATACCCGTTATCTGTTTTGATAGCAGTATACCTTTCGGAAAATTTTTGACAGTTTCCGGGGATGTATACGCAGGAAGACTCTGATGCCATGAAGGCGGTCTTTCTGCGTTTCACAATGAATTTTAGGTGAACACGGAGGAAGTTAGATAGATGGACAAACTGATGGAACAACAAGCTGTCAGTGAGGTAACAGAAGATACAAAGGGCTGTAAGATTGCCGGGGATATGAACACCACACAGTATGGGGAATACAAGGTGGTCAGCACATTTTCGGATACCGGTGAGAGTATCACGGATTTGCTGTCAGCCTATATCGACAGGGTTGCTTCGCTGAAATATTAAGAGATTAAGAAACGGTGGCACATCGGTTGCCACCGGGAAAGGATTTGATTGTATGAATGATAAGATATACCGTGCCTGTGCCTATCTTCGTCTTTCAAGGGAGGATGAGGATAAGCGTGGAGGCTTGGATGAAAGTAACAGTATCAAAAGTCAGCGTATGATGATTGAAAACTATGTACGTGGACTTAGTGATGTGGAACTGGTAAAAGAGGTCTGTGATGATGGTTATACGGGAACCGATTATGAAAGACCTGCCTTTCAGGAGATGATTGCTATGGTGGAAAGGGGAGAGATTGACTGTATTATTGTAAAGGATTTATCCAGACTTGGAAGGGAATCCATTGGTGCAGGAAATTATATTCAGAATTATTTTCCAAAGAAGAATGTCAGGTTCATTGCCATTAATGATCACTATGACAGTCTTACGGCAAACAGTAGCGACAAATATATGATTGTACCTGTGAAAAATTTTGTCAATGAAAGCTATTGCAGGGATATTTCCATTAAATCCCGCAGTAACCAGCAGGCAAAGCGGATGAATGGGGAGTATATCGGTGCTTTTGTCTGTTACGGGTATCGTAAGGATGAGCAGGATAAGAA
>CAZRLC010000124.1:0-1414 GCA_964600975.1 uncultured Ruminococcus sp.
GTGCCGCTTCTGCCAACTTGGTTGGAAATTACGGCTTCTTTTTGTGATTTGAGCTGTTTTACAAGTTCTATAATTTCTACTGCAAAATCCATAGATAGTGTGCGAAGTTTTGATTCTGACATTGTTACACTACCTTTCAGCTCAAGTATATCAAAAAAGCCTTTGCTTTGTAAAGCGATGTATGCCCTGACGGGCAAGTGATGTTGTGCTTTGCACAGTGATGTTGCTCACGCAGTGAAGTGATGTGTTCCTTTCCACGCGCGAAGCGCACATCACGTCCGAAGGATGCATCACACCGCAAGGCACATCACGTTCCCGAAGGGAACACATCGTTCCAAAAAGAAAAACCATCCGAATGGATGGTTTTTCTTTTTGGTTGCGGAGGAAGGATTTGAACCAACGACTTCCGGGTTATGAGCCCGACGAGCTGACCAGACTGCTCTACTCCGCGATATATAAATATGCTGTTTCTCAGCGGGTATTATATTATCATTCTTTTGGGCTTTTGTCAAGAGCTGAGGGAGATTTTTTTGAAATTACCCTTTACTTTCTGACTTTGAAAGAAAAAATCCCCCTGTCCTGCACCACACTATACCATATTATATTGCAATTTTTTATAATTATGCTATAATATATGATGTATTTTTATAACCTTCCAGGAGTGAGTTTTATGAACAAAAAGCCTTATTACATTACTACTGCTATTGCCTATACTTCGCGTAAGCCTCATATCGGCAACAGCTACGAGATTGTTCTCACCGATGCTATCGCACGTTTCAAGCGTCTCCAGGGATATGACGTATTCTTCCAGACAGGCACCGATGAGCACGGTCAGAAAATTGAGAAATACGCAGAGTCTGAGGGTTGTACCCCCAAAGAGTACGTAGACAAGGTCTGCGGTGAAATCCGTGATATTTGCGATATGCTCAACACCTCTTACGATTACTTTATCCGCACTACCGACGCTCAGCACGAAAAGGTAGTTCAGAAAATATTCAAGAAGCTCTACGACCAGGGCGATATCTACAAAAGCACCTACGAGGGTATGTACTGCACTCCCTGCGAAAGCTTCTGGACAGAAAGTCAGCTTGTGGACGGCAAATGTCCCGACTGTGGCACAGAAGTTCACAAGACTATGGAAGAAACCTACTTCCTTCGTCTTTCTAAATATCAGAAACAGCTGGAAGAATACATTGAGCAGAATCCCGACTTTATCTATCCCGAAAGCCGCAAAAAGGAAATGCTCAACAACTTTATAAAGCCGGGACTTCAGGACCTGTGTGTATCCCGTTCCAGCTTCAAGTGGGGCGTTCCCGTAAGCTTTGACGACAAGCATGTTATCTATGTATGGATTGATGCTCTCTCAAACTACATCACCTCTTTAGGCTACGACCCCGACGGAAACCACGGCGAA
>CAZRLC010000125.1:0-1384 GCA_964600975.1 uncultured Ruminococcus sp.
CTACCCGAATGTAAAATATCAGCGAATCGCACCGCGAAAGGAAGTACAGGTTAAGATACTGTAATTTCAAAGTGAACCGGAGGATAAGTATGTTTAATTTTTTCAGAAAGCCAAAGTTAAAAGACGGCATAACGGAAAGAGTGTTTGAATGTAAAAGAGAAGGGCTTACCATTCGGGGAACGGAATATCGCCCCGAAGGTGAAAACCTGCCGATCGCCATCGTGTGTCACGGATTTATGGCGTGGCAGGACACGGTGAGACATTATGCCATCTTGCTTGCCGAGATGGGATATGCCGCATACTGTTTTGACTTTAACGGCGGTTCTGTTATGAGAAGTAAAAGCGACGGCAAGACTACCGAAATGTCTGTCTTGACAGAAATAAAGGACTTGGAAGCGGTGATTGCCCATGTGAAAAATCTGCCGTATGTAAATCCCCATGAATTATTACTGATGGGCTGTAGTCAGGGCGGTTTTGTATCGGCACTTACGGCGGCAAAGCTGAAAGGTCAAGTAAAGAAGCTCGTGCTGTTCTATCCGGCATTTTGTATTCCTGATGATGCCAGAGCCGGAAAGATGATGATGTCAAAATTCGACCCAAAGAATCTCCCCGAGACTGTCAAATGTGGTCCTATGAAGCTCGGTCGCTGTTATATGGCAGACGTTATGGATATGAACCCCTTTGAAGAGGTTATGGGGTATGAGGGTGACGTACTGATCGTACATGGAACGGCAGACAAGATCGTAAAAATCAAATATGCGGAGCAAGTCTTTGATACATACAAAAACGAACCGTATGAGCGTAGGGCTGAGTATTATGCCATCGAGGGCGGTACACATATGTTTTCAAAAAAGCACGATGTGCTTGGAATGAACTACCTTAAACAATTTCTGAAATAACCCGCAACGCACAATGGTAAAAATTTAGGCATCGGATTTTCACCGATGCCTGATTTCTTATATTGTTGTTATTCTTCGTCCGTCTGCACATCCATCATGAGCCGCGCTCCGAGGCGGAAGGCGTATTCAAAGATGGCGGATTCGGCGAGACTTGCATATTCACTCCAGTAATCGTCGAACTTTTCTAATATTTCTTTCTGCTCATCCGTATTATTGCACCTTCCTTTCCCCTTTGGTGCTTTTAGTGTACTATAATGACGAAAAATCCACAAATATGCAAAAAAGAAAGATACGAGAAACACCGAAATGTTCTCGTATCTTTCTTTGCCTTCGCAATGCTCGTAGATCTTTATTCTCAGAAACTGTCCTTAAAAGGTCACGGCATCTGAACTCCGCTTTTTTGTTTATCTATTATCTTTGAACGCGTCCTGACCCGTCGCCGCCTGCGAGCTTTTCAACCTCTGCAACGCTGATGCGGTTATAGT
>CAZRLC010000126.1:0-1381 GCA_964600975.1 uncultured Ruminococcus sp.
TCAACCTCGGAGTAGGAGTTTTTTATCTTAGCCTTCTGACCGCTTCGATAAAATTCGCTTCCGTCATATTGCTGTTGAACAGTTTCTCTGCCTCGAGATACTTTTCGTCCGTATCGATTATATCTGTGGCTTCTACTGTTATATCTCCAGAGTACGTATCCAACATCTTTAGAATAAGATTTGAGAAGCCTTTCAAACACTTGCTTGTTATCATATCTTTTATCCTCCAAGTTTGTAAAAATTCACCAATTATTTTTTGGTCAAAATTCGTCTTTTCTTCATTATATATGTTTTCTCCGATTCCATAAACAGCTAAAATATTATTTTCCTGTGTTTTTGCATCATATACTACAAGTTTACAACTAAACTGACCGTTTTCGCACTCTACCAACATTGAATGGTCTGATATTCTAAGCCCTGCATCAATATGAGATATCATAGCATATTTTGCTTGACAGTTTCGGTGGGATTGGGTATATTTTTATTAGATACAGAGATGATGTACGGTTCCACCGTGGAAGCACTGTTTCCACGACCCGTAATTGTAGTCTCTGTATCTTTTGTTTTTACCCGAATACATTGTTTGCTATTTTTCTGACAGTACCGTCCTCGAGTATCGCATCTCCGGACTGCTCAAGCATCTTACCCGCAGTATCAATATATCCCTCCAGATACTCCGATACTTTCTCTTCTTCAACGTCAAACAAGTCCGGACTCCACAGGTCAACCTCGGAGTAGGAGTTACGAGTCTTTTTCTTAGATATTATGCTATGCTCGGATACTCCTGATGTAGCTTCTCCAGAAACTCTTCTTCCGTTTTGCTTTCCTGCAGTATATCCGTAATTCTGCCAATCGTCTGGAAGCGTTGCTCTCTCTCCGCTGTCGTACTGGCTTTGATTATAGTGATAATCGTCTGCATCGTAGAATCTGATATCGTCATCTTCTGACACTCTCTGTAAAGTAATAAAGAGATGTTTAATCGTTTTTCCATTGTATCTGTAGTTTTCGATTTCATCATAAACAACTTCCTTTATATAATTTCCGTATGTTTCACTTGTTGCACTTATTACAACAACTCCATGGATTACTTCCTACCCCAACTTTTTGCCACTTAACAACACTATCTTATTATTAAGGTCAAGCACAACAGTTCCGTCACCAAGCGTATCTCTTACATATCGGGAATTAGGGCGGAATATTTCTCCCATTCTCTGATTTAATAGAACGTGGTCTTCAGCTGTGAATAGTTACTTCGACCACCCTCTATCATTGTACACTCTCAATTGTTCATCATCAAGAAGAGACAAGTCACTACAATCCACCTCGGAGTAGGAGTTACGAGTCTTTTTCTTAGATATTATGCTATGCTCGGATACTCCTG
>CAZRLC010000127.1:0-1365 GCA_964600975.1 uncultured Ruminococcus sp.
TGCTTCACATGCAAACACTGCCGTACCTTCTCCACCGACTTTATCGATGTTCGTGGTAATATCCCCACCGCCTGCATACATAGCTCCAAGCCCTAACAGAATCTTATCTGTACAGGTATAATAATGTTCCGTAATATGATCCTGCAGCTTCCTTGCCAGTGCCACCGCTTCCTCGCAGTCCGGTTCCATTTCTTTGATCTTTCCAAACTCCGCAAAAATGTCCATCATTTCCACGTTCAATTTCTGTTGCGTCTCCTTTGTTCTACCTGCAGACTTTTTCTCATATTCCTTATATGCATCGGTGGTTCCCCAGGACGCTTTCGCCCGTTCAGCATACTCGTCAATTTTCCTGGTATCAAATGCTTCAAAACTCATGTACTTCACTCCTATCGCTTTAATTCCACGAGCAAGGTCAATCAGATTCTGCAAATGTTCCTTTCGAAGTTCCAGCAAATGAATCTGCTGCTCCAAGGCTTTGCTTCTGTCAAAATCAGGACTATCCAAAATCACCTTGATATCTTTCAATGGAAATTCCAATGCCTTAAAAATCAAAATGTGTTGCAGACGCTCCAACGCCGCTTCATCATACAGGCGATAACCTGCTTCGGTTACTTCTGTGGCCGGCAGAAGCCCGATATGATCATAATGATGGAGAGCACGTATACTTACTCCCGATATTTTACTGACTTCATGTACTGTCATCATTTCAGCGAATCACCTCTTTCTCTGTGGTAATTCTACCATAAACTATGACGTAATGTTAGAGTCAATAGGATTTTTAAAATTCTTTCAAAGTAAAAGGTTATGTTTCCTCATCTGCTCTGCTGTCGGTCTTACTGTAATGCGATTATCTTTCTGGCCTTCCGGTATCAGAAATGATTTCATCTGTCGGACATGGATTTTCACACCATCCTTCCTATACATTTCTCCATCCGAATATCCGGCATAGATAAAATTGGATGCCTGATATACATATCCAACTTTTCCAAGCATTCCATCTGCCCAGGTAAATAATATCTTCAACTCTGGAATATTCCTGTGAATCCATTTCACAAGTTGTGATAACATCTGAGATTCACTGTTTCGTGGCATCTCTTCCGTCATACACATTCGTCCAATCTCCAGATAGTCTTTTGTATCCAAACTCGGAAAGATTCTCTGTATGTCATGTTCAGGGCATCTTCTTTTGAAATTTCTTTTATATTGAATCGGTACATTTCCTCACTTCCTTGCACAATAAAAGCACCTACCATTTCTGATAGATGCTCCTAAGAATCTTATTCAATTAACTCTGCGAAAACCTGAAGTTGCGGGTACATTACTATATTGCAATCAAGATAAAGCAAAGGATTTCATATCATCTCT
>CAZRLC010000128.1:0-1343 GCA_964600975.1 uncultured Ruminococcus sp.
CCGTACCGGCTTTCACCCATTGGTCAATTTTTGTCCCTTTGAGCGAAAACCCTTGATTTCTCAAGGGTTTTCGGGTTTTGGTTCACTTTTGGGTGAACATCATGGCAGTACGTCTCATTTTAGAACCACATTCGGCAAATTGAAAATTGTTACATTATTCAAGCCATTGAATAAAAGCGGTTTTATCTGAACAGTTATAGCCTGCATTACCATAGAAATTCAAAGTCTTTTCTTCTTTTGATCCTGTAAGCAACATCATTTTATAACAATTATCTTTTATTGCTATTTCTTTTGCATAATTCAAACATTCTGTCGCATACCCTCTACCACGATAATCTTTGTGTGTAACAACATTTTCTATAAACGCATACGGTCTAATGTTCCTTGTTAAATTCGGAATAATTACGCAGACACAAGAAGAAACAATTTTATCATCCACTTTGTTTACAATAATATGATGATTCTTGTCTTGAATAATAGTATCCCACGTACTATTTAAATGTTCTGTTATATCTGGAATTATTTTCTCGTGTAAATGCAAGTACAATTCTAAAAGTTCATTTAACTCACTGCTATCAATTTCTCTGACCATTTCAACACCTCGTAATCAACATTCTTCCAAAACGTCTACAAAAAGTTATCCTTATTTATAAACTACTTATTTTGATTATCTTTAGCGGTTCTGCAAGATGAAACAAGCATTACACGAAGAGTTGTACATTTATCAGATAAAATTCTATATTTATCATCATCAATATAATTTGTTCTGTGCAAAAGCTCAATCCAATATCCTGTTTCACTTGCTTCTTTCAAAGCTATTTCAAGTTTAGATATAAAATCTTTTTTACCCTGAGCATATTGTGCTTCGTGAATATTTGCACCAATACTTGTGCCGCTTCTGCCTATCTGGTTTGCAATAACTGATTCGTGATTAGATTTTAAATATTTTACAAGGTTAATTATATCAACAGAAAAATCCATTGATAAGTTACGCAACTTTGATTCTGACATATCAACACCTCCATCTAACCATATTATAACATATATCATTTGTTTGCAAAGAGTGATGTTTCGGCATTGCCGAAGTGATGTTATGCATAGCATAGTGATGTTGCTCCCATTGGTCGCAGTGATGTGATGTTTGCCCACTACGCCGTCAGGCGTAACATCACTCACGCAGCGAACATCACTGACAAAGTCAACATAACTTGCCCGCAAGGGCAAACATCGTTCCAAAAAGAAAAAGTCACACTTCCGTGTGACTTTTTCTTTTTGGAGGCGTCACCCGGATTTGAACCGGGGAATCAGAGTTTTGCAGACTCGTGCCTTACCACTTGGCTATG
>CAZRLC010000129.1:0-1293 GCA_964600975.1 uncultured Ruminococcus sp.
TCAAAACGCTCGAAACGTCTGATCTGGAGGTTCTCACCGATTGTGAGAACTTTCTCCTGAAGAAGAGCCTCAACTGTCATCTCTGTACCAACTGCTGTACATGCCTTAAGAGCATCAACATCAGCGGGATTCTCAGCGATAACTGTCTGTGCGCAAGTCATTACGAAGTTCTGGAAGTCAACGTTCTTAGCAACGAAGTCTGTCTCAGAGTTAACCTCGATAACTGTACCTACTGTATTTGTGTCATTTGTAACTGCAATTGCAATACCTTCTGCAGCAATACGGGAAGCCTTCTTAGCCTGTTTTGCAAGACCCTGCTCTCTGAGGAAATCAACAGCAGCATCCATATTGCCGTTAGCCTCTGTAAGAGCCTTCTTGCAATCCATCATACCGCAGCCTGTCTTTTCTCTTAATGCCTTAACATCCTGTGCAGTAAAACTCATATTATTTCATCCTTTCGATAATAATCAATAATAATCAATTAAAGAACTTATAAATTAAGCCTCTGTAGCTTCCTCAGCAGGAGCCTCTTCAACCTTCTTTGTTGTTCTTCTCTTCTTAGGTGCGGGTTTCTCAGCGGGAGCTTCCTCTACAACTGCATCATCTTCTACGATAGCAGCAGCGCCCATCTGACCTTCTCTACCCTCGATAATAGCAGAAGCCATTGCACCTGCAATAAGCTTAACGGCACGAATAGCGTCGTCGTTACCGGGGATTACGTAGTCAATTTCATCGGGATCACAGTTTGTATCAACAATAGCAACTACGGGGATACCGAGCTTCTTTGCCTCTGCAACTGCAATCTTTTCTTTTCTGGGGTCAACAATAAAGAGTGCACCGGGCATCTCTTCCATATTCTCGATACCGCCAAGGAACTTCTCGAGCTTTTCAATCTCGAGCTTGTGCTTGATAACTTCCTTCTTGGGAAGGAGATCAAATGTACCGTCAGCCTCCATAGCACGGAGCTGCTTGAGTCTGCCGATTCTGCGACGGATAGTTGTGAAGTTTGTGAGCATACCGCCGAGCCAACGTGCGTTAACATAATAAGCACCTGCGCGTTCTGCCTCTTCCTTTACGCTATCCATTGCCTGTTTCTTTGTACCAACAAAGAGAACAGACTTACCCTCAACAGAGATGTCACGAATAAAGCTGTAAGCTTCTTCTAACTTCTTAACTGTCTTCTGAAGGTCGATGATGTAGATACCGTTTCTCTCGGTAAAGATGTACTCTGCCATCTTGGGGTTCCATCTTCTTGTCTGATGACCGAAGTGTACGCCAGCTTCGAGAAGCTGT
>CAZRLC010000130.1:0-1258 GCA_964600975.1 uncultured Ruminococcus sp.
GCAAAGATAAGGAAAGTTGCGGAAATGGAATCATTGGGCGGTAAATATTCTTTCGATTATTTTGATACAGTTCCTGTTTATTATAAGAAATTATTAGAAACCAATATTAAAAAACAAATCTTTTACTTGTAGGTTATAAATAAATAACCTATATTTGTCTTGTAAATTAAAATAAGTTGTTATGCCACTGTTGTTTACGTTTTTTGGTCTTCGATTTATGTTCTATTCTAACGATCATGAACCTATACATGTTCATGTAGTCAAAGGAAAAGGACAGGTAAAAGAAAATGCAAAGTTCAACATTCTGCCGGAAATTGTTTTGGTAGAGAATAACGGGTTGCAGTCCAATGAACTTAAAATGGCTGAAATGGTCATTGAGGAAAATAAAGAACTGATAACTGAAAAATGGAACGAGTTTTTCAACAAGAATAAAAAAACGGAGGTATTATGACAATGAATATAGCTAAAGTATGGGTGGACGAAACTTATGTTCACATACTGACATCGGAAGGGGTGGAGCGAAAAGAAGCAATAGATAATTATGAACGTTTGCGTGGAGCCACTTCCGAACAGTTACAGCATTTTGAAACGGATAATATCGGTATTCATTGGCCGGATTTGGATGAGGATTTAAGTTATGAAGGATTCTTCAAGGCCGATTCTATGGAAGGAAAAAGCGAACTGTATGTATTGTTCAAACGTTTTCCACAAATAAATGTAGCAGGGATTGCCCGTAGCTTAGGAATCAAACAAAGCCTGATGGCCGCCTATATTTGTGGCACCAAAAAGCCGTCGAAAGCACGGCGGGATGAAATAGTGAATGAACTACATGCTTTAGGAAAGGCTTTGTTGGAAATTGCATAAAGGATAATTCCAAGTGGTGGTGATTTTTTATTTAAGTGCGAAAAATGCCTTCACATGTTTCACCGTCCTTTAACTAACTGATTTACACGCTATATGGGTGAAGGGAGGCCGAAATTTTATCTTTCACCTCCCTTCACCTGTAATCCTCGGAGACGCTCACCACCACCCTTTGAATAAAACGATGTTTTATTACTTGTAAAACATCGTTTTAGGAGGGCTAACTCATCGTTTTCTTTCTCTGGTTGTCTTGTCCTAAAATGGTGAAACTTGGTGAAGGGAGAAATTTCGTCCTCCCTTCACCCAAATTCGTTATGCCATAGTGAGTTAAGAGACGGTGAAACTTGTGAAGGCACTTTTCAAACCTTTTTATTTTTTCGGCCTTTTCTTGTTATGG
>CAZRLC010000131.1:0-1229 GCA_964600975.1 uncultured Ruminococcus sp.
GGGCATTGATTGAAGAGGAAACTTTTTAGGGTGGCGCATTGTCGAAGTCAGGAAAGAATTGGATTTCCTCTCGGCTCTCTATCAAGTAAACCATCCGGATACCAACTTTGAATCCTTACTAAACGACAAGCCCTCCCCCACAACCGATTTCTTCAAACTGATGAACGATTTCTATGACCATTATCACAAGAAAGACCGGAAAATGGTAGGAGCTACCCTTCACCATCTTCACTGTTTCCATCGAAAACGGACATTGCCCACTACCCTACTGACCAAAGAATTCTGCACCTGTTTTCTGGATTACTTACGCGAGAAGCTGCACGGAAACACCCCTGTCGGTTACTTCAAAAAATTCCGTATGTGCATCGATCAATGCGTAGAAAACGGGCTTCTTTCTTCCAACCCCACCAAAAGTGTCCGCCTTGTCCAATTCAATGAAGTGACCAAACATATTCTCAGTACCAAAGAGATACAAAAACTTGCCTTGACCTCCTGTAGCAACGATGAAGTAAAACGCGCCTTTCTCTTTTCCTGTTATTGTGGCCTCCGCTGGTGCGACATTTGTCGCTTGCAATACAAGGACATTGATTTCCAGGCCAAACGCCTTACTTTAATACAACAAAAAGTACAGGGACACTCCCGAAGCGCCATTCTACACCTCAACCTAAGTTCTACTGCCATCAAGTTACTTCAGCAAGAGAACAATCTTCGCAAGCAACAAGTATTCAACCTCCCTTCGTACTCATACAGCCTCCGTATCCTCCATCAATGGACTGCCCGAGCAGGCATCCGCAAACACATCACTTTTCATTGTGCCCGCCACTCCTTCATCACCAACATCATGGCAAAAGGAGCAAACATCAAGACTGCAGCATCCCTGGCCGGACACTCCACCACCCGCCATACCGAGAAATACATCCATATTATCGACGAACTAAAACAGAAAGCCGTAGATAGTTTGCCCGATATTACGGTCACTTTCAGGTAGCTCAAAAAATGCAGCATCAAGAACAATTATGAAGCCCTAAAGCGATTCTATATTCCAAGACTTGGAATATACATTCTATCCTCGTACTAATTTTATGCCATGCGTCCCTCTCACGTCCCTCACACGACCCACCACGTTCCTTCGTAACTTATAATCAACCAATTAACCG
This sequence comes from uncultured Ruminococcus sp., assembly GCA_964600975.1. Lineage (GTDB taxonomy): Bacteria > Bacillota > Clostridia > Oscillospirales > Acutalibacteraceae > Ruminococcoides. The sequence goes on from CAZRLC010000131.1 coordinate 1,158, forward strand.
CGAATAATAGTATCTGGCACGGATATTGCACCGTTGCAGACAGGCATCAAGCTTGGTCAACTTCCGGACGAT
>CAZRLC010000132.1:0-1224 GCA_964600975.1 uncultured Ruminococcus sp.
TCAATCCTATTAGGTACAGAGGCTATGTCTACGATACAGAGACTGGACTGTATTATCTCCAGAGTCGCTACTACGATCCAACTACTTGTAGATTTATCAATGCGGATGGTTTAGTTTCAACAGGTCAAGGACTATTAGGCCACAATATGTTTGCTTATTGTAATAATAATCCTACGAATTCTGTGGACTCAACAGGATTAAGCTGCCATATATTTGAAGGTGGTCGTTCAGGTCCTCTTTGTTTCTTTCCAATTTTTTCAGACATATGTTTAACATGTGGTCAATCGGAGTGTTGTTTACTTCCTCCAAAACAACCAGAATCAGCATCAGATGAACTTATTGTTTTTATGACGGGCTATGAGGGTGGATTCTATTCTGAGCCTTATGACGATGGCTATGGTGGCCTTACGATAGGTTATGGGCATTTGATTACAGAGAACGAATACTTTACAAAAATATCTGAAGAAACAGCAAAAGAACTTTTTGCAAATGATTTGCGGGGATTTGAACAATGGGTAACATCCTACTCGAATTCTATTGGTGTTATATGGGATCAGCATGAATATGATGCATTTGTTAGTCTTGCATTTAATTCCGGATCATGTTTTATGGGAGTTATGGATGATATTGTAGCTGGAGCAAATCCTTACGATGCTTTTACAACAGTTATTTATTCTAACAATGAGAAAAGCTTAGGATTATGGCGTAGGCGAATGGATGAAGCAGATATGTTTTTGTATGGAACATATTATAGGAATGAAGATAGGATGTGGTAATGGTGAAAAAATACTGTACATTATTTTTCTGTGCTATTTTAATTTTATTGTTTTTTTTAGGATGCAATCAAAAACACACTGATTCTCAAGTTAACGAAAATTTATTAAATAATCAAAATAATTATGATATCTATTCGTTGACAGATCCAAATAATAGTGAATTTAATAGGTGGATTAATGATAATGAAATTGATAAATCTTATAATGAAGAGATAACTTCAGCGATGACTACAAGGGAGTTTGAAGAGATTGAAAAAAAATATGTTGAGTTATGGGAAAATGAAATAAACGCCAATCTTGAAGAGTTATATGACATACTTCCGCAAGAAAGCACCGCTGTCCTTTCTGAATCACAAGCATCCTGGGAAGACTATATGATGTGTAGTTTTTCTGAAGATAACGTCATACTTAATCAATATTTTGGCAGTTCTTTTAAATGGAAGCAGAT
>CAZRLC010000133.1:0-1221 GCA_964600975.1 uncultured Ruminococcus sp.
AGGCATTTTCTAAGATACATACCTTGAAAAAGGAGCAGTACGCAAAGACTTGGTTAATAAAGATTCTGATAAATGAGTGCTATGCCATTATGAGAAAAGAAAAATGGCTTTTCCTTTGTTTTTTATGCAATGGATTTAGGAGATGATGCGTTTGAAATGTTTGACGAGGATATTGCGTATCAGGAAGAACTTGTCATAGGGGGAAGAGAAGTTATTTATTTAGAAAAAGTGGCTGCAGAGAACGGAATGAATCCTTTTAAGAAGATGTATGTTTTCTATCCGGAAGTACATTATGTGATGGAACTTTTTATTGGCAGCGAAACACCAAAGGAAGAGGCAGTTAAATTTGTAGAGGGAATCACATTACGTCCTGCAACAGAAGCGGATGATAGAAAATCAATTGTGAAGGATTGGACATGGAGTAGGTATATAGAGAGTATTACAGAAGTGTATGAGCTGGTGGAAGACAATGATTACCATATGTTAAAGGAAGATTTTGTGACGCGGGAAATTGGAGAAACAGTTCAGGCGGGTAATTTAACTGCCTGCGTAGAAAAAGTAGAGGTATTTGATGATATTAATGTTCTTTCGCCGGAGTATATGGATAGAGATATGCTGCTTTATATGGAAGTGATAGATGAAGAGGGAAATTTGCTGGAGGGAGAAAAAACATATTATAAGCGGGGCAATGGTGTGGATACCGTAGATGAAGTGCTGAAAACAGAAAGCGTACCGCTTAAGCTTGTGTATGTGACTGTTGCTTATACCAATGACGGAGATGAGGATTTGGAAGAGGCAATTTTTAATGGTGCCTTGTTAAAAGTAGTTGAAGATGGAGAGGAACTGGTTATCTGGGACAAGAAACAGAACGATGAAAATATAGATCGTGGTTATACCGAATGGTTTGATGGGGAGATGTTTTATTATGACGTGCATGGCGGCGAAAGAAATAATAATTATATTCCATCCATTAAGGCAGGTGAAACAGTAAAGGTACACATGGGATTTATTGTAGAAGAAGAGGTTTTACCGATGATGTACCTGAATCTGGATAATTACAGCAGTGGGTTTGAGTTTAGTGAGACTGCTTTGGAAATGGGATATATTGATATCAGGCAATAAATGTATGCGAATTGTAAGCTTCTATGTCTTATGATAGAATATTGTTACAAAAAAGCACAAGGTGTACAAAAATGAGGTAAGGGATATGAAAAAATGGAT
>CAZRLC010000134.1:0-1201 GCA_964600975.1 uncultured Ruminococcus sp.
ACGGCATTATGGTTCGCGGCGACTGCACAGGCGATGTAGTGTTCTACGGCAAGGGTGCAGGTAAACTGCCCACCGCTTCTGCTGTTGTTGCCGATACAGTAGACTGCTGTAAGCATCTCAAGGCTCGTAAGTATCTGTTCTGGTCTGACTCCACCGATGAGTGTGTTGCAGACTACAGACAGTCCCTCACTAAGGTCTACCTCCGTTGTGAAGCCGAGGATGTAGCGGGTGCATATAATATAGTAAAGAAGTCTTTGGGAAATATCACTCCTCTTGAAAAAGCCGACGCTCCCACAAAAGAGTTTGCCTTTGTTACAAACGAGGAGATGCCCTATGGTGATATTCTAAAAGCAAAAGATGAGTTTGAGGCACAGGGTGTCAAAGTCCGCTCTTTAATCAGACTGGGTAATCTTTAACTTTAATCCATAAAGAAAGGTATTGAAAGAAATGAGTTTAATCGTACAGAAGTTCGGCGGTTCCTCTGTTGCTGATGCAGACCGTGTCCGCAATGTAGCGAAAATCGTAACCGACACCTATAAAAAGGGTAACGATGTGGTAGTTGTTGTATCTGCACAGGGTGATACAACCGACGACCTGATTGAAAAGTACAAAGAAATCGACCCCAATGCATCAGGCAGAGAAAGAGATATGCTTCTTGCCGCAGGTGAGCAAATTTCTATTTCCTTACTTGCTATGGCTATTCAGAGTATGGGCTGTCCTGCAGTTTCTCTTTTAGGTTGGCAGGCAGGGTTCCGCACCTCCTCTAACCACACCACCGCCCGTATTCAGAAGGTAGACCCCACAAGAATCCGCAACGAGCTTTCCAAGAAGAACATCGTTGTTGTTGCAGGTTTCCAGGGTCTTGACAAGCACGACGACGTTACCACTCTTGGTCGTGGCGGCTCAGACACCAGCGCAGTTGCTATTGCCGCTTCAATGCATGCAGACCTGTGCCAGATTTTCACCGATGTTGAGGGTGTCTACACCGCAGACCCCAGAAAAGTCCCCGGTGCTATCAAGCTTTCAGAAATTTCCTACGACGAAATGCTGGAACTTGCCACCTTAGGTGCACAGGTTCTCAACAACCGTTCTGTAGAACTTGCTAAAAAATACGGAATCGAGCTTGAGGTACTCTCAAGCCTAACCAATAAACCCGGTACCATTGTAAAGGAGCATACTAAAATGGAAAAATTACTTATTT
>CAZRLC010000135.1:0-1169 GCA_964600975.1 uncultured Ruminococcus sp.
GAAGGGTCTGTACAGACGAACCTTAACAAGACCAACCTTCTCGCCCTGAGCGTTCATATAGTCAATAACCTCTTCTGCTACGTCACAGATTGAACCCATAGCGATGATAACACGCTCTGCATCCTCTGCACCGTAGTAGTTGAAGAGCTGGTAGTTTGTACCGAGCTTTGCGTTAACCTTCTGCATGTACTCCTCAACGATGCCGGGAACTGCCTCGTAGTACTTGTTACATGCCTCTCTGTGCTGGAAGAAGATGTCGCCGTTTTCGTGAGAACCACGCATTACGGGACGCTCGGGGTTGAGAGCACGTTTACGGAACTTCTCAACAGCCTCCATATCGCACATTTCCTTAAGGTCGTCAAAATCCCAAACCTCGATTTTCTGAATCTCGTGAGAGGTTCTGAAACCATCGAAGAAGTTAATGAAAGGAACAGAGCTCTTGATAGTAGCAAGGTGTGCTACTGCACCAAGGTCCATAACCTCCTGAGTGTTAGTCTCAGCAAGCATTGCAAAACCTGTCTGACGACAAGCATATACGTCAGAGTGGTCGCCAAAAATGTTAAGTGCGTGGGAAGCAACTGTTCTTGCAGATACGTGGAATACAGAGGGCAGGAGCTCACCTGCAATCTTGTACATGTTGGGAATCATAAGCAGAAGTCCCTGGGATGCTGTGTAGGTTGTGGTCAGAGCACCTGCATTCAGAGAACCGTGAACGGTACCTGCTGCACCAGCCTCGGACTGCATCTCCTCAACCTTAACGGTTGTACCAAAGATGTTCTTGAGGCCCTGTGCGGACCACTGGTCAACGTAGTCTGCCATGGGGCTGGAGGGAGTGATAGGATAAATACCAGCTACCTCAGTAAACGCATAGGAAACGTGAGCCGCAGCGTTGTTGCCGTCCATGGTCTTTCTTTTTCTTGCCATTGGAATAACCTCCTTGAATAATCAATGCGATATACTCGCATAATACTACATTCTCGGTACACTATGTACCACCATAAATAATATCACTTTTATTTAAGGTTGTAAAGTGAAAACCATCAAAATCCCTTAGTTTTTATTGGATTTTGTGGAATTTTTCACAAAGTTTTGTTCTTCTATATATTTATTTGAAAAAATCACCTATGTAAGAGTCGGCACACAACTCGCCTCACTTGTAAAGGAAGGTG
>CAZRLC010000136.1:0-1141 GCA_964600975.1 uncultured Ruminococcus sp.
GCAACCGAGATGCAGGAGTGCTTATATTCGTGCACGAAATTCGAGGTTCCGTCGATCGGGTCGATGACGAAGCAATAGTCGCGCATAAGATCCTCGGCATTGTTTTCCTTTTCCTCTGCGAAGAAGAAGGCATCGGGAATGAGCTTCGTGATCTCGGTCATAAGGAAATTCTGTACAGCGACGTCAAAAATTGTGACCATATTAGCCGCGTCGCCGCCCTTTTCGCTGACCGCGCCCTCAATATCGCGCGCGCCCGTCATAATTTTGCCCGCCTCGAGGATGAGGGGGAGAAGATGTTGTTCAAGGTTTTTCATTTTTATGTCCTTTTCATTTTTTAGGTAAGAGGTAATAGTGAAGAAGTAAGAAGTGAGGTAACTTTTCTCGCAAGCTCGAAAAGTATTTTTATTAATATGATTTCTGAGCAAAGCGAGGAAATCTTCCTCAACTCTGCACTCTGCACTCTTAACTCTGCACTTCCCTACCTTTTAATTTTCGGTTGATAACGGAGCTCATTTACCGAATAGACGGTGACAAACGCCTTGGGGTCGGTCTTTTTGACGAACTCCATCAGCTTGCGGTATTCGTTTTTGTCAACTATCGTGACGATCTCGGTGCGTTTGGTTCCGTCATAAGCGCCAAAGCTCTCATAAAGCGTCGCGCCGCTGTGGAGCGTGTGGAGCAGATAATCGACGATGGTGTCGTTATGCTCCTGCGAGATTATACAGACGCGGCGTTTGATGTTGAGGCCGAAGATAAATCTGTCAACGATCATACCGCTGCAATATGTACCGAGAACGCTGAGCACGACGGTTTTTGTATCGTAGCAGATCGCGGAGGAAAAAGCAACCACCAAGCCCGAGACGGAAATTGCGGTTCCGAGCTCCATCTTGAGGTGCTTGTTCATGATCTTTGCAACGATGTCGAGTCCGCCCGACGAGGCGTTGACGGAAAACAGAATTGCCATTGCAAGACCGACGACAAGGAGATAGCAGATCATATCGAGCAGAGGATCCTCGGTCAGCGATTGAAAATTCGGGAAGATTATCTCGAAAACACCGAGCGATGCGGGTACAAGAATTGTGGTATAGACCGTTTTCGCACCGAATTCGGGTCCGACGAGCAAAAATCCCATCACAAGAAA
>CAZRLC010000137.1:0-1109 GCA_964600975.1 uncultured Ruminococcus sp.
GCAGCCTGGAACAGCCAGTATCTCAGACGCTTACGTCCCCTGTGGCTTATTTTCGTCTGCCCCTTATGTTTGCCAGAGCTGCTTGCCACCAGACTCATTCCGCTTAATTTTTGGATTTCCTTTGCATCATCAAAACGACTGATATCACCCATTTCTGCCAGTATTCCGGACAGAATGTTTTCTCCAACGCCTCTGATTTCAAGGATGTTTTCCGCATGGGGAATCTCCATGCACTTCCTGTGCAAGGTACTTTCAATCTCTGCCAGCTGCGCATCCAGATTTACTATCTGTCCGGCAAACCACTTCACAGCTTCCCTTCCGGCATCGGTACCATCCTTCAGACCTACACTTGAACCTGCATACTCCACGATTTCTTTGGCTCTGCTGTACCCGCGTCCTCTGAGCTTTGCTTCATGCCAAATCTCTCGCAGACCATCTTCTCCAAGTGCAAGGATATCTTCCGGCATAGGAGCCGTTTTCAGTACCTCCAGGGCAAAGGCTCCGTCAATCTTTCCGAATGCGTCCATGTATTCCGGAAAATATATCTTCAGCTCCCTGTGAAGTCTGTTAATGTGTCTGATTCTGTCCTCTGTCAGCTGGTCCCGGAACATGGATAACCTTCTTAAATCCGCATACAGCTTTTCCGGAAGATAGGGCATTCCATAATTACCGTCCTTCACAAGATTCGCTATCAGCTTCGGATCTTTTCTGTCATCCTTAAGCTGGCTGTTATCTTCAATCTCTTTGCTCTGCTTTACCGCATAGGGATTTACCTGAACAACACTGATTCCGTTTGAAATCATCCATGCAGCCAGTGCAAACCAGTAGTGTCCTGTTGGTTCAAGACCTAACACTATCTGCTTCTTATCACTTATTGCTGCAAGATTCAGCACCCAGGTCTTCGCCATCTCAAAACCTGCCTCATTATTGCTAAAACGGAAAGCCTCACTGCTCAGTTCCCTTCCTCTGGTGTCGATGGCCCTGATATAATGGGTTTCACTGCCTATATCGCATCCAACTATAAGCATCTCATCAGAGATGAAAGAAAGCTTGTCATTCTTGGTAAACTTACCATTTGTTTCGAGGTTGCGCCATGTATATGACTTGAG
>CAZRLC010000138.1:0-1098 GCA_964600975.1 uncultured Ruminococcus sp.
TTACTGTTGCATTTTCTTCCATTTCAAATCGTTAAAATACAGATAATCGTTAAATCACAACCATACTCGTTGATTTATAGGGGTAATCGTTAAATTACAGGCGGTAATCGTTGAAAGATTTGAGCTTTTATGGTATAGTTGTTTTAGAAAGGAGGAATCTATATGACATTTGAGTATGCAGTGTACTTTAAACTTTTGTTGTTGTGCGGATATAATGATGAACTACAGAAATATATTGACAATGCGCTCATAGAACAGAATCCCCTTTCGGATATTGTGCTGGAATTATCAACATCAAGCAGCGATGATAAGAAAATGCTGTCCACATTAAACGAATATCTTTTGCAAACAAAAGATATCGATATTGACTACGATAAAACAGTGTTTGAACTTGTGATTTCATTTCTAAAAATAAAATATTATGAAGAGTCTATGCCGATGGCTGAAATCACAAGCTTGATGTACAAATTAGCAGTCTACACAGAACGCTATTTCGATGAACCTTGGCATACTATGTATCTTATGGGTGATCTTTTTGACGAGGCTGAATCCGGCTACATCGATAAAATAGACTATCAATATAAATTTATTGCGTTTTTAAATGAAGGTGTTTGCTTCTGTGATTATCCTCCTGTTCAGGCAAAAGAATCCATTCTCAAAAAGATTCTCCGGAAGATTCGGGCTAAAAAGTAATGTGCATCCCCCAGACAAATAATGCACCCCCTAAAATGAATTTGCACCCCCTTAGTTCAAAAGGGGGTGTGTTTTTCCAAAATGCACCAAATGAAGATTATGCCGAATATATTAAAGGAGTTGTTTTTCGTGAAGGAAGAAGAAAAGGTAGCTATAGAGAATCGTGCGTATATTTCCTTAAAACTTTACAACGAGTGCAGGAAGAGGATGATATCCGGTTTTACGATGCGAATGATTACAGATATAATCGAACACACGGAGATGATGGAAGAAGAGCAAGTCTTCCGGACAATTGGCAGAATTACGGATATACTGCAGGAAAGCAAAACGGAAGAGGAGTTTCTGGAAAGGCTACATCAGGAGTATCCGAGCATAGCATAATATCTAAGAAAAAGACTCGTAACT
>CAZRLC010000139.1:0-1095 GCA_964600975.1 uncultured Ruminococcus sp.
ATTCTCAAGTAGATCCCTCGTTCGCTGGTAATGTTCTTTTGAGATACCGCACGCTTTTCCCAAAAGGTCTTGCGCAAAGTAAGTTCCTTTGGTTGCTCCGGAGCCTTTGCCTTGCAGCAAGCATCACGCTTCGGACAATCTTTACAGCTTTCACAGCGATAAAAGGCTGTGGTTACAAAATGCCCGTCTTCCAATTCGGTACACTCTCGTCTCAACGGAAGTTTTCTGCCTTCTGCGCAGATAAAACAATCTTCTTCTGCGTTGTATTGCATATTCTCAATACGACCGATCTGTTTTTTGAATTTAGCAGTCTTCTTCGCTTCGTAATTTGTTGGCTTAATGAAACTCACTTGACCGTTTTGTTCCAGAAATAAATAATTCTCCAGGCTCTCATATCCGGCATCTGCCGTGACCTCGTTGTACTTGGCCTGCTGCATTTTCTGCATCCTGGTCAGGAATGGAATCAACGTTCCGGAGTCGGTTCGGTTTGAGAATATCTCCACACCGGTTATGTACTCGCTGTTTACTGCGATCTGGACATTGTAACCGGGCTTTAGTTGGCCGTTTCGCATATGGTCTTCCTTCATCCGCATAAAGGTTGCGTCGGGATCTGTCTTTGAGTAACTGTTCCGGTCAGAACCCATGATTTGCAAGGATTCTTCATAGCGTTCCCATCGCTGTCTCAGCTCATCCAACTCTTCCCACCGACGCTGTTCTTCACTTTTGTGCCGCCCTTTTCCGGAAACAAATTCTATCGTTTCCTTGCACTCCGACAGAAGACGCTGCAACTCCTCCAGCTTGCTTATGTTTGCCAGTGCCTTTGCTTTTTCCCGCACTTTCTGCAGATTCTTCTCTATAGTTCCGCGCCAACAGAACGTATATCGACCAGCGCAGCTTTCTATTTTCGTTCCGTCAATAAATACCGTCTCGTGGTCGGTCTCTCCTTGCTGGTCCAGCAACTGCACATACTGGTAGAACAGGCCTTCAATAACTCCCGCGCAGCGTTTGCGGAAACGAGCAAGCGTTGCATGGTCAGGAATCGGTTCGTCCTCCAGCAGCCACATAAAATCCACGCGGTACCGGCAGGCTTCTTCC
>CAZRLC010000140.1:0-1089 GCA_964600975.1 uncultured Ruminococcus sp.
TCGAAGCCAGAGAGCTGATCATTGCCCTGCCGGAGGTGTACACCACCTATGACCCCCAAGAGGTATTGAAGGAGTTTACGGAGGAATTTCACAGGCGGTACGGTGTAGAATGCGTCAGCGCACTCCACCACAACAAGCGCAAGACCAACTACCACATACACCTGATATTCAGTGAACGGACACTTCTCCCGGAGCCGGATATCAAGATCGCCAGCCGCAGCGTGTTCTATGACGAAACCGGCAAGCGGGTACGCACCAAGAAAGAAATCACCGGAGAGGATGGGAAAATCAGACCGGGATGCACGGTCATTAAGAAAGGCGAAATCTACGAACAGCATATGTTCACCCCCAAGGATGAACGGTTCAAAGACAAAGGCTTTTTACACAATCTGAAAGAAATCTATACCGATTTGATCAACCGCCATATCTCCGATCCGACACAGCACCTAAATGTGTTTGATCCCAACGGTGTGTACCTTGCCACCAAAAAGATTGGCAAGAACAACCCCAAGGCGGCGGAGATCGAAGCGGACAATGCCACAAGGCAGGAATGGAACCGAACAGCGGACATGGCATTGCTGTCCGGTATTGCGGAAGAAACCATCATCGAACTAAAAAATGAGGAGATCCACAACAAGGCCGCAGACTCCGTGACCAAGCATGGCTGGCTGCCGGAACTGTTCCGAAAGATCGTCCACACAGCAAAGGAACTGCTGCAAGCCATGATCCGGGAGAAAGCAATGCCGCCCAAGCCCGCTTTGCAACTGGATATAGCAGAATTCCGGCATATGCAAAAGCTGATGGCAAAGGCCCAGGCAGAAGCGAAAGCAATCCGTATCTTGCAGGATGTGAAGCTCCCGGCGCTGCAGGCGCAGCTTACGGATATCAAGGGTACCTTCAAAGGCAAAGAGCGCAAGGAGATGGAAAGCCAAATCAAGGCACTGGAACAGGAGATCCGGCAAAGGCTGGACGCACTGCCTACTATTCTGGAAGAGGACGGATATCCCGATGTGCAGGCATTCACAGCCACATACCGAAAGGCAGAAAAGATTGTCAGCCAGTACAAACATGACCTCGCCGAATGGGAAC
>CAZRLC010000141.1:0-1070 GCA_964600975.1 uncultured Ruminococcus sp.
CACGGGTCTTTTCTATGCGGAAAACTGCCATGCCTGATACCTCCTTCCTCATGGTTTGAAAAGTGTTGATTTTCGGTGTTTCCTCCGTCTGTATCCCTCTGATATCCTCCACATGGGAAAACATCCATGCCCCCTGCGGTTCGAGACACACGGAGGAAGGAACAGCAGATTATCCACTCTTTTTGATACAGTTTTCGGGATATCTCTACAACTCACGGTCTTTGTGGTCATATCGGAGGTTTCCGGCTATGACCTTCGCATGGTTCTTGATCTTGATAAACCCTTTGTCCTGGTTCTCCAGGGCTTTGCCGTATCCGGCTTCGGTCAGGAACAGACGCATTTTGTCTCCCTTATAGCCCATAGGGGACTCATGGGAAAGAACATCAAAGACGATCATGTGTCGGGTATCGGGATCGAAACGTTCCAGGGCCATGATATCGTGACCGGCCAGCTTCTGGGCGCCGGATTGCTGCCTGGCTTCTGCCAGCATTTCTCCGATCGTCCTTGCCTTGCCGGGGAGACGGTAATTCTGCTGAACCTCCCGGATCACATCCATACACTCCTTATCGGAGAGGGGGCGGAGCTTTCTCAAAAGGCTTTCCGCCGTATCCTTCATGGCCTGGTTTGGTACATAGCGCCAGGTCATGTAAATCTCATTCAGAGCAGCCACCTGATTGGTACTTTCAATCTGATAGACCATTCTCTTTTCCGCTTCATTCAAGTTCATTTATCCGGCTCCTTTCATAATGGCAACAAAAAAAGCCACAGGTTTTTATGCCTGCGGCCTGTGCCATGCCTCGCTTATGTGAGAGCGAAAGACAACAGAAAAGGGATATCATTCGTGAAAATGGTATCCCTGCTCTGTAAACATATTCAATTTTGGATGGTTGCATTGTCTGTCACTGTCCACAAAGCCTTGATTTTACTTGCTTTTCTCGACCATCCTTATCAAAGCCTTGATTTTCAAGTTTTTTCGCTTTTTAAGGACAAAAAATATGCCTTCTAATTTGAAGCAATTTCCAAAGCAGAACCACCATTGAAATATTCAAATTCAAAGCTGGCTTTTTTGC
>CAZRLC010000142.1:0-1034 GCA_964600975.1 uncultured Ruminococcus sp.
GACAAAAGCCGACCTTAAAACGGCTATAATTAACAAGGGTGTAGATGTTTCCGATACTGATACACTCGATACCTTTGCAAGTAAGGTAGAGAGTATATCTGATAGTGGTATTCCTGCGAATATGGAGTGGGCAAACCATACAACTAAAGTGATGATTAAAGATGACTCGTGGGCAGAGGAAGAAACCGTTATGTATGTACCGAACCTGACTTCTTTGGCGGAGTCCTTTAAGGAATTGATTTTCCGAAAGGTTAAGGTTTTAACAGTAAAAAGCGATGTGCCGATAGAAAACACAAACTTTGCTTTTCTGGGTGTTAATTCATCTGATTACGGTACGCTTGAAACCGTAATTTTTGACTGTGATTTTTCGCAATGTAAATACTTTTCTCAAACATTTCAGTTTAGACGCAGTCTGAAATCTATCGAGGGAAATCCTATTAATTTTTCATCAGCAACAGCTATATCAAACACTTTTAATTATGCAACAAATATCGAGAATTTTAGAGTTGTTGCAAAAACAATTAAGGTGAATATGTCTTTGTCGTTTTGCTCAAAACTCAATGATGAAACAATACAGTCAATTGTTGACGGCTTAGCGGATTTAAGCAACTCAGATGCACTTACCTTGACTCTCAACGCAAGTACCATTGCAAAGCTTACCGAGACCCAGCTTCAGCAGATTGCAGACAAAAACTGGAATGTGGCATAAGATAAAGGAGGTAGGGTATGTATCCTGAAGATATAGAAAATGTAAAAGCTATAGACAAAGCAAACGGAAAAAGCGTAATGCTCGTAGCAGACGAGGGTTATTATATCCATTTGCCCGAGCATAGCGATTCTGATTACAAGCCGGTTGTCGTGCTTGTTAAAGATTATGATTTTTCACAGGTTAAAGTTGTACCTGAGAGTGAATTACCACTCGAATTTTTTGAGGAGGATATCGACAATGGCTGAAATAAAGTGTATTGATGTGTCAACATGGCAGGGTGACATCAACTGGGCTAAGGTTAAAGCTGCAGGTTATTCCCACGCCA
>CAZRLC010000143.1:0-1027 GCA_964600975.1 uncultured Ruminococcus sp.
CTGTCGCCGCAGGCGCAGGTGTAGGTGGTATAGCCCTGCTCGGTGCAGGTGGGGGCGGTAATTACGGATTCGTAATCATGCTCCGCGTTCAGGATATACAGCTCCCAGGTTCCGGCATTGGAGACCATAGGAACATTCAGAGCCATTGCGCCCTCGGGGGCTGTCACATAGCCATTGGCGGCGAATTCTTCGTAAACACGCTCCCGGGTCATAGAATCCAGAACGCCGTTTTCACCAAACCAAGTAATCCGTACACCCGCGGCTGAATAACCGTTCTCTTCGGCTGCGCCGAAAGAGGTAGCCCAGATTCTGTCACCGGCTGCTACAGGGAAAGTTACGGAATAATTGGAATTGCTATTGTTGCCCCAGCCGGTTGCGGTGTAGTAGATATTCTCCGGCTCCAACACTGTCCACAGGTTGGTTCCGGCGCAGATGTTATCCGGTAACTGCTGGAGGTGGCCATCCGCGTTGAATGCGCCCTTGGCGGTAATAACCAGTTCGCCCGTAACATTTTCGATGAAGATCAGGCCATCGGCATAGGCAGAGTCCGAAATATCCTCACCACCCATGGTGACGGTAACAGCCAGGTCGTCACCGGAGATGGTTTCCGTGAAGGGTCTTCCGGCGGAAACGCCCTTGTAATAGTGGAGGCCGGCCCCGGCACCAGAGAGCTCATGGGTCACGGAATACACCACATTCTCACCCGGTTCCATTTCGCCCTCGCCCAGCAGCACATCCAGCACCGCATTGCTGATATAGTCCATACCCTCGGCATTGGGATGGGTACCATCCGGCAAGTCGGATACGGAAATACCGCAGTCGTTCAGATCGATACAGGTCACGCCATAGTGGTCACAGATCTGCGCGAAAACGGAGGTGTATTTTTCCGTTATGGCATCGGAGTTGCTTGCGGTGCTGTAGGGCAGCAGAACCACAAATTCCGCATCCGGATAATAATGCTGTACCCGCATGATCAGCGCGGTGTAGGCATCCACCACAGTTGTCCAGGTTTCCGTTGTCAGATCCA
>CAZRLC010000144.1:0-1021 GCA_964600975.1 uncultured Ruminococcus sp.
GACCGTCTCCTTCGTGAGTTCAAGGTTGAGGCTAACATCGGTAAGCCTCAGGTTGCTTACAAAGAGACCATCCGTCAGGAAGCACAGGTTGACACCAAGTACGCACGTCAGTCCGGTGGTAAGGGTCAGTACGGTCACGTTAAGCTCAGAGTTTATCCCAACCCCACAAAGGGTTACGAGTTCGTTAACGCTGTTGTTGGCGGTGTAGTTCCCAAGGAATACATCCCCGCTGTTGACCAGGGTATCCAGGGCGCAATGCTCACAGGTACTGTTGCAGGTTACAACGTTGTTGACGTTAAGGTAGAGCTCTATGATGGTTCTTACCATGAGGTTGACTCCTCTGAAATGGCCTTTAAGATTGCCGGTTCTATGGCTTTCAAAGAGGCTATGAAGAAGGCAGACCCTGTACTTCTGGAGCCCATCATGAAGGTTGTTGTTATCGTTCCCGATGAGTATCTCGGTGATGTTATCGGTGATATCAACTCCCGTCGTGGTCTCCCCTCAGGAATGGAAGCAGACAACGGTATTACCCGCGTTACAGCTAACGTTCCCCTTTCTGAGATGTTCGGTTACGCTACAGACCTTCGTTCCAAGACACAGGGCCGTGGTCAGTATGTAATGGAGCCCAGCCACTATGCAGAGGTTCCCAAGAACATTGCAGAGAAGCTTACAACTAAGAAAGAGGACTGATTTGCCCTCTTTTAAGGTGCTGAGCCTATAATTTTTAACAAATCTATTGCAATTTTTAAGCAAAATTGGTACAATGATTTTGTCTTAAGCCCTAAATATATCTTTTAAGGAGGATTTTCAAAAATGGCAAGAGAAAAATTTGAAAGAAATAAGCCCCATATTAACATTGGTACTATCGGTCACGTTGACCACGGTAAGACTACTCTTACAGCAGCTATCACTAAGGTTCTTAACCTCGGTGGTGACGCAGAGTTCGTTGATTATGCTAACATCGATAAGGCTCCCGAAGAGAGAGAGCGTGGTATCACAATCAACACAGCTCACGTTGAGT